>NZ_CEEDDZ010000002.1:86793-397855 GCF_979253585.1 Pseudomonas sp. AC463 | reverse complement strand
CGAGTGGTGGGGCGAGGACCTTTTGGTTACTTTTGGGTCCTTCCAAAAGTGACCCGCTGTAAGAGCGGAACCATAAGCCGCCGTTACCTAAACAACGGATATACACACAACTCAAACCCCGGCAAACCGCTCCCGCTCGGACTCATACAAAGGCCGGACCAAAGCAAACTCCCGATCAATCTGGTCCACCAAATCCCCAAGGTCCGCCGTCACCTCAGACGACTCCACCTCAAGCCGCTGACACAACTGCGCCAACCGCACCGCCCCCAAATTCCCGCTGCTACCTTTAAAACTATGGGCAATCCGCCCCAAAGCCGGCGCATCCCCCCGCGCCTTGCGCAACGCCTCGACCCGCTTCTGGGAGTCATCAAGAAAGGTATCCAGCAACTTGGGGTACTCGCCTTCCATGACCTCCTGCAAACCCGACAACACCTCCGGGTCCATATGAATCTCTGCCACTTGCTCGCTCCTTGATCAAGAATCGGCGGATTATGCCAGACCCCCCCAGCAAAACTCCACGCAGACGCTACGCCCGCCGTCCGACCAGCGTACATCGCTGCTCAACTGACGCACCAGGCTCAGCCCCCGGCCAGACAGACGGTCGATATCCAGCGGTCGGGCCAGCACCTGCTCCACGTCAAACCCCGGGCCGCTGTCTTCCAGGCGCAAGCTCATTTTGCCGCCCGATGGCGTCGGCACCACCTCCACATGCACGCGCAAAAACCCCGTGTTCAATAGCGCCAGGCGGTCATTACGCTGACGGTAATACTCGGCAAAACCTTGAGCATCGCGTTTGAGCCGCGAGTCCAGGCCCAGCACGCCATGCTCCAGCGCATTGGAATACAGCTCGGCCATCACACTGTAGAGCGCCCCGCTCTGCTCACGCAGCCCATGAATCTCCAGCAGCAGTTGCAGCAGGTAGGGCAGCGGGTTGTAGCGCTTGAGGGTTTCGGCGCGAAACTCGAAACTCACCGACCAATCCAGCGGGCACGACTGGCCGCTGTCGGCATACAGCGGCCCGGTGGCGCGCAGCGCCTGGCCGTCCTGCAGGGTGATTTCGACCATGCTCACGTCATCGCGCACTTCACCGCGAAACGCCGCCAGGGCTTGCTCGATGTCTTCGAACAGGCGGTTCGGCTCGCGGTTGGCGGCGAACACCTGCTGCAAACGCTCGGCGCCAAATAGCTGGTCATTCGCGTCGGCGGTGTCCAGCACGCCATCGGAAAGCAAAAACACGCGGTCACCCAGCGCCATGGGCCAAACTTCGGTGCGGTCATCAAACGCCTGCGCTGACAGCACGCCCAAGGGCAAATGCCGCGACTGCAGCGACGTGCGTTTGCCGGTGGCAACCTCATGCACATAGCCATCAGGCATGCCGCCGTTCCACACCTCCACCACCCGCCGCTGGGTGCTCAGGCACAACAAGGTGGCGCAGCAGAACATGTCCACCGGCAGGATACGCTTGAGCTTGGCGTTCATCTCGCGCAGGGTCTGCGCCAGGCCGTAGCCCTTGGCGGTCATGCCGTAGAACACTTCTGCCAGGGGCATGGCACCTACCGCTGCCGGCAGGCCATGGCCGGTAAAGTCGCCGAGCAGCACATGCATGTCACCGGAGGGCGTGTACGCCGCCAGCAGCAGGTCACCGTTGAACAGCGCATAGGGCGACTGCAGGTAACGGATATTCGGCGCGGCATTGATACAACCGGAATGCGCGACCTTGTCGAACACCGCCTTGGCCACGCGCTGCTCATGCAATAGATAGTCATGGTGCTTGGCAATCAAGTCGCGCTGCTGCAACACCGTGGCTTGCAGGCGGCGCAGGCGGTCCATGGCGTTGATCTTCGCCGCCAGGATCAGCTGGTTGTAGGGTTTGGGCAAAAAGTCATCGCCACCGGCATCCAGACACTGGGCCAGCGCTTCGCTTTCGCGCAGGGAGGTGAGGAAGATGATCGGCACCAGCTCTTCACCGGCCAGCTGCTTGATCCGGCGCGCGGCCTCGAAGCCGTCCATCACCGGCATCAGCGCGTCCATCAACACCAGTTGCGGACGCTCGCGGGTGAACACCTCCACCGCTTGCGCGCCATTGCTGGCGGTGAGGACCTGATGGCCCTGGCGGCGCACGATGGTCGACAGCAGCAGCAGGTCGGCGGCGCTGTCCTCGGCGATCAGGATGGTCAGCGCTTCAAGCACGGGGGCCAGGGCGCTCAACTGATGTCGAACAATTTGTCGAAGTTGGAGATAGCGAGGATCTTGCGCACATCGGAATTGCTGTTGACCACCCGCACATCCGCACCATCACCGCCGGCATGGTCACGCAGCAGCAACAGCATGCCGAGGGCAGAACTGTCGAGGTAGGTGGTTTCTTTCAAATCCACCACGATGGCATCGGGCCTGGAGTCGATACGTTCGTAGGCTTCACGGAAGCACTGGTGGCTGCTGAAATCGAAGCGTCCCTTGATCAGGATCGTCAATTTTTTCCTGTCTTCGGATATTTCAGAAACGACTGACATGCGACTGCTTCCTTGTCATTGGCAATGTGCAACAAGGTTTAGCAGGTGAACCGACTGTGGGCAACACCACATTTAGAACTGTGACTGGCGCGGAAGTCGCTGGGAAAGCTCATCCAGCAGCTTTTGTTCGCGCTTGTCTTCAATCGCGCGGGCTTCGTCGATGTAGCGCTGCACCAGCTTGCGCAAGCCTTCGACGCGGGCAAAGGCTTCCTGCCAGCTCTCGCGAGCCTTGTCGAGGTTGTTCTGGTGCCAGGCCAGGCTCTGGCGCTGCTGGCCGACGGCGGTTTCCAGCTGGTTGAGAAAGCCCTGGTAACCCATCAGCCACTGGCCCGACACGCCTTTGGTGCCGCGCTCGATCCATTGCTCCTGGTATTCGGCGCGAAAGCGCTCGAGGTCGCCCAGCTTGCTTTCGGCCAAGCGCACTTGGCCCTGGAAATAACCCAGGCGCTGCACCGCGGTTTTCTCGGCCTTTTCGGCCATGTCCACCACTGGGGCCAGGCGTGAAGAGCGGGTGCTGGCCATGGCTTAGCCGCCTGGCGCCGGGGCGAAGATCGAGCCCAGGTGCGCTTCGCTTTCACCCATGCTGATCTTGTCGTTGAGGCCCTGGCGCAGGTAGGTCACCAACTGCGGTTGCAGCGCGATGGCCAGGTCGGTTTCGCGGTCACCGCCGGCCACATAGGCGCCCACGCTGATCAGGTCGCGGCTTTGTTGATAGCGCGACCACAACTGTTTGAAATGCTGCGCGCGGGCCATATGCTCCGGCGTGACCACCGCCGGCATTACCCGGCTGATGGACGCTTCGATATCGATGGCCGGGTAATGCCCCTCTTCCGCCAGGCGCCGCGACAGCACGATGTGGCCGTCGAGTACGCCCCGCGCCGAGTCGGCAATCGGGTCTTGTTGGTCATCGCCTTCGGACAACACGGTGTAGAACGCGGTGATCGAACCGCCGCCCGCCTCGGCGTTACCGGCACGTTCCACCAGCTTGGGCAGCTTGGCGAACACCGACGGCGGGTAGCCCTTGGTCGCCGGCGGTTCGCCGATGGCCAGGGCGATTTCCCGCTGGGCCTGGGCGAAACGCGTGAGCGAGTCCATCAGCAACAGGACGTTCTTGCCCTTGTCGCGAAAATATTCGGCAATACGCGTGCAGTACATGGCGGCGCGCAAACGCATGAGCGGCGCGTCATCCGCCGGCGAAGCGACCACCACCGAACGCTTGAGGCCTTCTTCGCCGAGGCTGTGCTCGATGAACTCCTTCACCTCGCGACCCCGCTCGCCGATCAGCCCGACCACAATAATGTCGGCCTCGGTAAAGCGCGTCATCATGCCCAGCAACACCGACTTACCTACACCGGTACCGGCAAACAGGCCCAGACGCTGGCCGCGGCCGACCGTCAATAAGCCGTTGATGCTGCGAATGCCCACGTCCAGCGGCACGCTGATGGGGTTACGGTTGAGCGGGTTGATGGTGGGGCCGTCCATCGGCACCCAGTCTTCGGCTTTCATGCCGCCCTTGCCGTCCAGCGCGCGACCGGCGCCGTCGAGTACGCGGCCAAGCATGCTCATGCCCATGGGCAGGCGGCCGGTGTCGGCCAGCGGCACCACGCGGGCGCCGGGGGCGATACCGGCCAGGCTGCCGACGGGCATCAGGAAAATCTTGTTGCCGGAAAAGCCCATCACTTCGGCTTCGACCTGCACCGGATGGTAGCTGTCGTCGTTGATCACCATGCAGCGGCTGCCCATGGCGGCGCGCAGGCCTTCGGCTTCGAGGGTCAGGCCGACCATGCGCAGCAGGCGCCCTTCGAGGATCGGCTGGGCCGGCAATTCGGTGGCCTCGACGTAGCCGCTCAGGCGCTTGGCGAAGCTGGTGCGGTCAAGGCGCATCGGGGGCGTCCAGGTCCACGCTCAGGTCCGGCTCGGCCGGGTTCAACACCTGTTCGTGCACTTGATCGAGCAACTTGGCCATGATCTGGCTGATGCGGGTTTCCACCGTGGCATCGATGCGGCTGTGTTCGGTTTCGACGCGGCAACCGCCGGGCTGCAGCGCCGCGTCCTCGACAATGCGCCAGGTTTCTTCATGGCGCTCGCGCAGGGCTTTGACCTGTTCGAAATCCTGCGGATTGATGTACAGCCGCACATTGCCGACGCCCAGGGGCAGCAGCTTGAGGGCTTCGCGCATCACGCTTTCGATATGGCTGGAGTCGAGCACCAGCTCGCGCTGGATCACCTGGCGAGCGATGTGCTCCACCAGGCCGACCATGGATTTTTCGATCTGCGAGTCCTGCTCGGCGATGGGGTCGAACAGCGTGCCCATCAGGCGTTCCAGGCTGGCCAGCTTGACGCTCAGGGCCTCCTCGGCTTCCTGGCGCACCTTGAGGGTGGTGGCGCGAAAACCGTCTTTTTCGCCGGCGGCAAAGCCTTCGTTGTAGGCCTCCTGGCGGATGCTTTCCAACTCTTCCAGGGTCAGTGGCTGGACTTCGTCCAGCGGCACTTCTTCCATTTCTGCCGGTAGTTCCTCAACCGGCTCCGGCTCAGGCTCGGGCACATGCGGGTCGAAGCTGGGCAACGACCAGATGTCGAACCCACCGACGTCCCGTGCGCGAATCAGATCGCTGGGCGCCTCATCTTTGTTCGACATGAGGGGCGCCTTAGATCATTTCTTCGCCGCCCTTCCCACCGAGAACGATTTCTCCGGCTTCGGCCATACGGCGGGCAATGGTGAGGATTTCTTTCTGTGCGGTTTCCACGTCGCTGACGCGCACCGGGCCTTTGGCCTCGAGGTCGTCGCGCAACAGTTCGGAGGCACGCTTGGACATGTTCTTGAAGATCTTCTCTTTGACGCCTTCGTCCGAGCCTTTGAGGGCCAGCACCAGCACGTCGGAGGACACTTCGCGCAGCAACGCCTGGATGCCACGGTCGTCGACATCGGAGAGGTTGTTGAACACGAACATGAGGTCTTCGATCTGGCCGGACAGGGTGTCGTCGATCTCGCGGATCGAGTCCATCAACTGGCCTTCGACCGAGCTGTCGAGGAAGTTCATGATGTCCGCCGCGCGCTTGATACCACCCAGGGTGGTGCGCGAGGCATTCGAGTTGCCGGAGAACTGCTTCTCCAGAATCGTGTTGAGTTCTTTCAGGGCCGCTGGCTGCACAGTGTTCAGCGACGACACGCGCAGGATGATGTCCAGGCGCACTTTATGGTCGAAGTGGCCGAGCACTTCACCGGCCTGGTCGGGGTCGAGGTACGCCACCACAATCGCCTGGATCTGCGGGTGTTCGTAGCGGATCACGTCGGCCACGGCGCGCGGCTCCATCCACTTGAGGCTGTCCAGCCCGCTGGTGTTGCCACCCAGCAGGATGCGGTCGATCAGGCCGTTGGCCTTGTCTTCGCCCAGCGCCGAGGTGAGCATCTTGCGGATATAGCTGTCGGAGCCGACGCCCAGGCTGGTCTGGTCGCCGACGATCTCGACGAACTCGCTCATCACCTGCTCGACTTGCTCGCGGTGCACATTGCGCATTTGCGCCATGGCCACGCCCACGCGCTGGACCTCTTTGGGGCCCATGTGGCGCAGCACTTGGGCGGCGTCGGTTTCACCGAGGGACAGCAGCAAAACTGCGGCTTTGTCGACCTTGGTGAGCTTGGCAACAGCGGCTCGATTATCACTCATCTGCGTTGATCCACTCTTTCACGACCTGGGCCACACGACCCGGGTCTTCTGCCACCAGACTTTTGATTGCGTTCAGCTGAGCGTCGTAACCTTCGCTCGGGCTAGGCAACAGGATGCTTTGCGGGCCGCCGAGGCTCACACGGTCGTTGGCCAGTTCGCCATCCAGACCGCCCATGCCACCCAGCTCGACGTCGCTGCCACCGAAGGCGGCGAGTTGTTTCTTGCCATTGCCGGTGATGTTGTTGAGCACCGGGCGCAGCACGCCGAACACCAGCACCAGGATGAACAACACACCCAGCACTTGCTTGACGATGTCCCAGAACCACGGCTGGGTGTAGAACGCTGCTTCGGCGATCACTTCGCCACGCTCGGCGGAGAACGGCATGTTGATCACGCTGACGCTGTCACCACGGCTGGCGTCGAAACCGACGGCGTCCTGCACCAGGCGAGTGAAGCGCGCCAATTCGTCGGCGCTCCACGGGGCACGGGTGACGGCGCCGTCAGCGGCATTGACCTTGACCTGGTCATCGACCACCACCGACACCGACAGGCGATTGACGCGACCCTGTTGCTGCTTGGTGTGGCTGATGGAACGGTCGAGTTCGAAGTTCTTGGTCGACTGGTTACGCTTGTCGGCCGGGTACGGGGCGAGCATTGGCTGGCCGGTGGCCGGGTCCATGATCTGCTGGCCGTTGGCGTCCAACAGTGGCTGGCCAGGCTGGATCGCGCCAGCGGTGGCGGCGGCGCCGCCGGTGGTTTGCGGGGCCGAGGCCGGCGCCGGTGGCTGGTTGCTCAGGGCCCCCGGCACACCTTGCGGGCCGTTGCTGGCGGTGCGTTGTTCGCTGGTGGACTGCTCGCTGCGCAGGGCGGGCTGGTCCGGGTTGAACTGTTCGGAGGTCGATTCGACCGCACTGAAGTCCACATCGGCGGACACTTCAGCCTTGTAGCGGTCGTTGCCCAGCACCGGTTGCAGGATGTTGTGCACACGCTGGGTGAGCATGCTTTCCATGCGTCGGCTGTAATCGAACTGCTTGCCGGCCTGGGTCAGCGCGGAGTTTTCGGCCATGTCGGAGAGCAGGTTGCCCTTCTGGTCGACCACGGTGATTTGCGATTTGCTCAGCTCGGGAACACTGGTGGCCACCAGGTTGATGATCGCAAGCACCTGGCCAGGCTCCAGGGAGCGGCCGGAGAACAGCTCAACCAGTACCGAGGCGCTTGGCTTGCGCTCGTCGCGCACAAACACCGAGCTTTTCGGGATGGCCAGGTGCACGCGGGCACCCTTGACGTTGTTCAGGCTGGAGATGGTGCGCGCCAGTTCGCCTTCGAGGCCACGACGGTAGCGGGTGGCTTCCATGAACTGGCTGGTACCCAGGCCCTGGTCCTTGTCGAGGATTTCGAAACCGATATTGCTGTCGGACGGGGTCACGCCGGCGGCCGCGAGCTTCATGCGCGCACGGGCCACGTCGTCAGCCTTGACCAGCAGAGCGCCGGAGTTGGGCTCCACGGTGTAGGCGATGTCGGCAGCGGCCAGGGTTTCCATGATCTGCTTGGAATCCATGCCGGCCAGGCTGCCGTACAGCGGCCGGTAATCCGGTTGCTGCGACCACAGCACCACGGCAAAACCAATCGCCACGCTGGCAGCCAGGCCGACCATCAGGCCCACCTGACGCAGCATGGTCATTTCCGAGAGGTTTTCCAGGAACGACAGGCCAAACAGCGGCGGCTTGCCGTCTGTCTTGGCGGGTACGTTATCCACGACTGCTTCTGCCATGACTTAAATCTCGTCCTTAAACCGGCATCTGCATGATGTCTTGATAGGCTTGAACCAACTTGTTACGCACTTGGGTCAATGCCTGGAACGAGACGCTGGCTTTTTGCGAAGCGACCATCACGTCGGTGAGGTCCACGCCGCTTTTGCCGATCTCGAACGCGTTGGCGAGCTGGCTGGAGGCTTGCTGGGTGTCGCTGACTTTGTTGATAGCCGAACCGAGCATGTCGGCAAAACTGCTTTGGCCCAATTCCGGCGCCTGCGCGACGGATTTCGGTTGAGCCATGGCATCCATTTGCATGGAGCGCATATCCAACATCAACCGATTGAACTCAATACCCTGGCTCATGACCTTCTCTCTCCGGCAACACGCAAATTTTTGACACTAGGCAGCGATTACTAGGGGAGGTAGCAACAAGGGTGCCAGCTCTGTATCAACTCGTAAGAAAAGGCGACAAAGGTTGTCGACCTTGTTACCGGTTGTTATTACCGGTGGTCAGGTGGCGAACAGATACGCTTCCACATCCATCCCGGCATCGCGCATCTGCGCCAGCTTGTAGCGCAGGGTGCGTGGGCTGATGCCCAAGCGTTCGGCGGCCTCTTTGCGGCGGCCGCGCTCGGCGCGCAGGGTGTCGATGATCATCTGGAATTCGCGGCGGCGCAGATCGTCGCCCAGGGCACCGGCCGATTCGGCTTCGGCCACCACCGGCGCAGGCGCCAGGGTGGGGAGTGGCGCGGCGCCGCTGCCCATGGCCAGGCAGAAATCCTGGGGCTGGATCAGGCCGCCCTGCTGCAAAATCAGCGCGCGCTGGATGGCGTTGTCCAATTCCCGCACATTGCCCGGCCACGGGTAGCTGATCAGGCAAGCCTGGGCCTCGGCCGATAGCCGCGCCTGGGCGTGCTTCATTTTTTTGACGTGGTTGTTCAGCAGGCGCTCGGCCAGCGGAATGATGTCCGCCGGGCGTTCGCGCAACGGGCGCCAGGCCAGCGGGAACACCGACAGCCGGTAGAACAAATCTTCACGGAAGCGCCCCGCCGCTACTTCACCGGCAAGGTCGCGGTTGGTGGTGGCGACCACGCGGATGTCCAGCTGGATCGGCTTGCGTGCGCCGACGCGCTCAACCTCACGCTCCTGCAGCACGCGCAGCAATTTGGCTTGCAGGCCCAGGGGCATTTCCGAGATTTCATCCAGCAATATGGTGCCGCCATCCGCCTGTTCGAACTTGCCCGCCTGGGCCGCGATGGCGCCGGTGAACGAGCCTTTTTCATGGCCGAACAGCGTGGCTTCGAGCATGTTGTCGGGGATCGCCGCGCAGTTGATGGCGATAAACGGCTGTTTGGCGCGGGTCGATTGCTGGTGGATATAGCGCGCCAGCACCTCTTTACCGGTGCCGGACTCGCCGGAGATCAACACGGTGGAATCGCTGCGCGCCACGCGGGCGGCCAGTTCGAGCAATTGCGCACTGGCGGGCTCGAAGGCAATCGGGCCCTCGCCTTCACTGGCCGCGATCACGCCGAGGGCATGCCGTGCTACCAGTTCGATCAGCGCCTTGGGCTCGAAGGGTTTGACCAGATAATCCGCCGCGCCCTGGCGCATGGCATCCACCGCGCGCTCCACGGCGCCATGGGCGGTCATCAGCAACACCGGCAGTTGCGGCTGGCGCGCGCGCAGCAGGCCGAGCAACTGGTGGCCGTCCATGCCAGGCATGTTCACGTCGCTGACCACCAGGCTGAAGGTTTCCTGCTCCACCGCCTCCAAGGCGTCCTCGGCAGAACCGACCGCCCGGTAGTCATGGCCCGCCAACAGCAGCGTGTCAGCCAATGCTTCACGCAGGGCGCGATCGTCTTCCACCAACAGAACCTTGATAGCCATTACTTTTTTACTCCGCGCTTGCCGCGCATGAAAACAGCGGCAAGGTCATCAATGCACAAGTGCCACGCCCTACACGGGAATGCAGCTGCAATTCTCCCTGATGGGCACGGGCCACGGCCTTGACCACGGTCAGCCCGAGGCCGGTGCCGTTGGTCTTGGTGGTAAAAAACGGCTCGCCCAGACGTTGCAGCACGGCAGGGTCGATGCCGCTGCCGCTGTCGCTGATGCACAGGCGCAGGGTTTGCCCGCGGTTGTACAGGTGCACCTTGAGCCGCGCGCCGGGGCCGCTGGCCTGGGTGGCGTTTTCGATCAGGTTGAGCAGCGAACCGACCAGGGTGTCGCGGTTGCACAGCAATTCGCCGAGGTGGCTGTCGCACTGCCAGCGCACCTGGACATCTTCGATATGGGTGGCGGCAGCCGCTTGCAGGGCCTGCATCAGCTCGGCCGGGGTGAGGCGGTCGGTGAGCGGCAATTCGCCACGGGCAAACACCAGCATGTCACGCACCTGGTGCTCCAACTCATGCAGGCGCTCCTTGAGGCGGCCGGCAAATCGCTGGTGGGTGGCGGCGGGCAATTGCTCATCAGTCAAATGACTGGCGTAGATCAACGCCGCCGACAGCGGCGTGCGGATCTGATGCGCCAGAGAAGCGACCATGCGCCCCAGCGACGACAACCGCTCATGCCGTGCAAGCTGGTCTTGCAGGTGACGGGTTTCAGTCAGGTCGTTGAGCAGCACCAGCTGGCCCGGTTCCGCGTCCAGGGAACGGGTGGCGATGGACAAGCGGCGGCCGTCTTTCAGGGAAATTTCATGGCCGTCGTCTTCACGCGGCGCAAAGCAGCGGGTGATGACGTGGCGCCACAGCTCGCCTTCCAGCGGCAGGCCGAGCATGTCGCAGGCAGCCGGGTTGGCTTCGCGCACGCGGCCCTCTTCATCGATGACGATCACGCCACCGGGCAACAGCGACAGCAGGTTTTGCAGACGGTTGGCCAGGCGTTCTTTCTCGGCCAACTCTTCCATGCGCTGGGCACTGACCACCGCCAGCTCACCCTTGAGCTCGGACACCCGCGCTTCGAGCAGGCTGTAGGAGTCAGTCAATTGGCTCGACATCTGGTTGAACAGCGAAAAGGCCGTTTCAAGGCCCTGACGGCTTTGCTGCTCTACAGACGGAAGAAGCCCCGGGATGGCAGGGCTGGCGGATTGTTGGGCGGCGTGGGGCATCATGCTCTCTCGCTGGCTGACCGTCAGTTAAACGGAACGTTGCGAGGGCTGTAGCAATACCCGTGCCGAAAAAAAACCGCTGATAAATCAGCGGTCTTTGGAATCAGGCGTCAATCATCTGCCTGTTCATCGCCTTCACGGCGGCTCATGCCGTACTTGCGCATCTTCTCCACCAGGGTGGTGCGGCGGATGCGCAGGCGCTCGGCGGCACGGGCGACGATGCCGTTGGCGTCGTCCAACGCCTGTTGAATCAGGCCTTGCTCGAGGTTGCCGAGGTAGTCCTTCAGATCCAGGCCTTCGGGCGGCAGCATCGCGGTGGAACCGAAGTCCGGAGTGTGGCCGTTGATGGCCACGCGCTCTTCCATGTCGCTGCGCAGGCTGTCGACAAGTTGCTCGTCTTCGTCGTCGACATAGCGGAATTTCTTCGGCAGCTCGACCACGCCGATCACGCCGTAGGGGTGCATGATCGCCATGCGCTCCACCAGGTTGGCCAGCTCGCGGACGTTGCCCGGCCAGCCGTGGCGGCACAGGGACATGATCGCGGCGGAGTTGAAGCGGATGGAGCCGCGCTTTTCGTGTTCCATGCGCGAGATCAGCTCGTTCATCAGCAGCGGGATGTCTTCCACGCGCTCACGCAGCGGGGCCATCTCGATTGGGAAGACGTTGAGGCGGTAGTACAGGTCTTCGCGGAAGCTGCCCACCTCGATCATGCTTTCGAGGTTCTTGTGGGTGGCCGCGATGATGCGCACGTCGACGCTCTGGGTCTTGTTGCTGCCCACGCGCTCGAAGGTGCGTTCCTGCAACACGCGCAGCAGCTTGACCTGCATCGGCAGCGGCATATCGCCGATTTCGTCGAGGAACAGGGTGCCGCCGTTGGCCAGCTCGAAACGCCCGGCACGGCTGGTGATCGCCCCGGTAAAGGCGCCCTTCTCGTGGCCGAACAATTCGCTTTCGAGCAGCTCTGCCGGGATCGCCCCGCAGTTGACCGGCACAAATGGCCCGTCGCGGCGCTTGGAGTGGTAGTGCAGGTTGCGCGCGACCACTTCCTTACCGGTGCCGGACTCGCCGAGGATCAGCACGCTGGCGTCGGTATCGGCCACTTGCTGCATCATCTGGCGCACGTGCTGGATCGCACGGCTGGTGCCGACCAGGCTACGGAACAGGTTGGGTTCGCGGTGGCGACCGCGCTCGCGGGCCTGGTCGTACATCTCGCGATAGACCTGGGCGCGGTGCAGGGAGTCGAGCAATTTGCTGTAGCTGGGCGGCATTTCCAGGGTGGAAAGCACGCGGCGGCGCTGGTCTTCAGGCAGGTCGACGGAAGAAATATCGCCCATCAGCAACACGGGAAGGAACTCATCCCAGGTTGACAGTGTCTTTAACAAGCCCAAAACAGCGCCAGGAGCGTTTACCGTCCCGATCAGCACACAAATGACTTCACGGCTCGATGACAATGAGCTGACCGCCTGCTGCCAGTCATGGCTGCCGCAGGGAAGATTTTCTTCGCCAAGAAAATTCAAAATCACCGCCAAATCGCGGCGGCGGACGCTATCGTCATCAATCAGCAGAATTTTGGTTTCACGCCACATGCAATAGCAACTTCCCTAGTCAATCGCTCTGCCCAGAGTGAGGGCAATCGAGACGTCTGTAAGACTTCTTACATTAAGAGACGTCTGAAATCTGAAAACAGCACTAGTTAAGTCAAAAAAACTCGCGCAGTCAAATTTATGGCGCGCATTCGGATTAACTGAGCCAGTTCAGCCGAACAGATGGTAAACCTTTGACGCGTTTTTCGCTTGGTTGATCTGCGACATCTCTTCGAAAATCGCCTGGCGCTCGCCAGTCGTCACTTCCAAAAGCTGCTGATACACCGCCAGCAAACTCTCCAGCTTCTCACGCAACGCATCCTCGTCCACCGGCGCCTCGCTGAGCACCTGCTCGATCACGTCGCGACAGCCCAGATCCAGCTCGCCGATGGCGTCCCAGTTACGGTCCGCCAGCGCGCCCATCAGCGCCTCGCGGGTTTCATCAATGCGTTGCAGTGCTTGGCTCATGACATATTCCTCAAGGCCCTCGGGCCCTTCTCTGCTGCGCCTTACTCGGTTACAGCCTGTGGCGCGGCGATAGCATCCCAGCCTTCTTTCACGGTAATCAGCAAACGCGCGACTTCGTCGATCATGTCGGCGTCGTTGTGCAGGTTGGCTTCCATCAGACGGTTGGTCATGTAGGCGTACAGACTTTCCAACTGCTGGACGTAAGCAGGGTTATCACTCTTTTCTGCATCCAGGCCGTCACGCAGGCCGATCACGATGTCGATGGCCTTGCCGAGCATCAGGCCCTTGGCCGCGATGTCACCACGCGCCAGCGCGCCTTTGGCCTGGGCCATGCGGTCGAGCCCGCCTTCCATCAGCATCTGCACCAGGCGGTGTGGGCTGGCTTCAGAGATCTGAGCATGGGAATTGACCTTCTGGTATTGGCGAAGGGCTCTCATGGGATTCATGTTTCTACCTCGTGACAGGCGACAGCGAAAAGGATTCTAGTAACCAATATGTCGACGGGTTCGCAAAAAGCTTTAGCGCCAGTCGTCTTGGGATAAAAAAAGGCCAGGCAGGTTGCCTGGCCTTTTTGGTCAGCCGTGGATCAAGTATTGGTCTTGACGTTGTTCAAGGCATTGAGCGTGGTCATGACGCTGGTGCTTTGCTGGCGCAGTTGGGCGACCAGGGTGTCCATGGCGTTGTATTTGGCCGACAGGCTGCTGGTGAGCAGGGTCATACGCTCGTCGAGCGAGGACTGCTGCTTGGTCAGGTCCTTGAGGGTGTCGGACAACGATGTGGAGCGTGTTGCCAGGATGCCAGTGCTCGTCTTGGCGAAATCATCCGTGGCGCTTTTCATGCGCGCCAACATGCCATCCTTGCCGGAAAACATGCTGCTGATGTCGGCGGCGTTGGTTTTAACGGCCGCATCCCACTTTTTATCGTCCAGTGTCAGCAACCCGGTGCTCGAGCTGGTGCTCACACCAAATTGCGCCAGGGACTTCAACGTACCAGTGCCCGACAGGGCATTGAACTCGTTGCGGATCGCATTCTGCAGCGAGCGCATAGTCGAGTCGCCGGTCAGTGCTGCCGCCGTGGTGCTACCGTCAAGGTTGGTGGTGACCTTGGTTTCGGCGTTCATCGCAGTGATCAGGGCGTTGTAGGTATCGACAAAGCCTTTGACCCCGGACTTCAGGGCTGCGTTGTTGGTGCTGACCGTAATCAGCGTGGCGTTCCTTACGGCGTCTACACCACCTGTATCGCCAGCCGTCGTCAGTGCAGAAACCGACACCAGCTTGATGTTCACCCCGCTGAGGGCGCCTTCAATGCTGTTGGTCTTGGAAACGGATTTGACACCATCAATGCTGTACAGCGCATCCAACGGCTTATCAACCACCGTCGCGCCGGTGTCCAACCCGGAAGTGCCCGACAGCGTCAGGTCCGAGCCCGTACCCATGGTGGTCGAGGTCAGGATCAGCCGCGAGCCGTTGGAGTCAGTCTGGATGTTGGCACTCAAGCCCGAGGTGCCGAACTGGGTGTTGATCGAGTCACGCACCTGTTGCAGGGTCGCACCGGCGGGCACGCTCAGGTCGTAGCCCTTGCCCGACTGGGTAATGGTCAGGGTCGTCGGCTTGTCGGTGGCGTTTACCACGGTGGTTGCACCACCGGCGTAGTTTGCACTCGACAACTTGGACGCCTGCGCCAGCTGGCTCACGATCAAACGGAAACTACCGTTGGAGGCCGTGTTGCTGGCCGTCATGGTGGCGACCTTTTCGTCCGAAGAAGAGCCGGTCAAGCCAGTGAAGCTGTTGCCCGTGGACATGGTGTCCAGGGCGCCACGGAACGCATCCAGCGCCGCCTGAATCTTGCCGATCGAAGACAGCGTGGTGGTCGCTTTCGCGGACGCGGTATTGATCTGCGTCTGCTTGGGCACCTTCTCGGCGTTGACCAAGGATGTCACGATCGCTTGCGTATCGATGTTCGAACCGATACCACTTACCGTTGAACCCGCCATCATCTATCTCCTGTTCGGTGGCTGCCGTTATCTTGACTTATTACGCCTCAAGCCACGACAGCAACAAGTTTCATGCCAGCTCAGGCCTTGTCGTCAAACAACAAGTTGCTTGCGCTGGAAAGGTTCTGTGCCAGCTTCAATGCTGTTTCCGACGGAATCTGGCGAATCACTTCACCATTGTCGGTATTGATGACCTTGACCACCACACGGTGGGTGGAATCATCAATCGAAAAATCCAGGCTGCGCTGAGTCGATTGTACAAACTCACGCATATCGGTAACCGCTTTTTCCAGGTCCGCGCGCTCCGGCTGCTTGCCGATGGCGGGTGCTTCCTGGACGGTGTTAATGCTTTTGTCGGCTGCCACCTGAGCAGGTGCGCTTTGAGGTGCAACCGGCTGATAAGACTGGTTCAGCTTTACACTCATGTCCATGTCAAATCTCCTCTAAACCGAAAAAACGGAAGGGCACGTAGACGCGCCCTTCCGTTAGTTACCAAGCGCTGGAATTACTGAAGCAGTTTCAGTACAGCGGATGGCAGCTGGTTAGCCTGCGACAGGATCGCGGTGGAAGCCGACTGCAGGGTTTGTTGCTTGGTCAGCTCGGCGGTTTCGGAAGCGAAGTCGACGTCCTGAACGGTGGAACGTGCAGCGGTGGAGTTCTTCTGAATGTTCTGCAGGTTGTCTGCAGTGGTAGTCAGACGGTTCTGGGTAGCACCCAGGCCCGAACGAACGCCGTCGATGGTGCCGATGGCCTTGTCGATTACAGCCAGGGCGTTCTGTGCCTTGGTAGCGTCGGTCACGTCGGTTTGAGCAACGGTGGTCTTGGTCGAAGCAGCTTCGGTGGCAGCACCGGCAGCGAACAGACCGGCAACACCAGCGCCAGCCAGGGAGTAGCCTTTGGCGGAGTCCAGCGACACTTGACCGGTAACGATCAGGTTGTCGGCCAGGGCAACGGCAGTACCGTAAGCGCCTGCACCGTCTTTAGCAGCAACAGTTACCGAACCAGGAGCAGTCGAGCCGCTGACCACGATGTTTTCACCGGTGTCGGACTTCACTTCCAGAGTCTTTTTGCTTTCGTCGTAGCTGACGCTGATACCCAGCTTGGCGGCGTTGGATTTCAGTTGGTCGGCCAGGCCGGCTTGGCTGGTCACACCTTTGAAGTCAACGGCAGCACCGCCAACGGTCAGGGTAAACGAGGCAGGAGCCAGTTTGGCGGCAGCTTCGTCTACAGCGAACTTGGCTTCGGTGCTGGAAGTTGCAGTCAGGCCACCGATGATGCCGTTCAGGTTGCTGGCGATGGTTTTAGCCGAGTCACCTACACCGGCAGTGTAGGTACCGGTTTGGCCGTTACCCGTTACAACGATGTCGCCTGCAACAGTACCGGTGCCTGGAGCGATGGCAACGCTTTTCAGCTGCTGGGAGCCGATGTTGTTGGCCGAAACGTTTTCCAGGCTCAGGTTGATGGTTTCGTTAGCGTTGGCGCCAACCTGGATAGCTTTGGTACCGTACGAACCGTCCAGCAGCTTCTGGCCACCGAAAGTGGTGGTGGTGGAGATACGGGTCAGTTCCGAAGTCAGAGCCTGGTATTCGTCGTTGTTCGACTTACGGTCGTCAGCGCTGAGGGAGCCAGTAGCGGAGGACAGAGCCAGGGTACGCATTTTTTGCAGGATGTCGGTCGAAGCCTGCATCGCGCCTTCAGCGGTTTGAGCGATGGAGATACCGTCGTTCACGTTTTTTACTGCTTGGCCCAGGCCGTTGATTTGGCTGGTCAGGCGGTTAGCGATCTGCAGGCCGGCAGCGTCGTCTTTAGCGCTGTTGATACGCAGGCCGGAAGACAGGCGCTGCATGGAAGTGGCCAGGGCGCCGCCAGCTTTGTTCAGGTTACCCTGAGTAGTGATCGAAGCAATGTTGGTGTTTACTGTTAAAGCCATGACGAAATCCTCGTTGGATGGATACTGCGGCTTCCGGCCCTGGCAACCGCCGGGTGTGGCCTGAGAACCTACGTAATAGTTATCGTCGTGGTGGGCAGTTGCTTGAGGATTTTTTTGATTTTTTTTACTGGCGCCGTGCCACCCCTTGCAATTCAAGGGTTTACGTCAGCTCAAAACCCCGCATTCATTGGCTTTTCTGGCGCCAAATAAAAAACGCCGATGATCGTTCGATCATCGGCGTTTTCGCTTGCAACCTATTAAGGTGTTACGGGCGATAGAGAATCGCCGATCCCCACGACAGGCCCACACCAAAACCGCTGATGGCCACGCGCTTCCAGGTGGCGTCCATCACGTGCTTTTCCAGCAGCAGCGGAATGCTCGACGACACGGTGTTGCCGGTCTCGACCATGTCCTTGATGAACTTGTCCACCGGCGCATCTTCAAAGCGGCGCGCCACGGCGTCGACAATCGCCGCACTGCCCTGGTGAATGCAGAACGCATCGATCTCATCGGCCTTGAGGTTCGATTCGTTGAGCAGCTCGTGCAAGTGCGCCGGCACTTTAAGCAGTGCGAAGTTGAAGACCTGGCGGCCGTTCATGAAGAACACGCCGTCGCTGACCTTCAAATGCGGGGCGCCGGAGCCGTCGGTGCCGAACTTCGACTTGCCCAGCAGCCACGGCGCGTCTTCGCCCATCCAGGTGGCGGTGGCGGCGTCGCCGAACAGCATGGTGGTGTTGCGGTCTTCCGGGTCGACGATCTTCGAATACGGGTCGGCGGTGATCAGCAGGCCGTTTTTCAGGCCGGCGGCTTCCATGAAGCCCTTCATCGCGTAGATGCCGTAGACATAGCCGGAGCAGCCCAGGGAAATATCAAAGGCGGCGACGTGGGTCGGCAGGCCGAGTTTGTCCTGGACGATCGCGGCGGTGTGGGGCAATCCCTCTTCGTCGCCGTTCTGGGTGACGACGATCAGCGCGTCAATCGATTCGCGCTTCAAATCCGGGTTGTTGGCAAACAAAGCGTTGACCGCCTCGACACACAGATCGGAGGTTTCCTGCGCAGCTTCCTTGCGCGGCAGGAACGCCGAACCGATCTTGCCAATGATGAACTCTTCATCCTTGGCGAATTTGGCACCCTGGGCGTAGTTATCGATCCCGTCTGCCGGCACGTAACTGGCGATGCTTTTTATGCCAATCATTGTGGCTTCCCAATACTAAATAGCTGGAGAACACCCCGAGGGCTACGCCCGGGGTGCTGACAATAAAGGGGGGTAACCCCATAAAAAATTTCGCTGAAAGCCGCCCTGCACGGACCCTGTGACGACTTATCCTTTTCACACGATACAGTGAAGATGCGCTTTATGACTCACAGGTCACTCAATTGTGTGTGGTTTATGCAAAACCTTCAAACAATTAAACCCCGCAAATGCAAACGGCCCAGCCTGTTTCCAGGCTGGGCCGTTTGCGGTAACGCTGCTTACATCTTGTTGAACAGGCTCAACTGCGAGACTTTCACAAACGCCAGCTGCGAGGCTTCGAGCATGGTTTGCTGCAAGGTCAGGTTGATTGCCGCCTCACCCATGTCGATGTTGGCTAGGTCGCTCATGGTGGTCTTGTTGGCCAGGCCGACACTGGTGTTTTCGCTGGCCTGCACGTCGAGGGCGTTCTGGCGCGCGCCGATCGAGCCGCGCACATTGTCGACCTGGTCGGACGAATTGGTCAGGTTACTGACCGCCGCGTTCAAGGCGTCCTGGAGCTTCACGCGCGCCCCCGGGATACCGTCTGCCGGCAGTTCCAACGCCCGGCGCAGTTGGCCCAGGGTGTCGAGGGCGTTCTGGGTTTTCTGGGTGGTGTTGCCCACCGCAAACTGATCGCCGCCGTTCGGCGCGCTGCTCAGTTGGAAGGTGACGCCCGCCGCAGTGATGGTGTCCTTGGCTGGCGGTGTGCCGGCGACGACCGCGCCAGTGTCGATCGGCTTGCTGTTGGCGGTATAGGGCTGGGCATACACCTTGTACTGCGTCGCGTCGGTGTCGTCGAACTTGATCAGGATGCCGCTGTTGCCAGGAAAGGTGCTGGCATAGTCAGCCGAGCTGCTGACCGTCGCGCCAACCAATTGCGTCGCCGAGGTATTGCTCGCGGTGCGCGAGACGTTGAACGCGTCCGGCTTGGCGTTCAGGCTGAACTCACGCCCTGCCACCAGTGCATCGGCATTCGGCCCAGTGGAGGTGTCGGTCAGGTCGACGGTGATATCGAACTTGACCCCGCGCACGTTGATGCTGGCGCTGCCTTCCTTGGTGGAATCGAACGTGCCATTACCTGGGAGCTGCGAGGTAATGTCGTTGTTGTCCTTATCCCTCACCACGTACTGCGTGCTGCTGGTGAAGGTCACCTTGTACGGCTGGCCGTCGGCAAACTGCTTGGTGTAGTCGATGCCCGACGTGACCAGGCCTGCCGAGATCGCGACCTTGTGGTCATCCACCAGCGGCGGCGAAATCGCCGGCGCCACCGGGCCAGTTGCCGGCGCAATATAGTTGGACTGGGTGCGACTGGTGTTCACCGCCCCTTCCAGGATGGTCTTGCCGGTGTCGCTGGTGCGCACATTCAGGGTCTCGGACACCTGCAGGCTCAGCTCGTTTTCATCACCCTGGTAGCTGTAAGTACCATCGTTATTGCGCGAGTACGGCGGCGTGTCGGTCTTGGAACCGGAGAACAGGTAGTTGCCGGCCGAATCCTTGCTGTTAAGCAACCCAAGCAGCTGATCTTCCAGGGCGCCCACTTCGACCGCAATCGACTTGCGGTCAGCATCGCTGGTCACGCCGCCCGCGCGCAGGGCCAACTGGCTGCCGGCCTGGATCGTGGTGCTGATCGCCGTCAGCACGCTCTCTTCGTTGGTCAGCGTATTTTGAATGCTGGTGATATTGCCGCTGTACTGGGCCAGCATGTCTTTCTGCTGTTGCAGCATCAGCAGGCGTTGCGCGGCAACGGGATCATCGGCAGCGGTCTGCACACGCACGCCGGAACTGGCCTGCTGCTGGGCCTGCACCACACTGGAATAGTTGCTCTGATACTTGCTGGCACTGGTGTCGAAATACTGCTGAGTAGAAATGCGCATCGTCCCAGACTCCCTTAAAGACTATTGATCAGCGTACTGAAGGTTTCTTGCGCAGCCTTGATGATCTGCGACGACGCGGTGTAGTACTGCTGGAACTTGATCATGTCGCCCGCCTCTTCGTCCAGGTTGACCTGGGACACCGAGTTGCGCGCGTTCTTGTTGGCCGTCAACAGCGCGGTGGTGGCCGTGGTGTCGGTAGCGGCCGCAGCCGCCTTGGCGCCGACGGTCGAGACCAACTTGCTGTTGGCGCCTACCAGGCTGGTGCCGCCAGTGCCATCTGCCGCCACACCCACCGTCGCCTTGGTTTGCAGGTTGATCAGCTGCTGGGCGTTGCGGTTGTCGGACTTGCCGGTGGCATTGAACGAAAACGAGGTGCTGTCGCCGTTGGTCGGCGAACCGGCCACCGTGGTGTCGAAGCTGAAGCTCTTGGCCGGGTTCAACAGTTCGCCATCCGCGCCACGCATCGGCACGTTGATGGTGATCTTGTTGGCCTGCCCCGGCACGATGGTGCCCGTGCCGATCGGGTCGCCCTTGGCGTTGCTGAGGGTATAGCTCTGCGTGCCATCGGCCGCGGTGTCGCCGAAGACCATTTTCACCGGCATCGAATTGGCGATGCCAACGCGCAGTTGCGCGGCGTCGGCGCCACCCTCGATATCGATTGGCACGGTCAGGGTCGGCGGCGTGAACGTGCCGGTGCCCTGGTTGGTCTTGCCCGCCTCGCCCTGCAACGGCCCGGCAAACGCAATCTTGCTCGGGTCGGTGAGCACGGTGCCGATTTCCTTGGCGCCGTTGGCGGTCGGGCTGACCTTGAAGCTGTCACCGGCCGACACGCCCAGCGCGCCGTTGTTGACCGCCAGGGTAAACCCGTCGATGACCGGCGGCGGCGTGGTGCTCAGATCGTAGGTACCCATGGCCTTGCCGTCCGAACGCAGCACGGTGACCTTGTTGAGGTCGGCGGCATCGTTGAAGGAGACCTTGTAGTCGAAGTTGGTCAGCTTGCTGCTGTCCGCAATCGTCACGCCCAGGCTTGCGTCGCCCTTGTTGCCTTGTGCCGCCTGGCTGCGCAGGGCCACGGAGGCTGCGTTGTTGATGTCCTTGAACATCGACGCGCCGAACTCACCGTTCAGGTCTACGCCCTGCCCCAATTGGCTGTTGATTGCGTCGGCGGTGACGATGGCAATCCGGCCCAGGTCGTTGATCGCCGGCATCAGCACGTCGCTGCGATAGCGCATCAGGCCGCCGATGCTGCCGCCGCTGACCACATTGGCCAGGTCGAGCGCGGTGCCGCCCGGCATATTGAGCTGGATGGTGTACTGGCTGGTGTCGCTGCTGCTCGGCACGGCGGAAATCGTGTTGGAGCGGTCACCCAGCACCAGGGATTGCCCGCTGCCGGTGCTGACGCTGAACACGCCGTTTTGCTCGGTGGCGGTCACGCCGATCAGCTCATTGAGCGAACGCACGGCTTCGGCGCGCGCATCCAGCAGGTTGGCCGGCGTAGTGTTCGACGAGCCCTGCACCTGGTTGATCTGCTTGTTCAGCGACGCAATCGAGGAGGTCAGTTGGTTGACCTGATCACTCATGGAGGTCAACTGGCTGTTGATGGTTTCTTTCTGCTGGCTCAACTGGGTGGAGATCGAGTTGAAGCGGTTGCTCAAGGTCTGGGCGTTGGTCAGCAGGATCTGGCGCGCCGAGGTGTCGCTCGGGTTGGCCGACGCGGTCTGCACAGCAGCGAAGAACGAGCTGAGGACGGCCGACATGCCGGTGGTCTTGTCCGACAGGGTCTTGTCCACGGCGCTGACCTGATCCAGGTACGCGGCCGCATCGCTATTGAGCGAGGTGCTGTTCTGGTAGGCGGTGTCCAGGTACTCGTTGTACACCCGGCGCACGTCGGCCAGGGTGGTGCCGCTGCCGATGAACACGCCGCCATACTGGTTCGACGCGTTGGCACTCTGCGTGGTCTGCTGACGCGAATAACCGGCGGTATTGGCATTGGCAATGTTGTTACTCAAGACCGACAACGATCCTTGAGCGGCATTGAGCCCTGACATCCCGATACTGAGCAAACTCATGGTTCAGACCTTATAAATGTGTGGTTGCGCCAGCGGCAGCGTAGTTCTGGTAACTGTCCATCGTTTTGGCGATCTGCGAAATCTTGCTGGCATAGGCCGGGTCGGTGGCGTAACCGGCTTTTTGCAACTCGCGTACAAACTGTTCCGGGTTGTCGGCCGACTTCACAACTTCTTTATAGCGATCATTGCTTTGCAGCAATGTCACGAGGTCATGGAAGCTGTCCTGGTAGGAGTCGTAGGAACGGAACTGCGCCGTTTCCTTGACCATCGCACCATCACGAAACTCGCTGGTGATTGCGCGTGCCTGGCCGCCCTGCCAACTCTGGCCGGCCTTGATGCCGAACAGGTTATGGCTGCTGCTGCCGTCCTCGGCGCGCATCACCGATTTACCCCAACCGGTTTCCAGGGCGGCCTGGGCCACCAGGTATTTCGGATCGACACCAATACGCGCGGCGGCCGCCTTGGCCATCGGCAACATGGTGGCGACAAATTCATCCTGCGAACTGAAGGCCTTTTTCGCCGGCGCCAACGGTGGCTGGGCGACTGCGCGGCCATATACCTGCATGCCGCCACTAGGCACGGCAAAGGTGCGCGCCGTGCTGTTGACCACGTTGTCGGCGGCGGCGCTGTTACGCAGCGGCGCGGCCTGGGCGACAGTGGTTGCATCGGTGGCAGGCACGATGCCGGCCAGCAGGCGGTCGGTCAGCTTGCTTGGCAAGGCGATACGGCGCTGGTTCATCAACTCCATGTCGTTGCTGTGGGACGCCGCGGCGCCGGCCTGGGGCTCGGCCACGCGGTAGGCCCACAGCGGGCGCTGGCCATTGGAGCGGCCCAGCGGCCCTTCGGCCTGGGTGCCGGCGGCAATCTCGGTCGGCACCGCGACTTTCTTCACCGGCTCGGCCGCAGCCGGGCCCTGCAAGGTGGCCGCCTGGGCGTCCACCGGCTTGTTCTTTTGCATCTGGCGCATCAGCACGTCGGCCAGGCCGATGCCGCCGCCCTCGCGGGACATCGAGACCGCCAGTTGCTGGTCGTACATCTCCTGGTACTGCTTGGCCGCCGGGGTGTTCAGCGGGTTGTCCTTGCCCAGGGCCTCGGTGGCCGAGCGCATCGACTTGAGCATCTCGCTCAGGAACAACGACTCGAACTCCTGCGCGACTTTGCGCATGTTGCCTTCGCTGTTCTTGTCGTCGCCGACCTTGAGCTGGTTAAGCCGATTCAAGTCGGAATAAGACCCCGAGTCCGCCGTGCTGCTGATCCCGCTCTTGCGCATATCCATGGCCATGGCCTCAGATCACGATCAGGTCGGCTTGCAAGGCGCCGGCCTGTTTCAGTGCTTCGAGGATCGCCATCAAGTCGCCCGGGGCTGCGCCCACCTGGTTCACCGCGCGGACAATCTCGTCCAGGGTGGTACCGGGGCCGAACTTGAACATCGGCTTGGCTTCCTGCTCGGCATTCACCCGCGAGCGCGGCACCACGGCGGTCTGGCCATTGGACAAAGGCCCAGGCTGGCTGACGATCGGGTCTTCGGTGATGGTCACGGTCAGGCTGCCGTGGGTCACTGCCGCCGGCGAGACCTTGACGTTCTGGCCGATCACGATGGTGCCGGTACGCGAGTTGATGATGACTTTGGCCACTGCCTGGCCCGGGTCGACTTCAAGGTTTTCCAGGATCGACAGGTAGTCGACGCGCTGGCTTGGGTCCAGCGGTGCCGTCACGCGGATCGAGCCGCCGTCGATGGCCTGGGCCACGCCAGGGCCGAGCATGTCGTTGATCTTGTCGACCACGCGCTTGGCGGTGGTGAAGTCGGAACGGTTGAGGTTCAAGGTCAGGCTGTTGCCTTGGTTGAAACCGCTCGGCACGGTGCGTTCAACCGTTGCGCCGCCGGGAATACGACCGGCCGACGGCACGTTGACGGTGATCTTCGAACCGTCGCGGCCTTCGGCGTCAAACCCGCCGACCACCAGGTTGCCCTGAGCGATGGCGTAGACGTTGCCGTCGATACCTTTGAGCGGCGTCATCAGCAAGGTGCCGCCGCGCAGGCTTTTCGAGTTACCGATGGACGACACGGTAATGTCGACCACCTGGCCCGGCTTGGAAAACGCCGGCAAGTCGGCACTGATCGACACCGCCGCAACGTTTTTCAACTGCACATTGCCCGAGCCCGCCGGCACCTTGATGCCGAACTGCGAGAGCATGTTGTTGAAGGTCTGCAGGGTGAACGGGGTCTGGGTGGTCTGGTCACCCGTACCGTTGAGCCCCACCACCAGGCCGTAGCCGATCAACTGGTTGGACCGCACGCCGGAGATGCTGGCGATGTCTTTGAGGCGCTCGGCCTGGGCGACAGCGCTCAAGGAAAGCAGGAGTGCCGCCGCCATCAGCTGTTTGAGTTTCAAAATGGCCACCTAGAAAGGGAACAGCGGGCTAAGGAAGAAACGGTCGAACCAGCCCGGCTGACTGGCATCAGCAAACGAACCTGTACCCGAGTAGGTAATGCGCGCATCGGCAATTCGCGTCGATGGCACGGTGTTGTCGGTGGCGATGTCATCGGCGCGGATCATCCCGGCGATGCGCACCAGCTCGTCGCCGGTGTTGAGGGTCATCCACTTTTCACCGCGTACGGCGATGATGCCGTTGGGCAATACATCCGCCACCGTCACGGTGATCGAACCGGTCAGGGTGTTGCCCTGCGCGGCAGCGCTCTTGCCGTTGGTGGCACGGCTGCCGTTATAGCCGGCGTTCAACGTCAAGTCGCCATCGCCCAGCGGGTTATTCGTATTTGGCACCGCGCCAAACAATGAGGTCAGGCCGAGGTTGGCTGCGGAGGTCTTGTCGATCTGCGAGTTGGCATTCTTGCTGGCCTGGGTCCGCTCGTTCAGGGTGATGGTGATGATGTCACCGACCCGGAACGCCTTGCGGTCGCTGTACAGGTTCTGTTCGAAGCCGGCCTGGTAGATCGAGCCATTGTTGGCGGCCGCCGGCAGCGGCGTGCGTGGCAACACCGGCGCGTAGTACGGGTCATTGGGTTTTGGCGTCGGGGCGACACAGCCCGCGAGCACGGCAATCCCACTCAATGCCAGAACGGAAACATAGCGATTCATGACCCTTACCTCACGGTGTTGCAGGCGCCCTCAAGAGCGCCCCATAGACTTGATTACAGATTCTGCGTTACGAACGAAAGCATCTGGTCGGCGGTGGAAATCACCTTGGAGTTCATCTCGTAGGCGCGCTGAGTGGTGATCATGTTGACCATCTCTTCAACCGTGCTCACGTTGGAGGTTTCCAGGGTGCTTTGCAGCGTGGTACCGAAACCGTTCAGGCCAGGGGTGCCGATTTGCGGCGCGCCGCTGGAAGCGGTTTCCAGGAACAGGTTGTTACCCATGGCCTGCAGGCCGGCCGGGTTGATGAAGTCGGCGGTTTGCAGGTTGCCGATCACTTGCGAGGCCGGGTTGCCGGCCACGGTGATCGACACGGTGCCGTCGTTGCCGACGGTGAAGGTCTTGGCGTCGGCTGGAACGATCACGGCCGGTTCCAGGGAAAAACCGTTGGCGGTGACGATCTGGCCGTTGGAGTCCAGGTGGAAAGTACCGTCACGGGTGTAGGACGTGGTGCCATCCGGCTGCAGGATCTGGAAGAAACCACGGCCGTTGATGGCCATGTCCAGCGGCTGCCCGGTTTGCTGCAGGTTACCGGCGCTGAAGTTTTTCTGGGTGCCGACGATCTGCACACCGGTACCCAGTTGCAGGCCCGATGGCAACTCGCTGTCCTGGGTCGACTGGGCGCCCGGCTGCTTCTTGATCTGGTAGAGCAAGTCCTGGAACTCGGCGCGGTCACGTTTGAAACCCGTGGTCGACACGTTGGCCAGGTTGTTGGAAATGGTGGTCAGGTTGGTGTCCTGGGCGGACAAACCTGTTTTGGCAACCCATAGAGCCGGAAGCATGCTGTTCTCCTTCGTGCGCCTGTTTGTTGGCGCTGCGTTGCAAAATTAGGTGTCGGTGGACGCGGCTATCAGGTCATCGCCATGACGCGAGTCATGGCCTGGTCGTCTTCCTTGGCGCTGTTCATCATCTTGATGTGCAGCTCGAACTGCTTGGAAAGCGCCAGCACTGCGGTCATTTCTTCCACCGCATTGACGTTGCTCGCCTGCAGGAAGCCCGAGGTCAGGGTGACAGTCGCATCGGCCTGGGCCGGCTGGCCATCCTTGGTGTGGATGGTGCCGTCGAGGCCTTTATTCATGTTTTTGAGGTCTGGCTGGACCAGCTTGATGCGGTCCACTTCAGCCATTACCCGTGGGCCTTCGCCCATGGCGCGGATGCTGATGGTGCCATCAGAACCCACTTCGATTTTCTGCTGCGGCGGCACGGCAATCGGGCCACCGTTGCCCATGATCGGCATACCGTTGCCGGCCCGCAGCACGCCCAATGCATCGACGTTCATGCTGGCGCTGCGCACGTAGGCTTCGCTGCCGTCCGGGGTTTGCACGGCCATCCAGCCGTTGCCGCTCACGGCCACATCCAGGTCGCGACCGGTTTCGATCATCGCACCCGGGGTGAAGTCGGTGGCTGGGCGTTCGGTCAGGGCAAAAGCCCGCGCCGGAAAGCTGTCGCCGAACACCGGCATCGAACGCGCCTGTTCCAGGTCACGTTGGAAACCATTGGTGGAAATGTTCGCCAGGTTGTTGGCATGGGCCTTCTGCGCCAGAGCATTCTGGCTGGCGCCGGTCATTGCCACATAAAGGTACTTGTCCACGCTTCTTCCTCTTTCTGACGGACGCTTGCCGCCCACCGCTGTACTGATGAGGCTTAAGCAATTTGCGAACCAACTTTTTGAAATGGGCTGAAAGGCAAGTGGGGCGGGGGTTTTCGCGTCAGGCTGTGGAAATGTGGGGAGATGGATAGTCGAAAAAACGGCGGAGTACTGCCGCCGGCGGCAAGGGGTGGTCTGTTGGGTTAGATATCCGCTGATGTACGCAGATCAACTGTGGGAGGGGGCTTGCCCCCTCCCACTTTCAGCTACTTGTCCGCCTTGAGAATTTCGTAATCGCGCAACTTATTGGCAATCGTGGTGTGAGACACCCCCAACCGCTTGCCCAACTGCCGGCTGCTCGGGTGTTCGGCATACAGGCTTTCCAAAACCGCCTTCTCGAAGCGCCCGACGATCGCTTCCAAACCGCCCTCCAGGGAAAAATCGCCAAGCGGCTGACGCACGCCATAATCCGGCAGGCGAATATGCTCGGCCTTGACCGTGCCCCCCTCACACAACGACACCGCCTGGAACAGCACGTTTTCCAACTGCCGCACGTTGCCCGGCCAGTGGTAGTGGCTCAGACGCTCCATCGCGGCGGGCGCCAGCCTGGGCAGCGGGCAACCAATTTGCCGGCTGGCCTGATCGAGAAAGTGCTCGACCAAGGGAGCGAGTCCGTCGAGGCATTCGCGCAACGGCGGGATGTGCAGGGACAGCACATTGAGGCGGTGGTAAAGATCCTGACGAAACTCCCCACGGGCGCACAGCTCGGATAAATCCACCTGGGTGGCGCAAATCACCCGCACATCCAGGTACACCTCTTCATCACTGCCCACCCGGCGAAAGCAGCCGTCCTGCAGAAAACGCAGCAATTTCACCTGCAAGCGCGCGCTCATTTCCCCCACGCCATCGAGAAACAACGTACCGCCCGCCGTCAGCTCCAGCAGCCCCAGCTTGCCCTCGGCCCGCGCGCCTTCAAACGCGCCGGGGCCGTAGCCGAACAGCTCGGTCTCGGCCATCGACTCGGGCAAGCCTGCGCAGTTAAGCGCCATCAGGGGCGATTGCCCGCGCGGGCTGGCCAGGTGGCAGGCGCGCGCCAGCAGTTCCTTGCCGGTGCCGGTTTCGCCTTCTATTAATAGAGGTGCATCCAGCGGCGCCATGCGCCGGGCTTCGCGCACCACGGCAGCCATGACCCTGGAGCTTTGGAAAATACTGTCGAAGCCGCGCAGCTCTTGCTTGCGCACGTTGTAGATGCGCTCACCCACGCGGTCAGCGCGGTGCAGGGTCAGCACCGCGCCAGCCATGGCTTCGCTGTCATCGTGCTCGGAAGATTGCAGCGGCGCGATGTCCGCCAGAAACACGTCGCCCTTGACCTTGACCCGCAAACCATTGATCCGCGATTTACTCGCGCGCACCAGCTCCGGCAAATCGAAATCCTCGGCGTAGCGCGACAACGGGATGCCCGGCACCTCATCCACCCGCACCCCAAGCAACTGCGCCGCCGCGCGGTTGGCCGCGACGATGGAGCCGCCCATGTCGATGGACAGCACCGGAAACTCCAGGGCGCCGAGCAGCGCATTGAGCTCCATATGCCGGCGCTCACTGGGCATCAGCCCTACCCTTTTAACCCCGAATACCCCGGCAATCGCTTCGAACTGCGGGCGCAGCGCCTGGAACTGCATGTTCACCAGATTCGGGCAAAACAGGTAGATCGCGTTGCCGTGTTCGCCGCCGACCTCGCCCTTGGCGACGTTGACGCCGTATTCCACCAGCAGGTTGAGGATGTCCCGAAGGATGCCGATGCGGTTCTGGCAGTGCACTTTGATACGCATGAAGAGGCCCGAAAAGTGGGAAGGCGCCGCGTCTTTTTGCCGCTGGGCGCAGATAGTCGTCAAGATTATGTGACAGCTGCGGTCCTTTTCACAGCCCACCACCGTCGACACGCCCACATCCGTAACGAATACTTTACGAAAAACAGTAACTTTTCCTACAGATTACGGCCGGGGGTAGCTGGCATCTCACCGCGCTCGGCGTATCAATAGAGGCATCGCAGGACATAACAAGAACGAATGCCTAGCAGGAGAGCCGTATGAAGCAGACGCACTACGTGGCCCGCGAGCCCGATGCGCAAGGTTTTATCCACTACCCGCCGGAAGAACACGCGGTGTGGAACACCCTGATCACACGCCAGCTGAAAGTGATCGAGGGCCGCGCCTGCCAGGAATACCTGGACGGCATCGACAAGCTCGGCCTGCCCCTGGATCGCATCCCGCAACTGGGCGAAGTCAACAAAGTGCTGGCCGACACCACCGGCTGGCAAGTCGCCCGCGTACCGGCGCTGATCCCCTTCCAGACCTTTTTCGAATTGCTCGCCAGCAAACAGTTTCCGGTGGCGACCTTTATTCGCACCCGTGAAGAACTGGACTACCTGCAAGAGCCGGATATTTTCCACGAGATCTTTGGCCACTGCCCGCTGCTGACCAACCCCTGGTTCGCCGAATTCACCCACACCTACGGCAAGCTCGGCCTGGCGGCCACCAAGGAGCAACGCGTTTACCTGGCGCGCCTGTACTGGATGACCATCGAGTTCGGCCTGGTGGACACGCCCGCCGGCCTGCGCATCTACGGTGGCGGGATTTTGTCGTCGCCCAAGGAGACGGTGTATAGCTTGTCGTCCGAGCCCAAGCACCAAGCCTTCGACCCGCTGGAAGCGATGCGCACGCCGTATCGCATCGACATCCTGCAGCCGCTGTATTTCGTCCTGCCTGAACTAAAGCGCCTGTTCGACGTGGCGCAGGAAGACATCATGGGCATGGTCGAGCGCGGCATGCAGTTGGGTTTGCATGCGCCGCTCTTCACCCCAAAGGCAGTCCCACCCAAGCCAAAGGCGGCTTGAGCCTTACATCTTGAGGCCAGGTGCGTCTGTTCCCTGGCCCCGCGTTGCTTTAGGGTAACGCCCACTGATCTTCACTCATTCGAATTCAGGACACCCCACATGACCACCTTGAACCAAGCCCATTGCGAAGCCTGCCGCGCCGACGCCCCGCAAGTCAGCGACGAAGAACTGCCGGTGCTGCTCAAGCAGATCCCCGACTGGAACATCGAAGTGCGCGACGGCGTGATGCAACTGGAAAAGGTTTTCCTGTTCAAGAACTTCAAGTTTGCCCTGGCCTTCACCAACGCCATGGGTGAAATCTCCGAAGCCGAAGGCCATCACCCAGGCCTGCTCACCGAATGGGGCAAAGTCACCGTGACCTGGTGGAGCCACTCCATCAAGGGCCTGCACCGCAACGATTTCATCATGGCCGCGCGCACCGACGAAGTGGCCAAGGACGCCGAGGGCCGCAAGTAATGCATTTCGATGCCATTGGCCGCGTGCCCGGCGACCCGATCCTGGGCCTGATGGACCTGTACGCCCAGGACAAAAACCCGAACAAGTTCGACCTCGGCGTGGGCGTCTATAAGGACGACCAGGGCCTGACGCCGATTCCACACTCGGTAAAACTCGCCGAACAGCGCCTGGTCGATCGCCAAACCACCAAGACCTACATCGGCGGCCACGGCGACGCAGCCTTCGGCCAGTTGCTCAGCGAGCTGGTACTCGGCGCAGACTCCGCGCTGCTGCGCGAGCACCGCGCCGGCGCCACCCAGACCCCAGGCGGCACCGGCGCATTGCGCCTGAGCGCCGACTTTATCGCCCACAGCCTGCCCGGCCGTGGCGTGTGGCTGAGCAACCCGACCTGGCCGATCCACGAAACCATTTTCGCCAAGGCCGGAATCAAGGTCAGCCACTACCCGTATGTGGGCGCGGACAACCGCCTGGATGTGGCGGCGATGCTCGCGACGCTGGCCAGCGTGCCCAAGGGCGACGTGGTGTTGCTGCACGCCTGCTGCCATAACCCGACCGGCTTCGACCTGTCCCAGGATGACTGGCGCCAGGTGCTGCAGATCGTGCGCGAACGCCAGTTGCTGCCACTGATCGACTTCGCCTACCAGGGCTTTGGCGACGGGTTGGAGCAGGACGCCTGGGCGGTTCGGCTGTTTGCCGCCGAGCTGCCGGAAGTGCTGGTCACCAGTTCCTGCTCGAAGAATTTCGGCCTCTACCGCGACCGCGTCGGCGCGCTGATCGTGTGTGCGGCGGATGCCGAGAAGCTCACGGATGTACGCAGCCAGCTGGCGAATACCGCGCGCAACCTGTGGTCGACACCGCCGGATCATGGTGCGGCAGTCGTCGCGACCATCCTCGGCGATGCCGAGCTGAAACAGTTGTGGAGCGACGAAGTTGAAGCCATGCGCTCGCGGATCGCGCAGTTGCGCTCCGGGCTGGTGGAAGCACTGGCGCCCCATGGGCTGGCCGAGCGGTTCGCGCATATCGGTGCGCAGCGCGGGATGTTTTCCTACACCGGCTTGAGTGCCGAGCAGGTCAAGCAGCTGCGTGAGAAGCACAGCGTGTATATGGTCAGTTCGGGGCGGGCGAATGTGGCGGGGGTTGATGCGACACGCCTCACCCTGCTGGCCCAAGCCATCGCCGACGTCTCCAACTGACGAAACAAGGAACAAATGTGGGAGGGGGCAAGCCCCCTCCCACATTTAAACTGTGTAGACCTTTAGCCCGCGACCATCTCAGCCTTGAGCAGCGCCTCTTTCGCCTGCGCATCCGCCAATCGATACAACTCGATACTGCCATCCCAGTGCTCGATCAACGCCGTGCACGACTCCACCCAATCCCCGCAGTTTAGGTAGTCCACCTCGCCCACCTTGCGGATCTCGGCATGGTGGATATGCCCGCACACCACGCCATGCAGTTCGCGCTTGGTCACTTCATGGGCGATGGCTTCTTCAAAATCGCTGATAAAGCTCACCGCAGTTTTGACCTTGTGTTTCAAGTACGCCGACAGCGACCAATAGCCGTAGCCATAACGCGCGCGCCAGTGGTTCAACCAGCGGTTCAAGGTGAGGGTGAACTCGTAGGCCGAGTCGCCCAGGAATGCCAGCCAGCGGTGGTAGCGCGTGATCACGTCAAACTGGTCGCCGTGGATCACCAGCAAGTGGCGGCCATCGGCGGTGACGTGCACGGCTTCGTCCACCAACTGAATATTGCCGAGGATCAGCTTGGAGTAGCGCCTTAAAAATTCATCGTGGTTGCCGGTGACGTAGATCACCTCGGTGCCGCGCTTGGCCATGGTCAGCAGGCGGCGGATCACGTTGGTGTGGGCCTGGGGCCAATACATGCCGCCGCGCAGTTTCCAGCCGTCGATGATATCGCCCACCAGGTACACCTTGTCGGCGTGGTAGCCCTTGAGAAACTGCGACAAATGTTCGGCCTGGCAATCCCGCGTGCCCAGGTGCACATCGGAAATCCACAGGGTACGCACCCGTTGCTTGCGGCTGGGCTTGGTGAACTCGGCACTGGTCATGGGCATCCCTCGACGGTGTTTTCGCGAGCTTGCGCCGTGGCGGTTAATAGCCCATGACAGTCGTGCGTCAGTCTGATGACAGCGCCTGCCGCCCGCAAAGCGTTGTAGACTGGCGCCTGCAGCCCAGGAGACCGTGATGAGCCCGAGCCTCACGCTACGCCACTACCTCGAAGCGCCTATCGCCCACAGCCATGACCATGCGCAGTTGGTGTTTGGCCTGTCCGGCCATCTGGACCTGGAAGTCGATGGCCATGGCAGCCAGGTGCGCGAAAGCAGCGTGATGGTGCTGCCCTTCGCTGCCCACCACGCCTGCGGCAGTCGCGATGGCAGCCGCTGCCTGGTGCTGGACGTACCCACCGAACACTGGGTGCTGCAATCCTTGGGCGAACATGCCGATGCCAGCCGCCGCCTGCTCGACCAACCGGCACGCCTGGCTCTGGATTCGCGGCAAAACCAGCTGGTGCAGTGGCTGGCCCACAGCCCGGTGGACGACCCGCTGATCGCCCAGCAAGGGGCGGTACTGTTGCTGGCCAGCCTCAATCATCCGCTGGCGCAGCCGCTGTCGGGCCGACGCCTGCCGTATGCCGCGTTCAATGCGCATATCGAGCGGCACCTGGCGCACCCGCTGCAAGTCGCCGACCTTGCGCGCATCGCCGACCTCTCCGTAGCCCGCCTGCACGCGCGCTTCGTGGCCGAGTGCGGGCAGACGCCGATGGACTATATCCGCAGCCGTCGCTTGCAGATGGCCCTGGGACTGTTGCGCGAAACGCCGCTGCCGATCGGTGAGGTGGCCGAGCGTGTCGGCTACGGTTCGCAAAGTGCGTTTGCCGCTGCCATGCTGCGCGAGTTCGGCGCGTCCCCCGGTGCGTTGCGCCGCCGCGCATGAGCAAGAGCCCTGCGCTATAAATCGCGAGCCCCGCGACAGACACCCACACAGGTAACCTTCTAGACTGCGAACCTGTCACTCCCGTTGGTTCAAGGATCGCAATGACTCCCCGCTCAGCCCTCGGCGCCCTGCATATCGGCGCATTGATGTTTGGCCTCACCGGCGTATTCGGCAAACTGGCGGCGGCCTCGCCGTCGATCATCGTGTTTGGCCGCGCCGTGTTTGCAGTGATGGCCCTGGCGCTGTTTGCCCGGTTTGCCAGCAATACCGTCTGGAAAAAACTCGAGCTGCGCGATTGGCGCCGCCTGCTGGTCAGCGGCGTATTGCTGGCGGCGCACTGGGTGACCTTCTTCATCGCCGTCAAAGTCGCCGGCGTGGCCGTGGCGACCCTGGGGTTCACCGCGTTCCCGGCATTTACCGTGATCCTCGAAGGCTTGATCTTCCGCGAACGCATCCGCGCCAACGAAGTGGTGTTGGTGGCGCTGGTCACGGTCGGCCTGGTGCTGGTGACGCCGGACTTCAACCTGGCCAGCGAGGCCACCGGCGGCCTGCTCTGGGGGATCGCCTCGGGGCTGCTGTTCTCGTTGCTGTCGCTGAATAACCGCGCCAGCTCCGGGCGGATTCCGGCCGTGCAGGCGGCGCTGTGCCAGAACGTGGTGGTCGCGCTGTGCCTGCTGCCGGTGGCGGCGCCGGGGCTGGCCGAGGTGCGCGCGCTGGACTGGCTGTGGATCGGCCTGCTCGGCGTGTTCTGCACCGGCCTGGCCCACAGCCTGTTTGTCGCCAGCCTGGCGGTGATCAAGGCGCGCACCGCTTCGGTGGTGTTTGCCATGGAGCCGGTCTACGGCATCACCGTGGCGTGGCTGCTGTTCGCCGAAACACCCACCCTGCGCATGCTGCTGGGCGGCGCGCTGATCATCGTCGCCATCGTGCTGTCCGGGCTGATGGGCAGCGCCAGCCAAGCCAAACAACCCGCTGCCACGGCCTGATCTATACTTTGCCTATCCGCAACAGTTTGTCGTCGTTCAACGGATAAAGACGCCTCGACGACAGCCATGAACCTTGAAGTTGCTGCACGCGAGTGGTCACCCCATTAACGCAATGCAGGGGCTTCACCATGGAAATGCTCATCAGCTTGCTGGTTCAAATCATCAGCGGCGCCATCGGCGGTAATGTCGCCAGCATGACCAAACAGAGCCTGGGGACCGGGCTCAATACTTTCATTGGCGGCGTCGGCGGCCTGGTGCTGGGCCAGATTGTCGCAGCGGTCACGGGTTCCTCCAGTGCCGAAGCGCTGGACGTGGCGGTGGTGGGCAGCAATATCGTCGGCGGAGGCGTCGGCGGCCTGGTGTTGACGCTTATCGTCGGCTTCGTCAAGCACAAGTTGGAAACCCAGTAACGCCAGCCTGCCCGATTGCCGCCTGGGAATGGCGGTGGCCGTCAGGCCGTACGGTCGTTATGCCCAAGGTCGCGTTGCGGGTCGATCTGGTCGCGCACGCGCTGCTTGAGCACCTTGGCCTCGGGAAACCCACCATCGGCCTTGCGCTCCCAGATCTGCACACCATCGCAGGTGATGCGAAACGCCCCGCCGGTGGCCGGCTCCAGCGCCACTTTGCCCAGGTCGTCGGCAAAGGTGCTCAACAACTCCTGCGCCAGCCACGCGGCGCGCAGCAGCCATTGGCACTGGGTGCAATAGGTGATGACGATCTCGGGTTTGATCTGCGACATATTTTGACTGGTTCCTCGCGTAACGGGCTCGGCGGGTCGAGTGGCTATAATACCGGCCTTTATCGCCCAGCCCCGAGATTGATGATGCGTCGCCTGTTTCTGCTCCTGCTCCTTTTGCCTCTCTTCGCCCATGCCGTCGAAACCCCTCGCCCGAAAATCGGCCTGGTACTGTCCGGCGGTGCCGCCCGTGGCCTGGCGCATATCGGCGTGCTCAAGGCGCTGGAAGAACAAGGCATCCACATCGATGCCATCGCCGGCACCAGCATGGGCGCGGTGATCGGCGGGCTGTATGCGTCGGGCTACAAGATCGACGAGCTGGAGAAACTGGCGCTGGGTATCGACTGGCAACAGGCCCTGTCCGATGCGCCGCCGCGCGAAGACGTGCCGTTTCGACGCAAGCAGGATGACCGGGATTTCCTGGTCAAGCAGAAACTCAGCTTCCGCGACGACGGCAGCCTCGGCCTGCCCCTGGGCGTGATCCAGGGGCAGAACCTGGCGCTGCTGCTGGAAAGCATGTTCGCCCACAGCAGCGACACGCGTAATTTCGACAAGCTGCCGATCCCGTTCCGCGCCGTGGCCACCGACATCACCACGGGGGAAAAGGTGGTGTTTCGCAAGGGCCACCTGCCCCAGGTGATCCGCGCCAGCATGTCGATCCCGGCGGTGTTCGCGCCGGTAGAGCTGGACGGTCGGCTGCTGGTGGACGGCGGCATGACCGACAACATCCCACTGGATGTGGCGCGGGAGATGGGCGTCGATATCGCCATCGTGGTCGACATCGGCACCCCGCTGCGCTCACGCAAGCAACTGGCCACGGTGGTCGATGTGCTCAACCAGTCCATCACCCTGATGACCCGGCGCAATTCCGAGGAACAACTCAAGGCCCTGCGCCCCAAGGACGTGCTGATCCAACCGCCGCTGTCCGCCTACGGCGTGACCGATTTCGGCCGCGCCAAGGACATGATCGACGCCGGCTACCGCGCGACCCGCGCCCTCGACGCACGACTGGCGCACCTGCGCCCCGCCGAGCCGATCGACCCGCAATTGGTGGCCGCACGCACCCCAGGCGAACGCACCCCGGTGATCACCGCCATCGACGTAGAGAACGATTCGAAAGTCAGCGACGACGTGATCCGCTACTACATCCGCCAACCTCTGGGTGAGGCGCTGAACCTGGGACGCCTGCAAACGGACATGGGCACTCTGTACGGCCTGGATTACTTCGAGCAGGTGCAATACCGCGTGATCAAGAAAGGCCAGGACAACACTTTGGTGATCAGCGCGCGCGGCAAACGCAGCGGCACCGACTACCTGCGCCTGGGGCTGAGCCTGTCGGATGACATGCGTGGCGACAGCGCTTTCAACCTGGGCGCCAGTTACCGCATGAACGGCATCAACCGCCTCGGCGCCGAGTGGCTGACGCGCGTGCAGATCGGTGATCGGCAAGAGCTGTACAGCGAGTTCTACCAGCCGATGGACACCGGTTCGCGCTACTTCGTCGCGCCTTATATCAGTGCCCAGGCGCAGAACGTGGAGCTGATTCTGGACAACGACCCGATCTCCGAATACCGCCTGGAACGCTACGGTTTCGGCCTGAACGTGGGCCGCCAGATCGGCAACAGCGGCGAGATCCGCTTCGGCGTCGGCGAGGCCTGGGGCAAGGCGGATGTGCGTATCGGCGATCGGAGCCTGCCAAGCGTGAGCTTCAGCGAAGGCTTCTATGAGCTGAAGTATTCCTTCGACACCCTGGATAACGTGTACTTCCCCCACACCGGCGAAGATATCGGCCTGGCCTACCGCGAATTCGAACCCGGGCTGGGCTCCGACCAGCGCTACCGCCAATGGGAATTCAAGCTGGACAAGGCCATGAGTCATGGCCCGGACACTCTGGTACTGGGCGGCCGCTACGGACGCACCCTGGATGATTCGGATGTGGTGATTTCCAGCTTCCTGCTCGGCGGTGCGCGGCAGTTGTCGGGCTTCCGCCAGGATGCGATCTCGGGGCAGAACATCAGCTTGATGCGTGCGGTTTACTACCGCCGGCTGACGCCGCGCTCGTACCTGCCGCTGGATTTCCCGTTGTATTTGGGCGCGTCACTGGAACGCGGTCGGGCGTGGAACAACGACAATGAGTTCGACAGCGGCTATATCAACGCAGCGAGTATTTTCCTGGGGTTCGATACGCCGCTGGGGCCGCTGAATTTCAGTTATGGGTTCAACGATGATAATCAGAAGGCGGTATACCTGAACCTGGGCCAAACCTTCTAATGTGAGAGGGGGCAAGCCCCCTCCCACATTTGATCACCAGTGCTGTCTGGGTCAGGACTTTTCCAGGTTAGCCAGAATGTGCCCGTGCACACGCATGCACACACTCAAATCTGCTTCATCCACACCCACAAACAGCTCATGGCGCAGGGCGGTGGCGATGGTCTCAATTTGCTCGATCAACGGGCGGGCGGTGTCACACAGCAGGATACGTTTAGCCCGACGATCCTCCACCACGGCCTGGCGTTGCACCAAACCCTGGCCTTCCAGGCTGTCGAGCAACCGCGCCAGGGTCGGCCCTTCAACCCCTACGCTTTGCGCCAGCTCACGTTGAGTCGGCGGCTCTTCAAAACGCGCCAGATGCAGCAGCACCAGCCAGCGCGCCTGGGACAAACCCAGCCCGGCCAGGCGGCGATCCAGCTCGGCGCGCCAACCTCGGGACATTTGCGCCAGCTGCATGCCAAAACGGTGTTGATCGGTTAACGGCATAAAAAACTCATGGTTTAGACTGAAAATAGAGTGTGGCTAATTATTAGTCAGCTAAGCATGAGCCATGCCAGTAGGCAAGAGTTGCTATGTACTGATTCGTTACATTGTCGTAATTGGCACACTAAATTTCGAATTCAGACTGCAAAGCAGCGCGCACGCAGTACAAAACACCCTCAGGAACACGGCCGGTAAACAACGGTGCAATCTCCGTAACCGGTGGCAATTCGCCTTCGCCGTCGAGGAAGGCGTCCTGGATTTCACCGAGCAGATCTTCCGGCAAATCAAGGGCCTGCTCCAACGACACCTGCTGCTGGCCGATGGCTTCAGCCAGCAAGGTGTACACGTTTTTTTCCGAGCATTGCAGCTGGCCGGCGATCTGGATCGGCGTCATGCCGGCACGCGCCAGGCTGATCAGTTCGTGGCGAATATCGGCGACTTCCTTGGGCGCTTCGGCTTGGCCGCCGAGCACTTCGAGGAACGCCTGGCCATAACGCTCCAGCTTGCGTGCGCCCACACCGCTGACACGCCCCATCTCGGCCATGGTGGTGGGCTGCTCACGCAGCATCTCGAGCAGCGTGGAGTCGGGGAAGATGACATACGGCGGTACGCTGTGTTCCTGCGCCAGTTTGCGCCGCAGCGCACGCAGGGCTTCCCATTGCTCGCGCTCCTCAGTACGCACCAGTTGGCTGGCCGGGCTGGTGCTGCTGCTTTTGGCGGTGGTCTGCGGCTTGAGGTCGCGGCGCAGCTCCAGGCTCACTTCGCCCTTGAGCAAGGGCCGGCAACTGTCGTTCAGGCGCAGGCCGCCATAACCTTCAATGTCGATGTCGACGAGGTTGCGCGCAACCATCTGCCGGAACAGCGAACGCCACTCGCCTTCGGCACGGGCCTTGCCGACGCCGTAGACCGAGAGTTTTTCGTGGCCGAAGCTGCGCACCTTCTCGTTGTCCTTGCCCAGCAATACATCCACCAGATGCCCCACGCCGTAGCGCTGGCCGGTGCGGTAGATGGTCGACAACGCCTGGCGCGCCGGCTCGGTGGCGTCCCAGGTTTGCACGCCATCGGTGCAGTTGTCGCAGTGGCCGCACGGCTCGGGCATGTCTTCGTCGAAATACGCCAGCAGCGTCTGACGGCGGCAACGGGTTTCTTCGCACAGCGAGAGCATGGCGTCGAGTTTGTGCTGCTCCAGGCGCTTGTGGCGTTCGTCGCCTTCGGAGTTCTGCAGCATCTGCTTGAGCATCACCACGTCTTGCAGGCCGTAGACCATCCAGGCATCCGCCGGCAGGCCATCACGGCCGGCGCGACCGGTTTCCTGGTAATACGCCTCAAGGGACTTGGGCAGGTCCATGTGGGCCACGAAGCGCACGTTGGACTTGTCGATGCCCATGCCGAACGCGATGGTCGCCACCATGATCAGGCCTTCCTCATTGAGGAAGCGTTTCTGGTGCGCCGAGCGCGTTTCGTTGGGCAGGCCGGCGTGGTACGGAAGCGCCGGGTAGCCCTGCTCGCAGAGGAACGCGGCGACTTCATCAACTTTTTTACGCGACAGGCAATACACGATGCCGGCATCGCTGCGTCGCTCGGACAGGAACGCCAGCAACTGCTTGCGTGGCTGCTCCTTGGGCACGATGCGGTAGAAAATATTCGGCCGGTCGAAGCTCGACAGGAAGCGCTCGGCGTTCTGCAAATGCAGGCGCTCGACGATTTCTTCGCGGGTACGTTTGTCGGCGGTGGCGGTCAGGGCGATACGCGGCACGTCGGGAAACAGTTCGGCCAATTGCCCCAGCTGCAGGTATTCGCGACGGAAATCGTGACCCCATTGCGACACACAGTGAGCTTCATCGATGGCGAACAGGGCAATTTCCAGGCTTTGCAAGAAGGCCAGCATGCGCGGCTGCACCAGCCGCTCGGGGGCCAGGTAGAGCATCTTCACTTCACCGCGCTTGATCCGCGCGGCCAGGTCGCGTTGTTGCTCGGCGCTGAGGGTGGAGTTCAGCGACGCGGCGGCAACGCCGAGTTCTTCCAGCGTGGCGACCTGGTCATCCATCAACGCGATCAGTGGCGAGACCACCACGGCCAGGCCGTTGCGCAACAGCGCCGGCACCTGGAAGCACAGCGACTTGCCGCCGCCGGTAGGCATCAAGACCAGCGCATCACCGCCACTGGCCACGCGCTCAATGATCGCACCCTGGCGGCCACGAAAACTGTCGTAGCCGAAGATGTCCTTGAGGACGCGTTGAGCCTGCTCGAGCATGTAAAACTCCAAATATTGCCGAAATCCCTCTGTACAGGCTGGCCGAAAAAACCCGCCGGCACGGGAAATAATCCGTAAGCGAAGTTTTCTCAGGTTGGCGCTTGGCCTGCAGGGGCATCACAAAACGCGGCAGTATACCCGAGCCTCACCCGGCAAAGGGCGCCGCTGACGAATAGCGGCCGCCATCTAAAATGCCGTGCGGCTGGCCTGGGCGCTCAAGAAAGCCTAGAATTCAGCATCGTTTATTCCCAAGGTAACTCTTCAATGTCCTTCGCTGAGCAACTAACCCGCCTGCAAGCCTTCCTCGACGCCGATGAGCTGCATGACGAGGCGCTGGACTACGTGGCCGCCCACGGCTACCTGACCGCCCTGTCGATCTGCTCCGAGGTCGTCCCCGACCGTGAATGGATCGACGCGCTGTTCGCCGAAGAGCCGCACTACACCGACGACGCCCAACGCGAAGAAATCGAATCGACCTTGCTGGCCCTCAAGGCCCACATCGGTCGCCAGCTGGCTTCCGACGAGGAATTCGAACTGCCATGCGAGCTGGACCTCGGCGAAGAACCGGATGACTCCGACCTGCGCGGCTGGTGCATCGGTTTCATGGAAGGCGTATTCCTGCGTGAAGCCGCCTGGTTCGAAACCGCCGAAGAAGAAGTCAGCGAAATGCTGTTGCCGATCATGGTCGGCTCGGGCCTGTTCGACGACCAGCCGGAATTCGCCGACATCGCTTCCGACGCCAACCTGATGGACGACATGATCGTACAGATCCCGGAAGCCCTGACCGCCCTGTACCTGCTGTGCAACGCCCCTGACGAAAAACCGGCGATCCTCAAGCCACGTCACCACTGAGTCGCTTGCCCGTGACACCCATGGGCAATCGCTCGCTGCTCCTGCGCTACGTGCTGCTGGCCATCGGCTGGCTCAGTGTAGCGCTGGGGGTCATCGGCATCTTCCTGCCGGTGCTGCCTACCACCCCTTTCCTGCTGCTCGCCGCCGCCTGCTTCGCGCGAAGTTCCCCGCGCTTCTATCACTGGCTGGTGGAACACCCGCGCCTGGGCCCGTGGATCCGCGATTATCTCGACGGCAATGGCATCCCGCTCAAGGGCAAGGTCTACGCCATCGGCTTGATGTGGCTGAGCATCGGTTTCTCCTGCTACCTGGTGCCGTTGCCGTGGGCCCGTGGCTTCATGCTGACCAGCGCCGTGCTGGTGACGATCTACATCCTGCGTCAGAAAACCCTGCCACCGCGCTAAGCCGCGACATCAGGTCGCGCTCAGACCTTGGTCGACACTGACTAACCCCAAGCATCATGCGAGACTGTCCAACCGGGCCTGGAATGCCCGGGTGTTCTTATGCGCGGAGTTACCATGACGTTGTCCAGCGGGCTGATCGCCGCCGTTGCCCTGGCCTATATGGCCATTATGTTTGCCATTGCCTTTTATGGTGACCGCCGCCGCGCGCCGTTGCCGCCGCGCATGCGTGCCTGGGTGTATAGCCTGTCGCTGGCGGTGTATTGCACCAGCTGGACCTTCTTTGGCGCCGTAGGCCAGGCTGCCGAACAGTTGTGGGCATTTTTACCGATCTACCTGGGGCCGGTACTGCTGCTGGTGTTGGCGCCCTGGGTGCTGCAAAAGATGATCCTGATCAGCAAACAGGAAAACATCACCTCCATCGCCGACTTTATCGCCGCGCGCTACGGTAAATCCCAGTCCCTGGCCGTGGTGGTGGCGTTGATCTGCCTGGTCGGCGTGCTGCCCTATATCGCCCTGCAACTCAAGGGCATCGTGCTGGGGGTCAACCTGCTGATCGGTGCGGGGGCCGACACCACCGGCACCCGCGCGCAGGACACCGCGCTGATTGTGTCGCTGGTGCTGGCGCTGTTCACCATTGTGTTCGGCACACGCAACCTCGACGCCACCGAGCACCACCGGGGCATGGTGCTGGCGATTGCGTTTGAATCGCTGGTCAAGCTGTTCGCCTTTCTGGCGGTCGGCGCATTCGTGACCTTCGGCCTGTATGACGGTTTCGGCGACCTGTTCAGCCAGGCGATGCTCGCCCCGAGGCTTGAGGAATACTGGAAAGAAACCATCAACTGGCCCTCGATGGTGGTGCAGACCGGCGTGGCCATGATGGCGATCATCTGTCTGCCCCGGCAGTTTCACGTCACCGTGGTGGAGAACATCGACCCGCAGGACCTGCGCCTGGCCAAGTGGGTGTTCCCGGCCTACCTGATCCTCGCCGCACTGTTTGTAATCCCTATTGCCTTGGGCGGTAAGATGATGCTGCCCGGTTCGGTGCTGCCGGACTCCTACGTGATCAGCCTGCCCCTGGCCGAAGCCCATCCGGCCCTGGCGGTGCTGGCGTTTATCGGCGGCGCATCGGCGGCCACCGGCATGGTGATCGTGGCGAGCATCGCGTTGTCGACCATGGTCTCCAACGATATGTTGCTGCCCTGGCTGCTGCGCCGCTCCAGCGCCGAGCGGCCGTTCGAAGTGTTCCGCCACTGGATGCTCTCGGTGCGCCGTGTGAGTATCGTGATCATCCTGTTGCTGGCGTATGTCAGCTACCGCCTGCTCGGCTCCAGCGCGAGCCTGGCGACCATCGGCCAGATCGCCTTCGCCGCCGTGACCCAACTGGCACCGGCCATGCTCGGCGCGTTGTATTGGAAACAGGCCAACCGCCGTGGGGTGTTCGCCGGGTTGGCGGCGGGGACTTTCTTGTGGTTCTACACCCTGGTCCTACCGGTTACGGCGAAAAGCCTGGGCTGGTCCTTGAGCCTTTTCCCCGGCCTGACGTGGATGCATTCCCACCCACTGGGCTTGTCAGTCACTTCGCTGACCCTGGGCACCGTGTTTTCCCTGGCGGGCAACTTCACGTTGTTTGTGTGGGTGTCGATGCTGTCGCGCACACGCGTGTCGGAACACTGGCAGGCCGGTCGTTTTATCGGCCAGGAAATCAGCCAGCGCGCCAGCGCCCGTTCGATGTTGTCAGTCCAGATCAGCGACCTGCTCAGCCTCGCGGCGCGGTTTGTAGGCGACGAGCGCGCGCAGCAGAGTTTCATCCGCTTCGCCTATCGCCAGGGCAAAGGCTTCAATCCCAACCAGAACGCCGATAACGACTGGATCGCCCACACCGAGCGACTGCTGGCGGGCGTGCTCGGTGCATCGTCGACCCGGGCGGTGGTGAAAGCCGCCATCGAAGGGCGGGAAATGCAGCTGGAGGACGTAGTACGCATCGCCGACGAAGCGTCGGAAGTGCTGCAGTTCAACCGCGCATTGCTGCAAGGCGCCATCGAGAACATCACCCAGGGCATCAGCGTGGTGGACCAGTCGCTCAAGCTGGTGGCCTGGAACCGACGCTACCTGGAGCTGTTCAACTACCCCGACGGGCTGATCAGCGTGGGCCGGCCGATTGCCGACATTATTCGCTACAACGCCGAGCGCGGCCTGTGCGGGCCGGGCGAAGCCGAGGTGCACGTGGCGCGCCGCCTGCACTGGATGCGCCAGGGCCGTGCGCACACCTCCGAGCGCCTGTTCCCGAACGGCCGCGTGATCGAGCTGATCGGCAACCCGATGCCCGGTGGCGGTTTTGTCATGAGTTTTACCGACATTACGGCGTTCCGCGAAGCCGAGCAGGCCCTCACCGAGGCCAACGAAGGCCTGGAACAACGGGTCACCGAGCGCACCCATGAGCTGTCGCAACTGAATGTGGCGCTCACCGACGCCAAGGGTGTGGCCGAGTCTGCCAGCCAGTCGAAGACGCGCTTTCTCGCGGCGGTCAGCCATGACTTGATGCAGCCGTTGAACGCTGCACGCCTGTTTTCGGCCGCCCTCTCCCACCAGCACGACGGCCTGTCCAGCGAGGCTCGGCAACTGGTGCAGCATCTGGATAGCTCGCTGCGCTCCGCCGAAGACCTGATCAGCGACTTGCTGGATATCTCTCGCCTGGAAAACGGCAAGATCAACCCGCAGCGCCAGCCCTTTGTACTCAACGAACTGTTCGACACCCTCGGCGCCGAGTTCAAGGCGCTGGCCCAGGAGCAAGGTTTGCGCTTCCGCCTGCGTGGCAGCCGCTTGCGGGTAGACAGTGACATCAAGTTGCTCAGGCGAATTCTGCAGAATTTTCTGACTAACGCCTTCCGTTATGCCGACGGCCCCGTGTTACTTGGCGTACGCCGGCGCAAGGGCGAGCTGTGCCTGGAAGTGTGGGACCGTGGCCCCGGTATCCCGCAGGATAAACAGAAGGTGATCTTCGAAGAGTTCAAGCGCCTCGACAGCCACCAGACCCGCGCCGAGAAAGGCCTGGGCCTGGGCCTGGCGATTGCCGACGGCTTGTGCCGCGTACTGGGGCACCGCTTGAGCGTGCGCTCCTGGCCGGGCAAAGGCAGCGTGTTCAGCGTGCGTGTGCCGCTGGCGCGCAACCAGGCCAGCCCGCAGGTCAAACCCGTGCAGGAAAACGGCCTGCCGCTGAGCGGTGCACAGGTGCTGTGCGTGGATAACGAAGAAAGCATCCTGATCGGCATGCGCAGCTTGCTCACGCGCTGGGGCTGCGAGGTATGGACCGCCACCGACCAGGCGCAATGCGCGGCGTTGCTGGCCGAAGGCGTGCGCCCGCAGCTGGCACTGGTGGATTACCACCTGGACCACGGCGAAACCGGCACCGAATTGATGGGCTGGCTGCGGGCGCAACTGGCGGAGCCGATTCCCGGGGTGGTCATCAGCGCCGACGGCCGCCCGGAGATGGTGGCCGAGGTGCATGCGGCGGGGTTGGACTACCTGGCCAAGCCGGTAAAGCCGGCGGCGTTGCGGGCGTTGTTGAGTCGGCATTTGCCGCTATAGCAAGGATGTACACCGCCCCTCCCACATTTGGATCTGCATTTACTCGGGGACGTGCGCTACACCATCTGAATCGGTCATTGCCCGCTCCAGCAGATCTGCCGGCAGGCTTTTACTCGCCCGGGCGCCGAGTAACCTCAGTTGCTCGGTGCGGCTGACCAGATTTCCGCGTCCATCTGTCAGCTTGTTTCGCGCCGCGCTGTAAGCCTTGTCCAACTGCTGCAAGCGGTTGCCCACTTCATCCAAGTCCTGGATAAACAGCACGAACTTGTCGTACAGCCAACCGGCACGCTCGGCGATTTCCCGGGCATTCTGGCTTTGGCGTTCCTGCTTCCACAGGCTGTCAATCACCCGCAAGGTGGCCAGCAAAGTCGTCGGGCTGACGATAACGATATGGCGGTCGAAGGCTTCCTGAAACAGGTTGGGCTCGGCCTGCAAGGCTGCGGAAAACGCCGCTTCGATCGGCACGAAGAGCAACACGAAATCCAGGCTGTGCAGGCCTTCCAAACGTTTGTAATCCTTGCCGGCCAAGCCTTTGACGTGATTGCGCAGCGACAGCACGTGCTGCTTCAGCGCGGCCTGGCCGATCACCTCGTCGTCCGCTGCCACGTATTGTTGATACGCGGTCAGGCTGACCTTGGAATCCACCACCACCTGTTTGTCGCCAGGCAACATGATCAACACGTCTGGCTGAAAGCGCTCGCCGTCCGGGCCCTTGAGGCTGACTTGGGTCTGGTACTCGCGGCCCTTTTCCAGGCCGGCATGTTCCAGCACGCGCTCGAGAATCAGCTCACCCCAGTTGCCCTGGGTTTTCTGGCCCTTGAGGGCGCGGGTCAGGTTGGTGGCTTCGTCTGAGAGGCGCAGGTTCAACTGCTGTAGGCGTTCAAGCTCCTTGGCCAGGGAAAAGCGCTCGCGTGCTTCATTCTGGTAGCTTTCTTCCACGCGTTTTTCGAACGACTGGATGCGTTCCTTCAATGGATCGAGCAATTGCCCCAAGCGTTCCTGGCTGGTTTCGGCGAAACGCTGCTCGCGCTCGTCAAAAATCTTGCCGGCCAGTTCAGCAAACTGCGCGCGCAGCTCGTCCCGCGAGCCTTGCAGGTCGGTGAGGCGCTGTTGATGGCTGTCCTGTTGCTCGCGCAGTTCGGCGCGCAAGGCCGCCGACAGCGCGTCGAGGCGGCGCAATTCGGTTTCCTTGGCGCTACGGTCGAGGTTCCAGGCGTGGGCGGCGTCGCGGGCATTGTCGCGGTCGATCTGCAGCAACTCGACTTCACGGCGCACGGCGGCCAGATCGGCCTGCTTGGCGGCATTGGCATGGCTCAGGTCGCTGATCTCGTCGCGGCTGGCGTCCAGTTGGGCGGCCAGGCCTTCCTGAGCCAGTTGCGCAGTGGCCAGGCGCTCTTCGAGCAGTTCCCAGCCCGTGGTGCGCGCGGTCAACCGCCGCTGGATCTGCCAGCACACGGCCAATAAAGGCACTGCAGCGCCAGCGAGACCCAAGGCAATACTGGTCCAGTCAAAAGCCATAGCCATTTCTGCCATTACCGAAAAAGAGCAAGGTTAACCAAGCACAGGGCGGGAGGACAGCTCAGTCTTCGACCTGGCCCAGTTCCCGCTGGGCGCGGCGGTCGCCGGCACGAGCGGCGAGGCGCAGCAGGTCGTGGCCGATGCGGCGGTCGCGGGCGTTGCCGCACTCACGGCACATCAACTGGCCCAGGCGGCTTTGTGCCGCGACTACACCCTCGCGGGCCGGCTGCTTGAGTAAACGCCCGGCGAAGTGTTTGACGTTGGTGTTATGGCCCAGGCGCGGGCTGTCGAGCAACCACAGGGCGACCTTCAAGGAAAAACGCTTGGGTACGGTAACAGTCTGCGGGGTGTCGGTAACAGAAGGTGATACTGAGCGAAACTTCATAAAGCACTGCGGGACAGAACGGAAGGCGCGCCACTCTACTCTTTTTTTCCTACAGGTAAAGCTGAAAAAACCTTGCACGCCCGTTCTAGAGCAAGCGCTCGGGACAATCCACAGAAGCTGTGGATAACTCAGTGGACAACCCCCCTTTAAGGCTCGCAAAGCCCCATGGAATGGGGGCCGCAGTCAAACTGACGATTTTTTCACCAATAAAAAAAAGCCAGATTTTTCATTGACTTAAATTTCCATTGCAGGCTAACGGCGTCCCGACAAGGTAGATGACGGCGTGGTTACACATGCCGCAACTAATGTGCACAAGTACACACCCTCCGGTTATATCAGTGGCTTTGTTTGAAGCGACAGGCTGCAAAAATGTTACCGCAGGGGCCGACCAGGGACTTTTCAAATCGTTGCGGGCTCGCCACACTCTCGACCTGCATCGCGACGGTGAGTGAGGTCGATGAAAGGAATTCTGTTATTCGCCGTGTTGTTACTTGCAATCTGTGTGATTTCGCTGGGGATCAACGCAGCACTGCCATCGCCGGATGGCGCATTGTTTGCCATCGCTATCCTGCTGTCTGCGGCGTTCACCGCCGTGAGCCTGTGCATCGAACTGGGCGAAGGCCGCATCAATGATATGCGCGATGTGATGAAGGTGGTCGAGACGGGGCAATCCCTGCGCCTGACCCTGGCAGCGTATGGGCTGGGCTGCTCGATGGCGGCGGCTACCACGGTGCTGGTGTATCGCGGGCTGCTGGGTGGCTAGTTGAAGTTTTTTGGCTAGCACACTTCCCTTCCCGGTTTCAATCCGTTACTATCCGCGGCGTTAGTACCAAGCTGAAAGTCAATTCTGGTCGAACAACTCCCCTGAACAACACGGGATCGACCACCTCGATGGTTTCCAGGTATCACTTGCGACGACACTGCCTTTGAACAAGCAAAGGGTGTCGCGAAGTCTCAATACTCTGACCGAACCAGCCTGCAAATTGATCAGGATCTTCACCCCGGGCCCAGAACCTTTGCCCCTGTTGTGTTGCCTGCCCTCCTAAGTACCTACCTGCCAGCCCAAGCGCGCCTAACTTATCAGCGCTTCAAACTGGCTGCTTTGTTCCAGTCGGGTTCTTCGTTCGATCAATGGTGATCAACGTCACTGGAACGTTTTAACGTTGCACGGTTCTTAACCGTGTCATTTGTAGGAACACCAATAATATGTCGACTATCCACACTCAGGATGCCATTCGCACCCTCACCAACGCTTTTGCTCCAATGAACTGCCTGATCATGGCCGCTCGCAAAGGCTGCTTCAGCTTCACCCTGGTCAACGAACACGGCATCGCTCGTCACAGCGAACGCCTGTACCCCGATCAATACTCCAGCGCAGAACCGCTGCAGGCCGTGATCGAGCGTACCCGTCAGGCACTGGTTGCCTGATCGACCCGAGTCGCTGAAACACAAAAAACCCTGTTTAAAACACAGGGTTTTTTATTGCCTGGCATTTCTAATTTGAGCCTTTGCGCTAAGTTCAAATAGATATAAGCGTTATAACTGCATGGCGAAGATGTTTTAAAAACAGTCCTTTACATCACAAATATGACACTACACTTCAACTCAAGCGGCATGATCCGCTTCCGGCGAGCCTGAGATCCGATTCACTGCTGCCAAGCCCCCCCTCAGGCCTCGTCGACCACTTTCACGGATTGAGGCATGTATGGGTATCGCTGCCAGCGAATTGTGTCGTTATGTGATCCGGCCGACGTTGATGTACCTCGGTCGCCATAACCAGACGGCTGAATCCCTGCTGCTGGGCATTGCCGCCAGTCAGTCGGAACTGGGCTCGGCCTTGCACGACCGCCGCGGGCACGGTCTGTACAGCATAACCGAACCCCGCCATCGCGCCCTGTGGGATAACTACCTGGCCCTGGACCCCGAGCGCGCCAGCCTGGTACGCGGGCTGGCCAGCCAGCATGCGTTTCTCAGCGCGCCTCAACTTGAACTGACGGTAAACCTGCGTTACGCCACCGCCATCGCCTGGCTGCTGGTAGAGCAACACACCCCTGCACTCCCTCCGCCGGGCGATGTTTTGGCCATGGCGCGTATCTGGAAAGAAATTTTTCACCCTCAAGGAAGGCTGCGCGATTTCACTCAAGCGTGGCAAACCTGCGTTTCACCCATGAATCACGTGGTTTGCTGACCGGGCAATTTGCAAGATTCGCCAAAAACCCTGAATTCTGGTCGGATTGTCCTACAAAACCGCTCTATCTCCTGCATTACAGCCTATAGCGCGATGTTAAATTTATTGTTACTTTCCGCAGCGGTGATCACCACGGAGTTCTAATAATGAAAAAAGTAATGCTCAAGACCACACTTAGCCTCGCCGTTGCCATGGCCTCTTCCAGCATCTTCGCAAGCGGCTTTGCCCTTAACGAACAAGATGTCGCCGGGATGGGTACAGGATTCGCAGGCCGCTCTTCTTCTGCCGATAACGCAAGCACTGTTTATGGTAACCCTGCCGGTATGGCTCGCCTCGAAGGCCAGCAGATTACGGGTGGTGTTGCAGTCATCGACGCCTCCACAGATATCAAAGATGCAGGCGGCCGCTCTTCCGGCAGTAACAAGGGTGACATGGTTCCTTTCACCGGGGTTCCATTCGGCTTCTACACCAACAAACTCAACGAACAGTGGGCGATCGGCTTCGGTGTTTATGCGCCGTTTGGCCTGAAGACCGACTACGAAAGTGGCTTCCAGGGCCGTGCCTTTGGCAGCAAGAGCGAAGTGTCGGTTATCACCTTCCAACCGACCGTCAGCTACGCCTTCAATGACAAAGTTTCGATCGGTTTTGGCCCGACCATCAACCGGATCGCCGGCACTCTGGAATCGCAGCCAAGCCTGGCATCAGTTCCACTTCCAGGCCTCGCCGGTACCGGTGACAGCAAGATCAAGGTCAAGGGCGATGACACGGCCCTTGGTTTCAACGCCGGTATCCTGGTGCAAGCCACCGACACTACACGCGTTGGCCTGACCTACCACTCGAAAGTGAAGTACAAGCTCAAAGGCCACACCGAAGTGACTCCAGGTACCGGCGTACCGGCAGGCTACTTGGCGGGCGCCCGCTACGACGCATCGCTGAAAGTCGATACCCCTGAATCCTGGGATGCCTCGGTCACTCAAGATTTGAGTGATGACTGGAAGCTGTATGGCGGCGCGACCTGGACCCGCTGGAGCCGTTTGAAAGACATTACGGTCAACAACGAAGGCGTAACAGTCGCTAATGGCGGTGCACTGGCACCGCGGATTGTCAGCCAGATTTCAGAACCGCAGAACTGGCACGACACTTGGGCCTACGCTGTGGGTACCTCGTACCAGTTGACCAAACAAGTCGTGCTGCGTACCGGTCTGACCTTCGACCAATCCCCAACCAACAACAAGGATCGTTCGCCACGTATCCCTACCGGCGACCGCACCATTTTCAGCTTGGGCCTGGGCTACGCCGTAATGGATAACATGACCATCGACGTGGCTTACTCCTACCTCAAGGAAGAACCGGTCAAGATCAACAAGACCAACGAACTGGGCTCGTCCTACAGCTCCAAGTACAAAAACAGCGCCAACGGTTTCGGCCTGGGCCTGACGTACAAGTTCTGATCTAAAACTGCATAAAAAAGCCCCGCTCTCCTGCAAAGGAGGCGGGGCTTTTTAGTCGCCGCTGATCAGGGTTTAGAAGCTATCGCCTCCTCCACCGCCTTGATCAACTCCGGGCTGTCCGGCTTGGTCAGACTGGAGAAGTTAGCTATCACCTTGCCCTGGCGGTCCACCACATACTTGTAGAAATTCCACTTCGGCGGCGCGTCGGTCTGCTGCGCCAGCACCTTGAACAGGTGCACCGCGTCCGGCCCCTTGACCCTCTGCGGCTCGGTCATGGTGAAGGTCACGCCGTAATTCACGTAGCAGACCTTGGCGGTCTCTTCGCCGGTCTTGGCTTCCTGCTTGAAGTCATCCGACGGCACGCCGATCACCTCCAGTCCTTCACCCTTGTAGCGTTGGTACAGCGCTTCAAGGCCTTTGAATTGCGGCGCGAAGCCACAGAAGCTCGCCGTGTTGACGATCACCAGCGGCTTGCCGGCAAAGCGTTGGCACAAGTCGATGGATTCCTTGGCGCGCAGCTTGGGCAATTGCCCTTCGAGCAAGGGAGGGCAATCGGCAGCCATCGCCACGCCACCAAACGCAGCCATCAGCACGGGTACAGCGAGCCAGCGCATCTGCATGTCGAAACGTCCTATAGAAGTACAGGCATCGAACTTAACAGATCGACATACCCAGTTGCATCAACGCCAGGCCACCGCGCTGCCAACCCCACCAGGCCAGCAGCAACAAAAGCGTGACTGCTGCGGCCCCACCCAACAGGTACCCGTTGAAACTCATGCTGCCTCCAGTTGCGCCTGCAAGCGCGCCACCGGCCGCTCACGCACCGGCCAGTTGAGGGCGGCGGCGAGCAGGCTCAACAGAATCGCGACCTGCCAGATCAAATCGTAGTTACCGGTTCGATCATAGACCACCCCGCCCAACCAGCCGCCGAGGAACGAACCCAATTGGTGGAAGAGGAACACGATCCCACCGAGCATCGAGAGATTTCGCACACCAAACAGCGTGGCGACGGTGCCGTTGGTCAGCGGCACCGTGGACAACCACAGGAAGCCCATGGCCATGCCGAACAGGTACGCCGTGACTTCAGTCACCGGCGCCCACAGGAACAGCGCAATCACCACCGCGCGCAGCAGGTACAGACCGGTGAGCAAGCGCGGCTTGGACATGCGCCCGCCCAACCAGCCGGCGGTGTAGGTACCGAAGATATTGAACAGGCCGATCAACGCCAGCACCGTCGTGCCGACGGTCGCCGGCAAGTGTTGATCGACCAGGTACGCCGGCAGGTGCACACCGATAAACACCACCTGGAAACCGCAGACAAAAAAGCCGAACGCCAACAGCCAGAACCCGGAATGGGAGCAGGCTTCCTTCAGCGCTTCACCCAGGGTTTGCTGGCCGGCCATCACCGGCAGCGGCTTGTCCTTGAGCATGCTGACCAGCGGCAGGATCAACGCCACCATCAAGCCCAGCGCAAGCAAGGCGGCCGACCAGCCGAGCCAACTGATCAGGCCCAGGGTGCCCGGCACCATGGCGAACTGGCCGAACGACCCGGCCGCACTGGCAATGCCCATGGCCATGCTGCGTTTTTCCGGCGCCACGGCACGCCCGACCACGCCGAGAATCACCGAGAACGAGGTACCGGACAGCCCAATGCCAATCAGCAGGCCCGCGCTCAGGGACAGCGACCACGCCGAATCCGACATGCCCATCAACACCAGGCCTACGGCGTACAGTACACCGCCGACAAACACCGCTTTGGTGGCGCCAAAACGGTCGGCCAGCGCGCCGGTAAACGGCTGCGCCAGGCCCCAGATCAGGTTCTGCAAGGCGATGGCAAACGCAAACGTCTCACGGCCCCAACCAAACTCGCTGCTCATCGGCGCCAAAAAAAGACCGAAACCATGCCGCACGCCCAACGACAACGCCAGGATCAGCGCACTCCCCACAAGGATCCAACCACTGGTGCGCCACATCGAGGTCATTTCTTATTCTCCGCTCGCGGGTATATACCCGCTTGTATTCGAACAAACCCGCCTTCAGGCGAGTTCATCCAGCAAGGCCAACAAGGTTTCGCGTTTATCCGCGCCGAGTTGATCGATCAATTTCTGCTGCGCCGCTTCCCAGGCCGGCAAGGCGGCGGCCAGACGTTCTGCACCGGCGTCGGTGAGCAACACCAGGCGGTTGCGCAGGTCATTGCCTTCGACCAACTGCACCAGCCCTTCGCACTCCAGCACCCGCAGGTTGCGCCCCAAGGTGCTGCGATCCAGGCCCATGGCTTCGGCCAGGCTGGAAATACTTGGCTGATCGAGGCGCTGCAAGTTGCACAGCAAAGAATACTGGGCGACGTTGATTCCGAAGCCGTCGAGGGCGCCGTCGTAATACCGGCTGACGCCACGGGCGGCACGTCGCAGGTTGGTGCATAAACATTGGGAAGCAAGCATGGAGCGTGTATATACCCGCGATTAAGGAAATGCAAGAAAGTGTTACAGCGCCAGGCCGACCAACACCGCCACTTCCAACAGCTCCAGCAACGCGCCGGCGGTGTCACCGGTGGTGCCGCCGAGGCGGTTGATCATCAATTGGCGCAGCCCCATAAAGCACAGCGTAGCGAGCAACACGGCGATCCCGCCGCTGAAACCGCCGATGAGGATGCACGCCAGGCCGCTGAGGATCAGCACCTGTTGGCCGACAACTCTGGGTAAATGATCCGACAGCGCCTGGCCCAATCCGCCTGCACGCACATAACGCGTGGTCAGGAACAATGCGAGCATCGACGCGCGCCCGATCAGCGGAGCAAGAATCAGCGCCGCGCCGTTGTGCTGCTCGATCAACGCCACCAACGCGGTGAACTTGAGCAGCAACACCAGCCCCAGGGTAACCACCGCAATCGGCCCGCTGCGCGGGTCTTTCATGATGGTGAGCGTGCGCTCGCGGTCGCCGAAGCCACCCAGCCAGGCATCGGCGCTGTCCGCCAGGCCGTCCAGGTGCAGGCCGCCACTGAGCAATACCCAGGCGGTCAGCAGCAAGGCGGCGTGCAGTAACAACGGTGCGCCCATCAATGCCGTATTCAGAGCCCATAGCAGCACGCCGAATAACAGGCCGACCACCGGATAAAACAGCAGCGAACGCCCCAACTCCTGAGGCTGCGGCATGCCCGGCAACCGAATCGGCAGGCTGCTGAGAAATTGCAGGGCGATCCAGAACGCCAGCATGCTTATTCGCCTTCCTTCAATACGCCATCCGCCGCCACCTGCAGGCTGAACAGCCCGCCGTGACCGACTTCGACATTCAGCAGTTGCTCGCGAGGCAAGCCACGTGCCCGCGCCAGCAACAGGCGCATTACGCCGCCATGGCTGATTAGCAACACGCGCTCACCGGCATAAGCCTGATGCAAGCGTGAGACCGCGCCGAGAACGCGATGGGAAAATTCGCTGACCGGCTCCCCCTCGGGCGGCGTAAAGCCATAGGGATCCGCCCAGAACAGGCCCAGCCCCTCGGCATCCGTCTCCATCAACGCCGCCGCACTCTGCCCTTCCCAGGCGCCGAAGTGCAGCTCCTGCAGATCCTTTTCCAGGCTCACCGGCACATTAAGTTGCGCGCCCAACTCATGGGCGAACAGCGCGCAACGCTGCAACGGCGAGCTGACCAACCGATCCCAAGGCCCGCGCGCCACCACGGCGGCGCGCATCTGCTCCCAGCCCTTGGCGGTCAGCGCATCATCCAGGCTGCCACGCAGGCCGCCGCCCAGCTCGGTTTCGCCGTGGCGCAGCAGGTCCAGGTACAAAGTCATGCCGGGCGGTCTGCCACGGAAGCTTCGGCGAAGGTTGCCATCTGCCCATGCAGCGCACACGCCAGGCGCAACAACGGCACCGCCAGCGCCGCGCCACTGCCCTCGCCCAGGCGCAGACCAAGTTCCAGCAACGGCTGCGCATCAAGGCTATGCAGCACATGCTGATGACCCGGCTCGGCGCCACGATGGCCAAACACCAGCCACTCACGGCAAGCCGGATTCAAACGCGTGGCAACCAACGCCGCAACGCTGCAGATAAACCCGTCAACCAGCACCACGACGCCTTCCTGGGCACAGGCCAGATAGGCCCCCACCAACGCCGCAATCTCAAAACCACCCAGGTTGAACAGCGTCTGCAACCCATCCCCGCGCTGCGCCGCATGCAACGCCAACGCGCGCTCGATCACCGCCACCTTGTGGCTGACGCCCTGAGCATTCAACCCGGTGCCCGGCCCTGTGAGATCGCTGACCTGACAATCGAGCAACGCACACGCCAACGCACTCGCAGCGGTGGTATTGCCGATACCCATCTCGCCGCCGATAAACAACTGCGCACCGCTTTCACGCGCGCGCAGCACACTGTCGCGACCCGCTTGCAGCGCCAGGCGCCCCTGAGCCTCAGTCATCGCCGGGCCGTTAACAAAATTCGCCGTGCCCGCGCCGATATTCAAATGGCGCACACCCGGCAACTCCAGCGACGGCGTGACGGTGCCAAGATCAACCACTTCCAACCGAGCATCCAACTGCCGCGCCAACACACTGATAGCCGCGCCACCGGTGACAAAGTTATGCAGCATCTGCCCCGTCACTTCCTGAGGAAACGCCGACACCCCTTCCGCCACCACACCGTGATCACCGGCAAAAATCGCAATCCACACCTGCTCCACCGACGGCTTGACCCGCCCTTGCAGCCCAGCCAACTGCACCGCCAGCGCCTCCAGTTGCCCCAGAGAACCGGCCGGCTTAGTCAATTGCTGCTGGCGCGCCAGAGCTTGTTCGTACGCCGAGGCATCAATCGCCTTACAAGGGTTGAGCCACCAGGTGTCAGTCATAACGCAATACCTTTCAAAGTCAGAGGCAGGCCGGCAACCGTCAGGACAACACGCTGACACCGCTCGGCCAAAGCTTGATGCAGCCAACCGGCTTCATCCACATAGCGGCGAGTCAATTCGCCCAGCGGCACGACACCCAGACCGGTCTCGTTGCTGACAAAAATGATTTCACCTGGCAACGACGCCAGGGTTTCAAGCAATTGATCGCGCTCGAAGGCGAGGCGATCGGCGTCTTCGAGCATCAGCAGATTGGTAAGCCAGAGGGTCAGGCAATCCACCAACAAGCAGCGTCCTACGGCGGCGTTCTCACGCAGCACCCGCGCCAACTCAACAGGTTCTTCGATCAACCCCCAATGCTCAGGACGACGCTGACGATGCAGCGCGACGCGCTCATTCATCTCCCCATCCAACGGCTGGCTGGTGGCGATGTAAATAACGGCCAACGCACTATCGCTGGCGAGCTTTTCAGCCAGCCGACTCTTCCCAGACCGAGCCCCACCCAAAATCAGTTGAAGCACGAAACACCCCCACCCATCTGCAATGCGAAGCGAGTCGCCCTTGATCTTGATCTGAGATCGCCCCGTAAACCACGCTGGCCGAACGCAGGCTTGAATCCGTGGGTAACCCGGCAGGACGCCGGGTTAGCCGCGCTGGGCCAAGGATGGCCCATCGCGGCGGCCCACGGATTCAAGCCTTCGTTCGGGCACACCGAGCTTAAGCGAGGTGCCGAGTGGTGGGGCGAAGACCTTTTGGTTACTTTTGGGTCTTTCCAAAAGTGACCCGCTGTAAGAGCGGAACCGTAGGCCGCCGTTACCGCAGGAATGGATATGTACACAGATACATAGCTATCGGGAGCAAGCCCCCTCCCACATTTCAACCGCGTACACATAGTCAAATCCCGCATAGCTTGCGCAACAGATCAGTGTCGAGGTGATCCGAGACCAAGTCAGCCAACCGCTCGATATCCCGCTCGCGCAACGCGTGATAATCAACCTCCTGCACATCCTCCAACCCAGCCCACCGCAACAAGGCGCTGCAAGCCGCCGGCGTCTCAAACAACCCATGCAGATACGTACCAAGAATCTGCCCGTCCGCACTCAAAGCCCCATCACTACGACCGTCATCCAACAGCACAGCGGCATGCTCCAGAGCACTACCGGACGTCACCCCGGCATGAATCTCATACCCACTGACCTCTGCCCCCTCAAGCACCAACCGCCCCCGCACATTGCGCAACTGCTTCTCTTCTTCAAGCGCCGTACTAAACGCCAACAACCCCAACCCATCACTGGAACCGGCAGGCCCCTCCAACCCCAACGGGTCATGCACCTGCTCCCCCAGCATCTGCAACCCACCACAAATCCCCAACACCTTGCCGCCATACCGCAAATGCCGCGCCACCGCCGTGTCCCACCCATTGGCACGCAAATAGGCCAAATCACTGCGCACACTTTTAGAGCCCGGCAAAATAATCAGATCCGCCGCCGGAATCGCCTGCCCCGGTCCCACAAACTGCAAATCCACCTGCGGATGCAGGCGCAACGGATCAAAATCCGTATGGTTACTGATACGCGGCAACACCGGCACCACCACCTTGAGCACCTGGGCCGCCTTATCAATCTGACGCCGATCGATACCGTCCTCAGCCTCCAGGTGCAGGTCCATCACATAAGGCAACACCCCCACCACCGGCTTCCCGGTGCGCGCTTCCAGCCAATCCAGCCCCGGCTGCAACAACGCGATGTCCCCGCGAAACCGGTTGATGATAAAACCCTGGACCCGCGCCTGCTCACTGGGCGACAGCAACTCCAGCGTCCCAACCAAATGCGCAAACACCCCACCGCGATTGATATCGGCGATCAACAGCACCGGGCAATCCACCGCCTCGGCAAAGCCCATATTGGCGATGTCATTGGCGCGTAGATTGATCTCCGCCGGCGACCCCGCGCCCTCGACCACCACCACCGGGTAGGCCGCGCTCAACCGCGCGTGAGAGGCCAGTACCGCCTGCATCGCGATGGCTTTGTAGTCGTGATAGGCCACCGCGTTCATGCTGGTGACGGCGCGGCCGTGGATGATCACCTGGGAGCCGGTGTCGCTGTTGGGCTTGAGCAGCACCGGGTTCATGTCGGTGTGCGGCGCGAGGTTGGCCGCCTGGGCCTGCACCGCCTGGGCGCGACCGATTTCGCCGCCCTCGGCGGTCACGGCGCTGTTGAGCGCCATGTTCTGCGGCTTGAACGGCGCCACCGCCACGCCCTGGCGCACCAGCCAACGGCACAGCGCGGTCACCAGGGTGCTTTTACCGGCGTCGGAGGTGGTGCCTTGCACCATCAGCGTACTCATACCGCTTCCTTGTAGGCCGCCAAAGCGGCGTCGAGGCGCTGCCAGTCGGCGTCGGTGTCGGGCAGGCCGAAACGCAGGCTGCTGTCGTGGGCAAACAGGCGCAACAGGATGCCGCGCTGGGCCATGAATTCATGCATGCGCTCGGCGTGCGGCGTGATCAGCCATTGGAACAACGCGCAGCCGCCCTGCGGCTGAAAACCATGGCGTTCAAGCAAGGCGTACAGGCGCTGGCCGGCTTCGATGCAGCGCGCACGTTGCTGCGCATGCCCCGCGGTGTCGCGCAGGCACACCTGGCCCAGCACCCGCGTCGGCCCGCCGACCGCCCACGGCCCGACCTGTTCGGCGAGCAACTTGAGCAGCCTGCGTTCGGCCAGCACAAAGCCCAGGCGCACACCGGCCAGGCCGAAAAACTTGCCGAACGAACGCAGCACAATCAGGCCGACCTGATGGGCCTGGCCGGCCAGGCTCAGCTGCGGGGTCACGTCCATGAAGGCTTCATCCACCACCAGCCAGCCGCCGCGCTGGGCCAGCCGCGTGTGCCAGTCGAGCAGGCGTTGCGGGCTCAGGCTCAGGCCGGTGGGGTTGTTGGGGTTGACCACCACCAGCACATCGAGGCTGTCGAGGAAGAAATCGACCTCCTGCTCCTGCACTTCGCGCACCACGTAACCGGCGCGACGCCAAGCTTCGGCGTGCTCGGCGTAGCACGGCGACAGCACGCCGACCTTGCCGGCCCGGCGCAGGCGCGGCAGCAACTGGATCGCCGCCTGGGAGCCGGGCACCGGCAACAGATGCGCAGCGCCGTAATACTCGCTGGCGGCCTGCTCCAGGCCGTCGTCGGTTTCGGGCAAGCGTGCCCAGGCCCGCAGCGGAATCTCGGGGATCGGCCACGGCCAGGGCGCGAGGCCGCTGGACAGGTCCAACCAATCCGCCTCGGCAATCCCGTACTGGAGCGCCGCCTTGCGCAACCGGCCACCGTGTTCAAGCATAGAATTGCGCCCCCGCACATAGGATCAGCAGCCACAACCATACGCCGCGCTGCACCAGTTGCCAGCCCCGGTCGATGGAATCGGCATCCGCCGCCGGGCCTTCGCCCAACTGAGGGCGTTGGTGCACTTCGCCGTGGTAAATCGCGGCACCGCCAAGCTCCACGCCCAGCGCGCCTGCACCGGCTGCCATCACCGGGCCGGCGTTGGGGCTGTCCCAGGTCGGGCCCTGGGTGCGCCAGCATTTGAGGGCGAGGCGAGTATTGCCCAAGACGACGTAGGTCAACGCCACCAGGCGTGCAGGAATGTAGTTCAGCACATCGTCGATTTTTGCTGCGGCCCAGCCGAAGCGTTCGAAGCGTTCGTTGCGATAACCCCACATGGCATCCAGGGTATTGCTCAGGCGGTAGAGCACCACGCCCGGCACGCCGGCGACCACAAACCAGAAAATCGCCGCGAACACCGCGTCGCTGCCGTTTTCCAGCACCGATTCGGTGGCGGCGCGGGCGACTTCGGTGCGGTCCAGCTCGCTGGTCTGGCGGCTGACCAGGTAGCTCACACGCTTGCGCGCCTCCTCCAGGTCATCGCTGCGCAACGCCTGGGCCACCGGAATCACGTGTTCGCCGAGGCTGCGCATGCCCAGCGCCAAGTACAACGCGATAATCTCCAGCACCCAGCCGATATACGGCGCCCACGACAACGCGGTAGCCAGCAGGGTCAGCGGCACCACGGCGATAAACCATGCAGTCACGCCGTGGCTGCGCCAGCCACGGCCACCGCTGTTGAAACGCTGCTCGATACGCCCGGCAAAATTACCGAACGCTACCAGCGGATGCCAGCGCCTGGGTTCGCCCAGCAGCGCATCCAGCGCCACCGCCGCGACACACAGCAAGGCCACACTCATTGACTCACTCCCCACACATTTTCATACAACATGTCACTCAGCGGCCGCGGTTCGGTCCAGCCTTCGAGCTGCAACATCGGTGCCGGATAGAACTCGGCGACGGGCCCCAGGCACAACACGGCCAGGGGTTTGGCGCCAGGCGGCAGGCCCAGCAGGTCGGCCAGAGCCTGGGGCTCGAACAGCGAGACCCAGCCCATGCCCAGCCCCTCGACGCGCGCCGCCAGCCACAGGTTCTGGATCGCGCAGGACAGCGAGGCCATGTCCATTTCCGGCAAGGTGCGGCGCCCGAAGATATGCCGCTCGCGATCATCCATCAGCGCCGCCACCAGCACTTCGGCGCAATCGTGGATGCCTTCGACCTTGAGCTTCATGAATTCGTCGGAGCGTTCGCCCAAGGCCTCGGCGGTGCGTACGCGCTCTTCTTCCACCAGTTGCTGAATCTGCCCACGCAGGTGGCGGTCGCTGATGCGGATGAAGCGCCACGGTTGCATCAGGCCCACGCTGGGGGCCTGGTGTGCGGCCTGGAGCAGGCGGTGCAGCAATTCGGGGGCGACCGTGCCGCCGCTGAAGTGGCGCATGTCGCGGCGTTCGGCGATGGCGCGGTAGACGGCCTGGCGGTCGGCCTCGGGGAAGGCGTTGTCGGTCATGGCCTCATCGAGGGCAAGCCCCCTCCCACATTTGGAACACGGTCAACTGTGGGAGGGGCGGTGCGACGATTCGACTTGCCCCCGATGGCGAACTCAGGGTTCGGCGCAAAAAGTGCGGCAACGGCAGCAGGGTTGGACGGAAAATAAAAGTGCACATAGGAAGCCGTCATGCGCCCCTGCCGATACACCGCTTCGGCGCCGCGCCCACCATTGGGGCTCAGGCCGCGAGCAATCGGCTCCCATTCCGTCGTGGTCAACGAATGGTGATAGGTATGCCCGCGCAACGTGCCCTCCGGCAGATCGACATTTTGCAGGGCCAGCGCCGCGAGTTTCTTTTGCATCACGGCGTCGCCCTGCAGCAGGCCGACCAGTTCGGCACGGGTGCCGTCGACGTCGGTGAGCGAATCGAGCAGGTAAAGCATGCCGCCACACTCGGCGAGCAAAGGCTTGCCGGCGGCGTGATGGGCACGGATGGCGTCGAGCATCGGGGTGTTTTCCGACAGCGCGACGTGGTGCAGTTCCGGGTAACCGCCGGGCAGATAGAGGCTGTCTGCGTCAGGCAATTCGCGATCATGGATCGGAGAAAAGAATTTCAGCTCGGCGCCCATCGCCCGCAGCAGGTCGAGGCTGGCGCCGTAGGTAAAGGCGAAGGCCTCGTCGCGGGCGACGGCAATACGCACCCCGGCCAGCAACGGTTCGGCGTCGATCACTTGCGGCGCGGCGAAGGTCACTGGTGGCGGCAAAGCGACTTCGCAACTACTGCCCAAGGCTTGGGCGGCGGCGTCCAGGCGCACGTCGAGATCATTCAGTTCGCTGGCCTGCACCAGGCCGAGGTGGCGGCTGGGCAGTTCAATCCCGGTTTCACGGGACAGCGCGCCGTACCAGCGCAGACCTTCGGTGAGACTGCCTTCGAGCAATTGCGCATGGCGCAGGGTGCCGACGCGATTGGCCAGCACGCCGGCGAATGGCAGGTCCGGCTGGTAACGCGCCAGGCCCAGGGCCAGAGCGCCGAAGGTCTGGGCCATAGCGGTGCCGTCGATCACGCCCAACACCGGCACGCCAAAGTGGCGCGCCAGGTCGGCGCTGGACGGCGTGCCGTCGAACAGGCCCATCACGCCTTCGATCAGGATCAGGTCGGCTTCCCCCGCCGCTTCCCACAACAGGCGACGACTTTCCTGCTCGCCCACCATCCACATGTCCAACTGATACACCGGCGCGCCGCTGGCACGCTCATGGATCATCGGGTCGAGGAAGTCCGGGCCGCACTTGAACACACGCACCTTGCGCCCCAGGTTGCGATGCAACCGGGCCAGCGCAGCGGTGACGGTGGTTTTGCCCTGGCCGGACGCCGGTGCGGCGATCAACACGGCCGGGCAATGACGGGGCTCGTTCAAAGTTCGACGCCCTTCTGTGCCTTGATACCGGCCTGGAAGGCGTGCTTGAGCATGCCCATTTCGGTGACGGTGTCGCCCATTTCGATCAACTCAGGCTTGGCGCCACGGCCGGTGACCACCACGTGCTGCATGGGTGGGCGGGCTTGCAGGTCGCTGAGCACCTGGTCGAGGTCGAGGTAGCCGTGCTTGAGGGCGATGTTCAGTTCATCCAGCACGACCAGGCCAATGGACGGGTCTTGCAGCAGCTCGCGGGACACCGCCCAGGCGGCTTCGGCGGCGGCGATGTCGCGCTGGCGGTCCTGGGTTTCCCAGGTGAACCCTTCGCCCATCACGTGGAAGCGCACTTGCTCGGGGAAGCGGCGGAAAAACAGCTCCTCACCGGTGCTGTTGCGGCCCTTGATGAACTGCACCACGCCGCACTGCATGCCGTGGCCCATGGCCCGGGCCAGCATGCCGAACGCCGAGCTGCTTTTGCCCTTGCCGTTGCCGGTGAGTACCAGCAGCAGGCCGCATTCATTCGGGGAGTTGGCGATGCGCTCGTCGATCACGGCTTTTTTGCGCAGCATGCGCGCCAGGTGGCGTTCGTCGCGGTCGGGGGTATCGGTCATGGCAGCTCTCCGTTGGGGCTGAACAAAAACGGCGGGCAGGAAAAAAACGTACAGACAGCCAAGCATCGCCCACCGTGATGCTGTTGAATGGTTCAGGCCGGTCTCCGGGCTCATGAGTGGCAAGCAGGCCGACGCTGCGCCTTCCCATATCGCGCGCGATACAGTGGCAGAAGGCAGCGTTTTTTCTCATTTACCGTTGCGGGGGCAGCGCCGGGATCGCGGCAGCATTGTGTACAAATGCGCTCACTCACCGGCTTCCCTGTTTCACTCGGTCGACCCGTGGGTCACAGAGCACCTGAAACAAGCGGCGAAGGTTAGTGGGTTGGGGGGCTAGCTGCAAGCGGCAAGCAGGCGTTGCGCCGTCTTGCCGCGTATAAATCAGCTTTCTAGGGATTACGCGCCAGGTTCGCTGGCAATACGCGCTTGGCGCTGAGGTAGGCATTCTGCCAATAGGCCTTGGATAAGGTGTCCAGCTTCACCGTACCGCCGGTTTGCGGCGCGTGCACAAAGCGGCCTTCGCCAACGTAGATACCCGCGTGGCTGACCTGGGAGCCGCCACCAGTGGCGAAGAACAGCAGGTCACCGGTTTGCAGGTTCTGCTCACTGACATCCTGGGCACGCATCACGATCAGTTCGCGGGTGGTGCGTGGCAGGGAGATGCCGGCGGCATCACGGTAGACGAACCCGATCAGGCCACTGCAATCAAAACCCGAATCCGGCGTGTTGCCGCCCCAACGGTAAGGCGTGCCGACCAGGCCCAGCGCACGGAAGAGCACGTCTTCGGCAGCAGGCGAGAAATTCTGGGTGGAATAGTTGAACACCGGCTTGGGCTTGACCGCTACGGGAGCGGGCGGCGGTGGGCGGCTTGCGCAGGCGCTGAGGAGCGCGGCGCAAACAATGAGAATCAAGCGGGCTGACGTCGACATGTGCAGAACAATCCTGGTCTGGATGCGGCTTTCGCTGCCGAACGCTGAAAACCAGAACGCGCAAGCAAAGCTCGCGCGAACGGATTACAACAATGTCCAGGGATTCTAGCGCTTACACGTCAAACTTCAAGTATCACTTTAAGTTTACTTGCTGGCGGTAACCGTCGTCGGGGCCATGGCGAGTGCGCGCTTGGCTTCGATGAAGGTTTTGCTCCAGTAGCTGTCGCCCAGGTTGTCGACTCGGACACCACCACTGCGACGGCTGCTGGAGTGGATAAACTGGTTATCGCCCAAGTAGATACCGGCATGGCTGACACGACCGCGGCCTGCAGTACTGAAGAAAAGCAGATCACCGGGCTTGAGGTTGTTGCGTGCGACCAACGGTGCTTTCACGTTGATCATTTCGCGGGTGGAGCGTGGCAGGTTCATGCCAGCTTCTTCACGAAACAGGTAGCCGATGAAACCGCTGCAGTCGAAACCGGCTTCGGAGGTACCGCCGAAACGGTAACGGGTACCGATCAGGGACATGCCGCGTTCGAGGATGCTGTCGGCCAGAACTGGAAGCTGGTAAGGCTTGTTGCTGGCGAAGCCAGCCAGTTCGTTCTCCGTAGCAACTTCTTCCTCATAGACAGTGGAAGACTGCGCTGCAACGAATTTAGCCTGGGATTGTTGTTGAGGCTTTTGCTGCTCAACCACCTGTTGAGGGTGGGAGGCACAACCAAACAACAGGGTAACGAGTGCGAGAGGCACGAGGGGTGCGAAGCGATTTAGCATGGGCACGACCGTGGCTGGTATGTAAAGAAGTCGAGACTATGCCCACTATCACATCGATTTGCAAATTCAATCGTGATCTATGTGACTTCGCGATTGGACTATGACATCTAAGCCGTAATTCCATTTTTAGCTTCAAATGCGTAGCCAGACGGGCTCAAACGCAGGTTTTCTGACGCCTGTAAAATGCCGAAACCTACAAATTCAACAGGTTACCAACCCAAAGTCTCTTTCAAGAAAGGGATCGTCAATTTTCTTTGCGCTTGCAGGGAAGCCTGATCGAGCTGTTCGAGCAAATCGAACAATGCGCTCATGCTGCGGGTGCCGCGCGTGAGAATAAAGTGCCCGACTTCATCGGTGAGGTGCAGGCCGCGACGCGATGCGCGCAACTGCAGGGCGCGCAACTTATCTTCGTCGGACAAGGGGCGCATCTGGAAGATCAGCGCCAGGGTCAGGCGCGACTTGAGGTCGGCCAGCTTTATCGGCAATTCACGCGGCGAGGTGGAGGCGGCAATCAGCAAGCGCCGGCCGCTGTCACGCAAGCGGTTGAACAGGTGAAACAGCGCCTCTTCCCACTCCGCCTTGCCGGCGATGGCTTGCAGATCGTCCAGGCACACCAGTTCGTATTGCTCAAGCTGATCGAAGATGCCGATACCGCGGTCCATCAACTCCGCCAGCGGCAAGTAAACTGCCGGCTCGCCCATCTGCTCGAAACGCAGGCACGCCGCCTGCAACAGGTGGGTACGCCCCACGCCGTGCTTGCCCCACAGATAGATCAGGCTTTCGGTCCACCCGGCGTCGGCTTCGCAGAGCCGCTCGACATAGCCGAGTGCTGCGGCATTGGCGCCTGGGTAGTAGTTGATAAAGGTGGCGTCATCACGCAGACGCACACCCAAGGGCAGCTGAATCGGTTTCATGCTGACTGAACGGCTCCAAACGAACCGTTAGTGGCCTCTGTGTAAAGTTTGCAAAGTTTATACCCGTGACGCCGGGCGCACAATGCAGCAGACCACAAGCAAAATCAAAGGTTTGCGTTAACTTGGTGGTTTTGCGCAAATTGTTTGACACACCAGACGACAAACCCGGCCGAAGCCGGGTTTGTGATGCGGCAATTACAGGTCGGGGTCTTCGACCCCGGTATACACATCCGAATCCTTGTACAGGTCGTGCACATGGCGCACCAGCACCATGATCACCGCCGCCACCGGCAGCGCCAGCAGGATGCCGGTAAAGCCGAACAGCTCACCGCCCGCCAGGATCGCAAAGATCACCGCCACCGGGTGCAGGCCAATCCGATCCCCTACCAGCAACGGCGTCAGCACCATGCCTTCAAGGGCCTGGCCGACCATGAATACCGCAACGATGCCCAGCATCGGGTACAGGTCACCGCCAAACTGGAACAGCCCGGCGACCAGCGCCGCGCCGATGCCAATCACAAAGCCCATGTACGGCACGATAGCTGCCAGGCCGGCGATCAAGCCGATCAACAGGCCCAGCTCCAGGCCGATAGCCATCAAGCCGGCCGCGTAGATGATCCCCAGCGCCAGCATCACCAGCAGTTGGCCGCGCACGAATGCCCCCAGCACCTCATGACACTCGCCGGCCAGAGAGACGATGCGCTCTTCGTTGTTGCGCGGGAGCAGGCTGCGGATCTTGGCCATCATGATGTCCCAGTCCCGCAGCAAGTAGAACGCTACCACCGGGATCAGCACCAGGTTGGTCAGCCAACCGATCAGCGCCAGGCTGGAAGCGGTTGCCTGGCTGAGCACCACGCCGACGATATCGGTGGTCTGGCCCATATGCTCGCTGATGGCCGCCTTGACCTTGTCGAACTTCCAGAACCCGTCCGCCAACCCCAACTTGGCCTGGGCCCACGGCATCGCCGTGTGCTGCAACCAGTCGAGCATTTGCGGCGCCAGCTCATACAGGCGGAACAGCTGCTTGGCCAGCATCGGCACCAGCACCAGCACCAACGCGGTGATGATCAGCGTGAACAGGGCAAACACCGCCACCACGCCCAAGGTCCGCGACAGACCGGCTTTCTCCAGGCGATCCACCACGGGATCGAACAGATAGGCCAGCAACAACGCAACCAGGAACGGCGTCAGGATCGAATGCAGCAAGAACACAAAAACGCACAGCAGGACAATCCCGCCAAGCCACACCCAACGACGCGTATCCGCCATAAACCACTCCATCTGTTATTGCTTCTATATAGAAAGAAACTTTTTACCAACGAAACCGCTGCTGCGCCTTACCAACGAAACCGCAGCTGTGCCTGAGGCTCAGGTGCCACCGCCGGTTGCGTGCCATCGACCACAGGTTGCTGGGCAGGCGCTTCACCGGCAGGTACCTCCTGCAACTTGGCCAGGCTCAACTGAGTGCGCAGCTGCTCGGCGCTGCCGTTGACGCGATACACAATGCGATTGCCATCCACCAGCTGTGGCTGGCCGCCAAACGGCTCCAGCAGATGCCCGAGGGCGGCATAGCGCTCCAGAGTCATGCCCTGCACTTCCAGCAACTGCTCGGCGCTCACCCCCGGTTTGACCGCGAAGCGCGGCGCCAGCTTCTGGCTCACCGCCAGCAACACGGCATCAGCCACGGCGGCAGTGTCGGCGCCTTGCGCGGTGCCCTGCTCGCTCTTGTCGCCCAACCACAGGCGCCACTTGGCCTGCCACTGGCTGCCCTCCTGGCGCGCATGCACGGCCAGCAAGGCGTCGGCGCCGTAGCGTTCGGAGGCGGCGCGCAATGGCGTGGCGTCGGCGCTTTCAAGATTCGGTGCAGTGGCGACCACTTGCTCATCCAGGTCGCCCAACGGCAGGCGCAGCGGCAGGCCACGGTGTTGTGCCGCGCGGCGCAGGGCTGCCGCGATGGTCTGGCCATCGCCCACCAGGCTGCTGCCTTCGGTGGAATCGTTCAGCCACCAGCCGAGGATCGACGGCCGATTGCTGCCCCAGATCGACAGGCCCGCGTCACGCAGCGCCCGGTCGGTGCTGACCGGGTCGAAATCCACCTGCAGGCTCTCGGGCGGGCCAGCGTCGTAGCCGTATTGAGTGATGATTTGCTGCGGGTCCTTGCGGATCGCCGCCAGGCCAGGGCCCTCGGCGGCCTTGGCGTCGCCGGTGAGGCGAATCACCAGGGTCTGCACGGCACGCTGGGTAGCCTGGTCGCGCTCTTGCGGCGATTGGCTGCTGACGGGTTCAAGTACTTGATAGAGGCCATTGAGGGTTTCGGCATGACTCGCCAGGCTGACCAACGACAAGCAGCCCACAAATAAGAATTTACACAGACGCATGGAAGATTCCCGAACGACAAATTTAGCGGCTGGAACAGACCGCGTGAACTTGGTTTGCCAAGGCTGTGACCACAGCCACCGACAAAACATTCACAGGGTCCTGGTAAGTTTTCATGCTGTCATAACGACAGCCGGTTCAAGGCTATACCTTAATACGCACCACGGCAGAGCCGATTAGCATTTTTTTAACCGGCTTTTTAACCTATATGGCCCTGCCCGTCGGCCCGAGGATGGCCGCTGCCCCTCAAGCCTGATAAAATCGCGCGCCTTCGCAGACCGTCAACGGCTGGGCCTTTTACCAAAAGCGCCTGCCCGCTCGGTCGTTACCCCTGAATCCCCCCTAAAGGCCTGGATCATGAGCAAGCAACCCTCCCTGAGCTACAAGGACGCCGGTGTAGACATCGACGCCGGTGAAGCATTGGTCGAACGCATCAAGAGCGTCGCCAAGCGCACTGCGCGCCCCGAAGTCATGGGCGGCCTGGGCGGTTTTGGCGCCCTCTGCGAGATCCCGGCCGGCTACAAGCAGCCTGTGCTGGTGTCCGGCACCGACGGCGTGGGCACCAAGCTGCGCCTGGCGCTGAACCTGAACAAGCACGACAGCATCGGCATCGACCTGGTTGCCATGTGCGTCAACGACCTAGTGGTGTGCGGCGCCGAGCCGTTGTTCTTCCTGGACTACTACGCCACCGGCAAGCTCAACGTCGAGACCGCTACCCAGGTAGTCACCGGCATTGGCGCGGGTTGCGAACTGTCGGGTTGCTCCCTGGTCGGCGGCGAAACCGCTGAAATGCCAGGCATGTACGAAGGCGAAGACTACGACCTGGCCGGCTTCTGCGTCGGTGTGGTAGAAAAATCCGAGATCATCGACGGCTCCAAAGTTGCCGCCGGTGACGCGCTGCTCGCCCTGCCATCCTCCGGCCCGCACTCCAACGGCTACTCGCTGATCCGCAAGATCATCGAAGTGTCCGGCGCCGACATCGAGAACATCCAGCTCGACGGCAAGCCGCTGACCGACCTGCTGATGGCCCCGACGCGCATCTACGTCAAGCCACTGCTCAAGCTGATCAAGGACACTGGCGCAGTAAAAGCCATGGCCCACATCACCGGCGGCGGCCTGCTGGACAACATCCCGCGCGTCCTGCCAAAAGGCGCCCAGGCGATTGTCGACGTGGCCAGCTGGACTCGCCCTGCCGTGTTCGATTGGCTGCAAGAGAAAGGCAACGTCAACGAAACCGAAATGCACCGCGTGCTGAACTGCGGCGTGGGCATGGTGATCTGCGTGGCGCAAGAGCACGTTGAAACCGCGCTGAACGTCCTGCGTGAAGCCGGCGAGCAGCCATGGGTGATCGGTCAGATCGCGACTGCCGCCGAAGGCGCAGCTCAGGTTGAACTGAAGAACCTCAAGGCTCATTAATGTCCCAGACCTGTGATGTCGTGGTGCTGCTTTCCGGCACCGGCAGTAACTTGCAGGCCCTGATCGACAGCACGCGCACCGGCGACAGCCCGGTGCGCATCGCTGCGGTGATCTCCAACCGCAGCGACGCCTACGGCCTGCAACGCGCCAGGGACGCGGGCATCGAAACCCGCTCGCTGGATCACAAGGCTTTCGAAGGTCGCGAGGCCTTCGACAGCGCCTTGGTCGACCTGATCGACACCTTCAACCCCAAGCTCGTAGTTCTCGCCGGTTTCATGCGCATTCTCAGCGCTGACTTCGTTCGGCATTACCAAGGTCGCCTGCTGAATATCCACCCTTCCCTGCTGCCCAAATACAAAGGGTTACATACGCACCAACGTGCCCTCGAGGCCGGCGACACGGAGCATGGCTGCAGCGTGCACTTCGTCACCGAGGAACTCGATGGCGGGCCTCTGGTCGTACAGGCAGTGGTTCCGGTAGAGTCTGACGACTCGGCGCAGACCCTTGCGCAACGGGTTCATACCCAGGAACACAGGATTTACCCGCTGGCTGTTCGCTGGTTTGCCGAGGGGCGGTTGATTCTTGGCGACCAGGGTGCATTATTGGACGGTCAGTTACTTGCGGCCAGCGGCCACTTGATTCGAACCTAGGAGATTTTATGCGTCGCGCCTTGCTCTTCGCTTTTGCGCTGTTCGCCTTGCCCGCCGTGCAAGCAGCAGACCTACACCCCTTCTCCGTCAGCTACACCGCCGACTGGAAACAGTTGCCCATGAGTGGTTCGGCTGAGCGCAGCCTGACCAAAAACGACAACGGCTCCTGGACCTTGAATTTCAAGGCTTCCATGATGATCGCCAGCCTGACCGAAACCAGCGTGATCCTGTTTGACAAGGACACCCTGCAGCCGAAGAGCTACACCTTCGAACGCGGCGGCCTGGGCAAAGCCAAGAAGATCAACCTGGACTTCGACCAGGCGACCAAGAAAGTCACCGGTTTTGAAAACAAGGACGCGGTCAACGTGCCCCTGCAAAGCGGCATGCTCGACAAGTCGACCTACCAGTTGGCCCTGCAGCGCGACGTGGCTGCCGGCAAGAAAAGCATGAGCTACAACGTGGTTGAAGGCACCGATGTCGACACCTACGACTTCCGCGTGATCGGCCCGGAAAAGGTCCAGACCAAGGTCGGCTCCATCGACGCGATCAAGGTCGAGCGCGTGCGCGACCCGACACAAAGCAAGCGCATCACCCAGATGTGGTTTGCCAAGGACCAGGGCGGCATCCTGGTTGCCCTGCGTCAGGTTGAAACTGACGGCAAGGAATACAACATCATGCTGCAAGACGGTACCGTTGACGGCAAGGCTGTCAAAGGTAGCTGATGCGCTGATGCCTCCGAGAAGAGAGCCTCGCTGAATGCGGGGCTTTTTTTTGCCTGCAGATTTTGCTTTGAAGCTTGCCCCCGATGGCAGTGGAAGGGTCAATACATCTCTTAAAAGCCTGTCACCAACATGAAACTTTTGTCATAAAACTCAGCCCCCTGCGACGCAATGTCGCGGTTTACGCCGCCTCCAGCACTGTTGCGTTTCCTGCAATGATTTGTTGCGCGAAAAGTCGGTTTACTTAGCAAGCTAACAAAACATATAACAAAGACCTGCGACGACTTGCCGCAGACCCCACCAGAGATTGGAGCAAGCAGATGACTGTAAAAGTAACTGAGCGCGACGACGAACATATGTCCCATGAAGCGGTAGCTCACGGGATACACATCTGGGATGTACATCAACAAGACCAACTGGTCGGCATGTTCCATAACGAGAACGAAGCCCACAATTATAAAAACGAGCTCGAAACTCTCGAAATGAAACGCCAGGCGCAAAGCTCCTGAAACTCTGAAATCCAGTAGGCATCCCCGCCCCACGCAGCGGGGGTGCCTATAAACACAAACCCCGCCTTTTGAGCGGGGTTTGTGTTTTAGGGCTTTACCACATCAGATCATCCGGGATCTGGTAGGCGGCGTACGGATCATCTTCATCCGGCACTTGGCTTTCGGTGAGGATATTGAGCTGCACAATGCGCTCCGGGGCGCGCTCCTGGATCTTCAGCGCCGCTTCACGCGGGATCACTTCGTAACCGCCACCGTGGTGCACGATCGCCAGGGAGCCGTTGCTCAGCTTGTTGCGCATCAAGGTGTTGACCGACAGGCGCTTGACCTTCTTGTCATCCACGAAGTTGTAGTAGTCCTCGGTGGTCAGCTTGGGCAGGCGCGAGGTTTCGATCAGTTGCTTGACCTGGGCGGTGCGGGCCTTGGCCTCGGCTTTTTCCTGCTGTTGGCGGTTCAGCTCCTGGTCGCGCTTGACCTTCTCGGCCTGCGCTTCGGCAGCCAGGCGGGCCTGGGTGTCATCAGCCTCGATCTGGCCCTTGTGGACCAGGCGCTGCTGCTTCTGTTTCTCTTTGCCGACCTGCTTGGCCTGCTTCTGGTTGACCAGCCCTGCTTTGAGCAACTGGTCGCGAAGGGAAATGCTCATGGTGCTTACTCACTTAGGCAACTGCTCAACCGCAGCTGGACAGGTTCTTTTCCTGACGTTTGGCTTCGCCCCACAGGGCGTCCAACTCTTCGAGGGTGCAATCTTCTATGGGTTTGTGCGTATCGCGCAATGCCTGTTCGATAAATCGGAAACGTCGTTCGAACTTGGCATTGGCGCCACGCAGCGCGGTTTCCGGGTCGACCTTGAGATGTCGGGCCAGGTTGACCGCCGCAAACAGCAGGTCACCGACCTCATCGGCGATGGCCACCGAGTCGTTGTCGGCCATGGCTTCGAGCACTTCATCGAGCTCTTCGCGCACGTTGTCCACCACCGGCAAGGCGGACGGCCAGTCGAAACCGACCTGGCTGGCGCGCTTTTGCAACTTGGCGGCACGCGACAGAGACGGCAGCGCAGTAGGCACATCATCGAGCAGGGAAAGTTGCTCCGGCGCGTCGGATTTTTCTGCACGTTCCTCGGCCTTGATCTGCTCCCAACGCTCCTTGACCTGCTCCTCGCTCAGTTGCGGAACATCCAGCGGCGCATACAGATCACCGGTCGGGAATACATGCGGATGGCGACGGATCAGCTTGCGCGTGATGCTGTCGATCACCCCGGCGAATTCGAAACGCCCTTCTTCCCGCGCCAGCTGGCTGTAATACACCACCTGGAACAGCAGGTCGCCCAACTCGCCTTGCAGGTGATCGAAGTCGCCGCGCTCGATGGCGTCGGCGACTTCGTAGGCTTCTTCGAGGGTGTGCGGCACGATGGTCGCGTAGGTTTGCTTGATGTCCCACGGGCAGCCGTATTGCGGGTCCCGCAGGCGGTTCATCAGGTGCAGCAAGTCTTCCAGCGAATACATAATTCTATTTCCGATCAGGTATGAACACCCCCTCCCACATTTCAGACTGTGTTCATCCAGCTACTCATGGGGTGCGGTTGCGCCGGGTTTCAATGATGTTCGGCAACTGGGAAATCCGCCCCAGCAACCGCCCCAGCGCGTCCAGCCCCGGAATCTCGATGGTCAGGGACATCAACGCGGTGTTGTCCTCTTTGTTCGAGCGGGTGTTGACCGCCAGCACGTTGATCCGCTCATTGAGCAGCACTTGCGACACGTCACGCAGCAAACCGGAACGGTCGTAGGCGCGGATGATGATGTCCACCGGGTAGGTGAGCACCGGCACCGGGCCCCAGCTGACCTGGATGATGCGCTCCGGCTCACGCCCGCCCAGCTGCAGCACCGAGGCGCAATCCTGGCGGTGAATGCTCACCCCACGGCCCTGGGTGATGTAGCCGACGATGGCGTCGCCCGGCAACGGCTGGCAGCAGCCGGCGATCTGTGTCATCAGGTTGCCGACGCCCTGGATCTGGATATCGCCGCGCTTGCCAGGCTTGTAGCCGATGGCTTTGCGTGGGATCAGTTCCAGCTGCTCGCTGCCGCGCTCCGGCTCGACCAGTTGCTGGGCCAGGTTGACCAGTTGCGCCAGGCGCAGGTCGCCGGCACCGAGGGCGGCGAACATGTCTTCGGCAATCTTCATGTTGGCCTTTTCGGCCAACTTGTCGAAGTCCACTTGCGGCAGGCCCAGGCGGCCCAGTTCGCGCTCGAGCAAGGTCTTGCCGGCGGCGACGTTCTGGTCGCGCGCCTGCAATTTGAACCAGTGGACGATCTTCGCCCGCGCCCGCGAGGTGGTGATGTAGCCCAGGTTCGGGTTCAGCCAGTCGCGGCTTGGCGTACCGTGCTTGCTGGTGATGATCTCGACCTGTTCACCGGTCTGCAGGCTGTAGTTGAGCGGCACGATGCGCCCGTTGATCTTCGCGCCACGGCAGTTGTGGCCGATCTCGGTGTGCACGCGGTAGGCAAAATCCAGCGGCGTGGCGCCCTTGGGCAGGTCGATCGCGTGGCCGTCGGGAGTGAAGATGTAGACGCGGTCCGGCTCGATATCCACGCGCAGCTGTTCGGCGAGGCCGCCGATGTCGCCGAGTTCTTCGTGCCATTCCAGCACTTGGCGCAGCCAGGAGATTTTCTCTTCGTACTGGTTGGACCCGGCCTTGACGTCGGTGCCCTTGTAGCGCCAGTGCGCGCACACGCCCAGCTCGGCCTCTTCGTGCATGGCGTGGGTGCGGATCTGCACTTCCAGCACCTTGCCCTCGGGGCCGATCACGGCGGTGTGCAGCGAGCGGTAGCCGTTTTCCTTGGGGTTGGCGATGTAGTCGTCGAACTCCTTGGGAATGTGCCGCCACAGGGTGTGGACGATGCCCAGCGCGGTGTAGCAATCGCGCATTTCCGGCACCAGCACGCGCACCGCACGCACGTCGTAGATCTGGCTGAACGCCAGGCCCTTGCGCTGCATTTTGCGCCAGATCGAATAGATGTGCTTGGCCCGGCCGCTGATGTCGGCGTCGACGCCGGTGGCCTGCAACTCCGAACGCAGCTGGCCCATCACGTCGCTGATAAAACGCTCGCGGTCGAGCCGCCGCTCATGCAGCAGCGTGGCAATCTGTTTGTATTGGTCGGGCTCGAGGTAGCGGAAGGACAAGTCCTCCAGCTCCCATTTGATATGGCCGATGCCCAGGCGGTGCGCCAGCGGCGCGTAGATGTCGAACACCTCGCGGGCGACGCGGTTGCGTTTCTCGTCGTCGGCGGTTTTCACCGCACGGATCGCGCAGGTGCGTTCGGCCAGCTTGATCAGGGCGACGCGTACGTCGTCGACCATTGCCACCAGCATCTTGCGCAGGTTCTCGACCTGGCCCTGGGTGCCCAGCACCATGGACTGGCGCGGGCTGAGGCTGGCACTGATGGCGGCCATGCGCAGCACGCCGTCGATCAGCTTGGCGACCACCGAGCCGAAACGCTGGCCCACGGTGGCCAACGGAATATGCCCTTCACGCACGCCGCGATAGAGCACGGCGGCGATCAGCGAATCCTGGTCCAGCTTGAGATCGGCAAGGATCTCGGCGATTTCCAACCCGGTACGAAAGCTTGAAGTGCCTTCGGCCCACAGGTTCTTGGCCGCATTGTCTTGCTGCTCAGACTCGCGAGCGAACTCGCAGGCTGCTTTCAAGGCTTCACGGTCCAGTGCCGGGTCGACACTGATGGCATGATCCAGCCATGCCTCGAGATTGATACTGCCGTCGGTGTTGATCGGCTGGTGTGCTCTCACCTGTACCATCTTGCTTACCTTCCCTACGACGCACCTTGGATGCGCCAAAATCATCGCCGACCTTTTTACTGCGAGCTCCGTGGCAGTTCATAGGCCTTGGAGAACGCAGGCCAGTCGGATTAAACGGGCGTCCTAGCCCGCTTCAAATAACGCCATGGCCTCGACATGCGCAGTCTGCGGAAACATGTCGAGGATCCCGGCACGTTTTAGCCGGTAGCCTTGCTTGACCAACTCAACCGTGTCCCGCGCCAGCGTCGCCGGGTTGCAGGACACATACACCAGGCGCTTGGCGCCCAGGGTGGCGAGCTTGCGCACAACCTCTTGGGCACCATCACGGGGTGGGTCCAAGAGTACCGCAGAAAAGCCCTGTTTGGCCCATTCTGCGTCGGTCAAAGGCTGGGACAAATCGGCCTGAAAAAACTGCGCATTATGCAAATTGTTGCTGACGGCATTCAGCGCCGCCCGGTCGACCATGGTCTGCACGCCTTCGACCGCAACCACTTCACGCACCTGTTTGGCCAGCGGCAAGGCAAAGTTGCCGAGGCCGCAGAACAGGTCCAGCACCCGCTCATCGGGCTGTGGCGCCAGCCATTCCAGGGCCTGGGAGACCATCGCCTCGTTGACTCCGGCGTTGACCTGGACAAAATCCCCCGGCCGGTAAGCCAGCTCCAGATCCCAGGCCTCCAATCGAAAACCGAGCGCCTGGTCGGGCTCCACGGGTTGCGGCTGGCCCTCGCCATGCAGCCACAATTGGGCTTCATGGAAAGCGCAAAATTCTTTCAACACCTGCAGGTCCGCGTCCGACAACGGCGCCATATGCCGCAGCAACACGGCGATGGACGAACCACTGAACAACTCCACATGCCCCAACGCCTGAGGCTTGCTCAGGCGGCGCAGCATATTCGGCAAGCGCTGCATGATCGGTTGCAAGGCCTGTACCAGCACCGGGCAATCATCGATGGCGACGATGTCCTGGCTGGCCACGGCGCGGAAACCCACCTCGAGTGTTTTCGCCTTGGCATCCCAGCGCACGGCCACACGGGCGCGGCGTCGGTAGCCGAATTCCGGCCCGCTCAAAGGCGCGGCCCACTCTTGCGGTTCGACACCGGCCACGCGGGACAGTTGCTCGGCGAGCATGCGCTGTTTCAGGGCGAGTTGTTCGTCATGGGGCAGGTGTTGCACGCTGCAACCGCCGCAGCGGCCGAAGTGTGCACACGGTGCCGGGCGGCGCAGTTCGCTGGCCTTGAACACGCGCTCGGTGCGCGCCTCGACCACTTTGCCGTGGGTGCCCAGTACCCGCGCTTCGACGTCTTCGCCGGCGAGCGCACCGTTTACAAACCAGGTACGACCTTCAAAGAACACGATGCCCCGGCCGTCATTGGCCAGGCGCTCGATGGTCAGGCGTTGTTTCTTGCCCACGGGAATCTGTGGGGCCCGGCTGCCGCCCGTCGGTTGGAAGCGCAGGCCTCTCTCGTGCTTGGCCATCAGTTGGGTTCGTCGAAGATGCCGGTCGACAGGTAACGGTCGCCTCGGTCACAGATGATCGCGACGATCACCGCGTTTTCCACTTCTCTGGACAGGCGCAACATGCCGGCCACCGCACCACCTGAGGACACGCCGCAGAAGATGCCTTCTTCACGGGCCAGGCGGCGCGTGGTGTCTTCGGCTTCGCGCTGGGCCATGTCGATGATGCGGTCCACGCGGGTCGCGTTGTAGATCTTCGGCAAGTACTCTTCGGGCCAGCGGCGGATACCGGGGATGGCCGCGCCTTCCATCGGTTGCAAGCCAACGATCTGGATCGCCGGGTTCTGCTCCTTGAGGTAGCGCGAGTTGCCCATGATGGTACCAGTGGTGCCCATGGAGCTGACGAAATGGGTGATGGTGCCCTGGGTCTGACGCCAGATTTCCGGGCCGGTGCTGGTGTAGTGCGCCTCGGGATTATCACCGTTGGCGAACTGGTCCAGCACCACGCCACGGCCTTCGGCGGCCATGCGCTCGGCGAGGTCGCGGGCACCTTCCATGCCCTCTTCCTGGGTGACCAGCACCAGCTCCGCGCCATAGGCGGTCATGGCGGCCTTGCGCTCGGCACTGCCGTTGTCGGGCATGATCAGCACCATCTTGTAACCCTTGATCGCAGCGGCCATGGCCAGGGCGATCCCGGTGTTACCCGAGGTGGCTTCGATCAGGGTGTCGCCGGGCTTGATCTGCCCGCGCAACTCGGCGCGGGTGATCATCGACAGCGCCGGGCGGTCCTTGACCGAGCCGGCCGGGTTGTTGCCTTCGAGCTTGAGCAACAGGGTATTGCTGGTTTCACCCGCCATGCGTTGCAAGCGGACCAGGGGCGTGTTGCCGACGCAATCGGCGATTGTTGGGTACTGCAAGGTCATGGCGTATTCGCAATCCAGACTGCGGGGGCGAACATCATACCGGGAAAGGCCGGCGGGCCATATCACGCAAAGTGTGGTGCTTATGGCTTAAAGGAATAAGGTGACGGTGAGGGCCCCATCGGGGGCAAGCCCCCTCCCACCCTTGAATTGCGAATACAGTCAAAAGTGGGAGGGGGCTTGCCCCCGATGGCCGCGACTCGATACCCCGCCTAGCCCAAATGCCCGTCGCCATGATTTCTCTGAAACACCTCCTCACCCATCGCCGCAATCTGCCCTTCGATCAACGCCTCGAACGGTTTGAGCAACGGCTCGAAGGACACCGGCGCTTCCAATACCTGCAACGCCTGCACAATGGCTTCGATAGTCGACAACGCCCCCGGCCCCGGCGCCTTGCGCAACCGATAACGCGACACACCACCCTCGGCCAACGTTACCCGTGGCAACGCCGCCAGCAGCGGGTTCAGATGCAACAACTTGCGCGCCTTGCGCCAGGTACCATCGGGCACCACCAGCAACAGCGGCTGATCCGATGGTGTGTAAGCCTGCAACACTTGAGCATCATCGGCTGGAAACAACAGCCGCGCCTGATAACCCGGCGGGCTCAACAACCTCGCCAAATCATCAAACACCTCTCCCACCACCAACTGGGCATTATTCAAGCCCAACGCCGCCAACCGCGCGGTATTCAGCGCGTGGCTGACCTCGCTCGGGTGCTGCAACAGCAACACGCGGGTGCGGCTGTCGAGGCTGGGGATCAGCGCGCACAGGCAGTGGGCGATCGGCCGCAGGCATTCGGAACATTGGGGTCTGGACATGATTTTTCAGGCCTGGTTGAGCTGGGCTTTGAGCAGATCGCGGAAGGTCTGGATCAGCGGTTCACGGCTGCGGCCCCGGCGCATGATCATCGAGAATGGCGCCTGGTAGCCGAAGGTCGCTGGCAACAACACGCGCAGGTCTCCCTTGTCGGCCCAGGCCTGGGCGTAATGCTCGGGCAGGTAGCCGATGTAGGCGCCGGACAGCACCAGAATCAGCTGCGCTTCCATACTTTCTACCGTGGCGGCGCTGTGCTTGAAACCGTGACGGGCGAGTTCCGCCTGGCTCCAGTAGCCGCGACCGACCATGCGTTGTTGGGTGATGACCTGCTCGGGGATGCGTCGCTCGTTGAATAAAGGATGCCGCGTGCTGCAATACAGCCAGTGCTGCTCGCGGTACAGCGGCATGTAGATCAGACCGCTCATGCGGTTGGAGAAGGCGCCGATGGCCAGGTCGAGGCGGTTGTCCTGCACGCCTAGCTGCAATTCATAAGGGCTCATCACCGACAAATGCAGGTGCACCGCCGGGTGCTCCAGGCTGTAGGCGCCGATCACTTCGGCGAACGGCAAGGCCTTGTCGCTGACGGTGGAGTCGAGCACGCCGAGTTTGAGAGTGCCGCGCAACTCGCCCTTGAGCGCGGCGGCGTATTGCTCGAAGCCTTCGAGCTCACCGAGCAGGCGCAGGGTTTCATGGTGGAACAGCTCGCCCTTGCTGGTCAGGCTGAACCCTCCCCGCCCGCGATGGCACAGCACCAGGCCCAAGGCGCTTTCCAACTGGCTCATATACGTGCTGATGGCCGAGGTGGACAGGTTGAGTTCGTGCTGGGCATTGGCGAACCCCTGGTGCCGCACGACGCTGACGAAGATGCGCAGGAGTTTCAGGTCGGGCAAGGCGTTGGCCATGGTCGGCTCCAGGGATGAATGCGGGCAGTCTACCCGCCGGCATTAGTTTAGAAAAATCTGAACTAAGTATTTGCCCCTGCCGATTCTTTCGTACCGGCGCATTTCGCAGAATCGACCCCTAATAAACAAAACAACGATGAGGCAATCCCGTGGACAAGATTTTCCACCAACCACTGGGCGGCAACGAAATGCCGCGCTTCGCCGGCATCGCCACCATGATGCGACTTCCCCACTTGCAGTCGGCCAAGGGCCTGGACGCCGCGTTTGTCGGCGTGCCCCTGGACATCGGCACCTCGCTGCGCGCCGGCACTCGCTTCGGGCCGCGTGAAATCCGCGCCGAATCGGTGATGATCCGCCCGTACAACATGGCCACCGGCGCCGCGCCGTTTGACTCGCTGTCGGTAGCCGACATCGGCGACGTGGCGATCAACACCTTCAACCTGCTGGACGCCGTGCGCATCATCGAAGAGGCCTACGACGAGATCCTCGAACACGACGTGATCCCCATGACCCTGGGCGGCGACCACACCATCACCCTGCCGATCCTGCGCGCGATCCACAAGAAACACGGCAAGGTCGGGCTGGTGCACATCGATGCCCACGCCGACGTCAACGACCATATGTTCGGCGAGAAAATCGCCCACGGCACCACCTTCCGCCGCGCAGTGGAAGAAGGCCTGCTCGACTGCGACCGCGTGGTCCAAATCGGCCTGCGCGCCCAGGGCTACACCGCCGAAGACTTCAACTGGAGCCGCAAACAGGGCTTCCGTGTGGTCCAGGCCGAAGAATGCTGGCACCACTCGCTCGCGCCGTTGATGGCCGAAGTGCGCGAAAAAGTCGGCGGCGGCCCGGTGTACCTGAGCTTCGATATCGACGGCATCGACCCCGCCTGGGCGCCCGGCACCGGCACCCCGGAAATCGGCGGGCTGACCACCATCCAGGCGATCGAAATCATCCGTGGCTGCCAGGGCCTCGACCTGATTGGTTGTGATCTGGTAGAAGTTTCGCCGCCTTACGACACCACCGGCAACACCTCGCTGCTCGGCGCCAACTTGCTGTACGAAATGCTCTGCGTACTACCTGGCGTGGCGCATCGCTGATGAGCGCGCAACCGGTGTTGCAAGCCGCCGCCGACCTGGTGTCGGCTTTCGCCCGCAACGACCGCGAAGCCTACTTCGCGGCGTTCACGGCCGATGCCAGCTTTGTCTTTTACACCCTCCCCCAGCCGCTGCTGAGCCGCGATGCCTACCAGGTGTTGTGGGACCGCTGGCGTCGGGACGAGGGGTTCGAGGTGTTGTCGTGCACCTCGAACAACGCCTTTGTCAGCCTGCAGGGTGACGTGGCGATTTTTATTCATGACGTGGCCACCGAGCTGCGCATGAACGGGGAGCAATTTTTCAGCCAGGAACGCGAGACCATTGTCTTCAAACGGCAAGGGTCTGGCACACAACAAGAAGGCCTGTGGCTGGCCTGTCACGAACATTTGTCCGCTATGCCGGAAGGGCTGCCGCCCCCTTAGCCAATGTGATCGGAGCTGATCATGAATAATAAAAACAACGATAAAAGTATTCGAAAGATAGAAACCAACGGGGTCGAACAGATCCCGGACCACGAACGTACCGCAGGCCCCAAGGATCTGTTTCGACTGATCTTCGGCGGTGCAAATACCTTCGCCACTGCCGTGCTGGGCTCGTTTCCGGTGCTGTTCGGCTTGTCGTTCCAGGCCGGTGTCTGGGCGATTGTGCTGGGCGTGCTGGTGGGTGCGCTGATCCTGGCACCCATGGGCCTGTTCGGGCCGATCAATGGCACCAACAACGCTGTGTCCTCCGGTGCGCACTTTGGTGTGCATGGGCGGATTGTCGGCTCGTTTCTGTCGCTGCTGACGGCAATTGCCTTCTTCTCACTGTCGGTGTGGAGTTCAGGCGATGCGCTGGTAGGCGGTGCGAAACGTCTGGTGGGGCTGCCGGAAACCGACCTGACCCTGGGCCTGGCTTACGGCCTGTTCGCCCTGCTGGTGCTGACCGTTTGCATCTACGGGTTTCGCTTCATGCTGTGGGTCAACCGCATTGCGGTGTGGGCAGCGAGCCTGCTGTTTCTGCTCGGTATCTTCGCCTTCGCGCCGGCCTTCGACAGTCATTTCGCCGGCAGCGTCGCCTTGGGCCAGACTGGTTTCTGGGCGGCTTTTATCGGCGCCGCGCTGGTGGCCATGAGCAACCCGATTTCCTTCGGTGCGTTCCTCGGCGACTGGTCGCGCTACATCCCACGTGAAACGCCGAAGATGCGCATCATGCTGGCGGTGGTATTCGCACAGATCGCCACCTTGATCCCGTTCCTGTTCGGCCTGGCCACCGCGACCATCGTGGCGATCAAGGCTCCGGACTACATCGCGGCCAACAACTATGTCGGCGGTTTGCTGGCGGTGGCGCCGGCGTGGTTCTTCCTGCCGGTGTGCCTGATTGCGGTGATCGGCGGTATGTCCACCGGCACCACCTCGCTGTATGGCACCGGGCTGGACATGTCCAGCGTGTTCCCACGGCTGCTGTCGCGGGTCAAGGCCACGCTGCTGATTGGGGTGATGTCGATTGCCTTCATCTTTATCGGACGTTTCGCCGCCAACCTGGTGCAGAGCGTGTCGACCTTTGCCGTGTTGATCATCACCTGCACCACGCCGTGGATGGTGATGATGATCATCGGCCTGATCGTGCGTCGCGGCTTCTACTGCCCGGATGACCTGCAGGTGTTCACCCGTGGTGAAACCGGCGGCCGCTACTGGTTCAGCCACGGCTGGAACTGGCGCGGGCTGGGGGCGTGGATTCCAAGTGCGCTGGTGGGGCTGTGTTTTGTGAACCTGCCGGGGCAGTTTGTCGGGCCGCTGGGTAATTTGGCCGATGGCATCGATATCAGCTTGCCGGTGACGCTGGGGTTGGCGTCGGTGGTTTATCTGACGTTGCTTCGGCTGTTTCCAGAGCCCGCAGAGGTGTATGGACCCAGAGGAACAAGCCCCCTCACCACACAAAGCTCTATAGCCACTGCAAGCGTCCCCACTGCATAAAACAATAATCGGAGAATCGCCGTCATGGCTTTGGATTTATTCGTCGTACTCATCTACGCCGCCGGCATGCTGGTGCTCGGCTATTACGGCATGCGCCGCGCCAAGACCCACGAAGACTACCTGGTGGCCGGGCGCAACCTGGGCCCGACGCTGTACATGGGCACCATGGCCGCCACGGTATTGGGCGGTGCATCCACCGTCGGCACCGTGCGCCTGGGTTACGTGCATGGCATCTCCGGCTTCTGGCTGTGCGCCGCGCTGGGCATGGGGATCATTGCGCTGAACCTGTTCCTGGCCAAGCCGCTGCTGAAGCTGAAGATTTTCACCGTGACCCAGGTGCTGGAAAAACGCTACAACCCCATGGCCCGCCAGGCCAGTGCGGTGATCATGCTGGCCTACGCGCTGATGATCGGCGTGACCTCGATCCTGGCCATCGGCACCGTGCTGCAAGTGCTGTTCGGCCTGCCGTTCTGGATTTCGGTGTTGTTGGGTGGTGGTGTGGTGGTGGTCTATTCGACCATCGGCGGCATGTGGTCGCTGACCCTCACCGACATCGTGCAATTCGTGATCAAGACCGTGGGACTGATGTTCATCCTGCTGCCGATCTGCCTGTACCGCGTCGGTGGCTGGGACGAACTGGTGGCCAAGCTGCCAGCGTCTAGCTTCAGCTTCACCGCGATCGGCTGGGACACGATCATCACCTACTTCATGATCTACTTCTTCGGCATCCTGATCGGCCAGGACATCTGGCAACGGGTGTTCACCGCCCGTGACGAAAAAGTGGCCAAGTACGCCGGCACCTTCGCGGGTTTCTACTGCATCCTCTACGGCCTGGCCTGCGCGCTGATTGGTATGGCGGCGCATGTGTTGATTCCGGACCTGGATAACGTCAACAACGCGTTTGCGGCCATCGTCAAAATGTCGCTGCCCGACGGCATCCGTGGCCTGGTGATTGCCGCTGCGCTGGCCGCGATGATGTCCACTGCCAGTGCCGGCTTGCTGGCTGCATCCACCGTGTTGACTGAAGACCTGTTGCCGCGTTTGCGCGGGGGTAAACAGTCGAGCCTGAACATCAACCGCCTGTTCACCCTGCTGACCGGCATTGCCGTGCTGGGTATTGCGTTGGTGGTGAGCGACGTGATCAGCGCCCTGACCCTGGCCTACAACCTGTTGGTGGGCGGCATGCTGATCCCGCTGATCGGGGCGATCTTCTGGAAGCGCGCGACGACGTCGGGGGCAATCACGTCCATGGCCCTGGGCTTTGTGACTGCGCTGGCGTTCATGATCAAAGATGGTTTGGACGCGAACACGCCGATCTACTACAGCCTGGCCGTGGGCCTGGTGAGCTTTGTGCTGGTGAGTTTGCTGTCGCGCCGGCCACAAGCGGTGGCGGCTCGGGCGGTGTAAGAAAGAATAATGCTTGGAAGGGTTTCTTCAGCGGGTGCGACGTCGGATGTCGCGCCCGTTTTTTTTGACCTTGCATAAAACAACTGTGGGAGTGGGCTTGCCCGCGAGTGCGGTGAGTCAGTCAATGATTTATCGACTGATACACCGCACTCGCGGGCAAGCCCACTCCCACATTTAAAACTGCCATGGCCCAGCGAGCGCGGACTTTACCGGCGGCGTGGACGACGCTGCTCATCGTCGGTGCGAATCGGCACCGGTTGGAGTGGAGGCTCGATCAAGCCCAGTGCAACCCCAACGTCATGGAGCCAGTTTTGGATTTTCTCTTTCATGGTTGCCCCCTTTGAGGGTAATGCTGGTAGGCGCAAGTTCTGTCGCCTTTTCCTACACTGATAGTAGCCCTAAGTCCTACGTAATGCTTGAACGAAAGCACAACGAACTATTACTGAATTGATCCGAATCCTGACTGATCGTTCAAGCAATCGCGCGGGTGTCTGGTAATAGCTCAGCCTTACCCGCCTGCTGGAGGTCGATCCACGCATTGAGGTTAGCGCCGAGCATACCCTTTCGCCACATCAGCCAGGTGGTCGCAGTGGCAAAAGGCCCTGTCAACGGATGAACGGACACGCTGTCCTTGCCCGGTAGGCTGTCGAGCATGGATTCGGACATCAGCGCCACACCGGAACCGGCGATCACGCACGCCAGCATGCCCTGGTAGGACTCAATCTCGATGGCCCGCCCCATGGCCACCCGTTCGTGGGAAAACCAGGTTTCCAGGCGCGCACGGTAGGCGCAGCTGCGTCGGAAGGTGAACACCGAGCGGCCAGCAACGTCCTGGGGCCCGCGCACCGGTGGATGGTCGGCTTCGCAAATCAGCACCAGGCGCTCTTCGCACAGGGGCACGCCGTCCAGCGTGGCGATTGTGATTGGGCCGTCGACAAAGGCCGCATCCAGGCGCCCGGTGATCAGGCCTTCAAGCAGCTCGCCGCTGGGCGCGGACTGCACCTGCAGGTTCACCATCGGATACGACTTGTGATAGCGCGCCAACAGCTTCGGCAAATGCACCGCCGCCGTGCTGTACATGCTGCCTACGACAAAATCGCCCGCCGGCTGCCCGCCTTGCACGGCGCCATGGGCTTCGTCATGCAGGGCCAGCAGGCGCGTGCTGTAGTCCAGCAACACCTTGCCAGCAGGAGAAAGCTGCAAACGCTGGCGCTCGCGCACAAACAGCTCTACACCCAACTGCTCCTCCATTTGCTTGAGGCGGGTCGACAGGTTCGATGGCACGCGGTGCAGGCGCTCGGCAGCCCGGGTAATGGAGCCCTCCTCCGCCACCGCCTGGAAGATGCGCAATTGACTGAACTCCATACCTTTCTCCAAAACTGAACAAGTTACTCACTATTATTCAATTTTACAGAAAGTCAATCCGCTTTAGCCTGAGGGTCATCGCTTCTTTGCAGGAAACCTGAACATGTCACCCCTGATCCGCTTACTCGCAAGCTTTGTCGCCCTGATGATGGCCATGGGCATCGGCCGCTTCGCCCTCACCCCGCAGATGCCGCACCTGCTCAGCGAAGGGCAGATCGACCTGACCGGCGCCGGGCTGATTGCCGCGGCCAATTACCTCGGCTACTTCGTCGGTGCGGTGGATTCGATCTTCGCCCGCAGCCACCACCATGTGCGCGGTCGCCTGTATGGCGGCCTATGGCTGTGCGTGCTGCTGACGTTTGCGTCGTACTGGGCCCATGGGTTCTGGCCGCACCTGCTGTTGCGCTTTGGCACCGGTATGGCCAGTGCCTGGGCCCTGGTGATGATCACCAGCCTGAGCCAGCCGCTGGCGATTGCCGCCGGGCGCCCACGTCTCGGCGCCCTGGTGTTCGCCGGCCCGGGCCTGGGGATTTTTCTGACCGGGTTGCTGGCGCTGGGCTCCAACCTGCTGGGGCAAAACTCCGCAACGTTATGGCTGGTGTATGGCGTGGTCGCGCTAGTGATGTTGCTGGCGATCCTGCCCTTTCTACCCAAGCCCGCCACCGGCACACCGGTGGCCAGCCATACGCAGGCAGGCAGCAACGGCAGCATTGCGCACCTGTGCTGGATCTATGTGTTGTACGGCTTGGGCTACATCATTCCGGCGACGTTTCTGTCGCAGATGGCCAGCGCGCAGTTCAAGGGCGCCTGGCAGGCGGATCTGTTCTGGCCGTGCTTTGGCCTGGCGGCGGCGATCGGCGTGGTAGTCGCCAGCCTGCGTCGCAAGGACCCGGACACCACCCGTCGCTGGCTGATGACCACCTTATGGCTGCAAGCTGCGGGGGTTTTTGCCTGCCTGCTGAGCAACGGCTGGGGGTTGGCGTTGGGTGTGTTGCTGTGCGGCGCGCCGTTCCTGGCGTGCATGCAGTTGGTCATGGCGCGCTTGCGGGACGTGGCGCCCCACGGCTACCAGCGCAACACCGGGCTGCTCACCGCCAGCTTTGCCATCGGTCAACTGAGCGGGCCGTTGCTGGCATCGGTAAGCAGCCACCTCAGCGGCGGCCTGCAACCGGCATTGGTGATCGCCGGAGCAGGCCTGCTGCTGGCGGGCGGGATATTACTTAGCCCGCAACCAGCGGGGCTGGCGCGCGAAGCTGCTCGCGCCGCGCCAACACCAGGAAAAACAGCCCACCCAGGAAGCACCCGGTAAACCAGGCGAAGTTGGCCATGCCCTGCAACGCCGGGGTGAAGGTGATCGCGACGCCCACCAGCGTCGCGGGCACCAGTGCCTTGACCGCCGTCCAGTTCACGCCGCCATCGAAGTAATAGCGCCCACTCGGGCTGTCATCGAACAACGCGTCCACGTCGATTTTCTGCTTTTTGATCAGGTAGAAATCCACCAGCAGGATCCCGAACAGCGGGCCAATGAAGGCCGCAAGGATATCCAGGGTGTAGTGAATCATCAGCGGGTTATTGAACAGGTTCCACGGGGTGATGAAGATTGACGCCACCGCCGCGATCATCCCGCCGGCACGCCAGCTGATTTTGCTCGGCGCTACGTTGGCAAAGTCAAACGCCGGGGACACGAAGTTGGCGACAATGTTGATACCAATCGTCGCGGTGACAAAGGCAAAGGCGCCGAGCAACACCGCCATGCTGTTATCGATACGCGAGACGGTGGCAATCGGGTCGTGGAGCATTTCGCCAAACACCGGCAAGGTGCCCGATACGATCACCACGGTCACAAGGGAAAACGCCAGGAAATTCACCGGCAGCCCCCAAAAGTTACCGCGTCGCACATCCTGCATGCTGCGGCAGTAGCGGCTGAAGTCGCCGAAATTCAGGGTCGGCCCGGAGAAGTAAGACACCACCAGCGCCGTCGCCACAATCACTTGGCCAAAGGCCTGCCAGCCCGACAAGGATTTTTCCGACAGGGTAAAGCTGATATTCGCCCAGCCTGCTTTCCATACAATCCAGCCCGCCAACGCGAACATCACCGCGTACACCACCGGCCCCGCCCAATCGATAAAGCGGCGAATCGACTCCATGCCAGCCCAGAACACCGCCGCCTGCAGCACCCAGAGGCTGAGGAAACCAAACCAGCCCAAGTAGGACAAGCCGGCGAAATGCGGTTCTGCATATACCGCCATTTGTGGGAAAAACCGCAGCACTACGATGATCAAGGCGCTCGACGCCAGGTAGGTCTGAATCCCGTACCAGGCCACGGCGATCAGGCCGCGAATCACCGCAGGAATATTCGCGCCAAACACCCCAAAGGCCAGCCGGCAGATCACCGGATACGGCACTGCCGCTTGCTGGCTCGGCTTGGCGACCAGGTTGGCAATCAACTGCACGATGCAGATACCGGCGAGCAAGGCGATCAACACCTGCCAGCTGGCGAGGCCCAGGGCAAACAGGCTGGCGGCGAATACATAGCCGCCGACGCTGTGCACGTCGCTCATCCAGAAGGCGAAGATGTTGTACCAGGTCCATTTTTGCGGCAGCGGGCCTAGGTCCTGATTGTACAGGCGCGGGCTGTAGCCTTTGGGCAAGTGTTCGGTCATTGCTGGGCTCCTCGAAATACCGGCCTGCGCTACCGTCGCGGGTGCATACGGTAGGCGGCATGGTTTGTATACGAAGGAGTCAGCAGAATACGTGCCAATGGCACACAATCCCTCTACAACGGGGTTCCAAAGGGTTTATGAGAAGGGCCGGCGCTCAGCAACGGTGCACATAAATCCTGTACACAATCATTGGTGCACTCGATGTGCACACAGGTAGCCAACCGTACAACAGGCTGCCGTCAGAACGGTGCCCCACGCCATGTCCATCACCGCCAACCCGGCCGACCAGCCTTGCAGCGTGGCCCAGTTGCTTAAGTCGTAGGTGCCGTAGGCGACCAATCCCAACAAAGAACCCAGGCGCGCGGCACGTTGCCAGCTGGCGCTTGGCAGGATCACCAGCACCACACAACCGAGGGCATACAGCAGATAGAACAGCACGGCGGGCAGCAGGCGCGGCTGATCAAGCATCAGCGGGCCCAGCAGGGATTTGTAGGTCGGGCCCATGAGAACACCGAGCCAGAGGCCGTCGAGCACCAAAAAAGCCAGCAAGGTGCCGAGGTAAGCGAACAGCGATTTTTTGGACATGGATGCAACCTCTGTAAGCGCCCGTTGGCGCCTACAGAAGAGCAAACCGCACTCAGCTTAGTTCAATGCGATCCGCGTGAATCACGATCTGGCCCTGCTTGTAGAGAGCACCAATCGCCTTCTTGAAGTTGCCCTTGCTCACGCCGAACAAGTTGCTGATCAGCGCCGGGTCGCTTTTGTCGCTGACCGGCAGGCTGCCGTTGTTTTCACGCAACTTGGCGAGGATCTTCGAGTTAAGGCTGGAGGCCGCTTCCTGGCCGACCGGTTGCAGGCTCAGGCTGATGTTGCCATCGGCGCGGATCTCTTTGATAAAGCCTTTTTCTTCTTTACCCGGGCGCAGGAACTTGAACACTTCGTTCTTGTGAATCAGGCCCCAATGCTTGTTGTTGATGATCGCCTTGAAGCCCATGTCGGTGGCCTCGGCCACCAGCAGGTCGACTTCTTGGCCCACCTGGTAGTTGGCCGGGGTCTTGTCCAGGTAACGATCAAGGCGCGCCGTCGCGGTGATGCGCTTGGTGTGCTTGTCGAGGTAGACGTGCACCACACAATACTCACCGGCGGTCATCTGGCGCTTTTCTTCCGAATACGGCAGCAACAGGTCCTTTGGCAAACCCCAGTCGAGGAATACACCAATGCTGTTGACTTCGACTACTTTCAAACTGGCGAACTCGCCCACTTGAACTTTCGGCTTTTCAGTCGTGGCGATAAGTTTGTCATCGCTGTCCAGATAAATGAAAACGTTAAGCCAGTCTTCATCTTCACTGGGAATATCTTTGGGGATGTACCGATTAGGCAAGAGGATTTCACCGTCTTGCGCACCGTCCAGGTACAAACCAAAGTTAGTATGTTTAACCACTTGCAAACTGTTGTAGCGCCCGACTAAAGCCATTTCCAATACCCTCATTGCGTGGGCGGCATTCTACCCGAGTTGCGCCCGCTACGCGCGCGCGCCTTGCAAATCACGGGCTGGCGTGGCGTTCTACTGGCCCCGCCCCGCTCGTCCGATCACGTGGCTGAATTTTGCCATGCGGCCCGCACTGATTCGCGCAGTGGTTTCGAGTCAAAACAGTAAGTTAGCCGCTTATTTCAAGGACGAACTTTGGCTATTTCCATCCGCAGCACTTATTCCTGGAGGATATTTGCCAAGCAATTGTCAAGTATTTCCTGTACGATGCCTGGCCAAGTTAATTTTCTACAGGTTAGTGGCCGCCATGCGTGTAAAAGCATCCAACAGCAAAGCAAAGCCAGCTCCCGCCGTTGAAACGAGCGAATCGATCAACAGCCAGATTGCTGCTTTCCTCAAGTCCGGCGGCGAAATCCAGCAAATTGCCAAGGGCGTGAGCGGCCAGACTTTCGGCCCGTCCAAGCAGATCAGCCTGGGTAAAAAGTAACACCGCGCAATACACCTGGTCCCTAAGCGCCTTGCCTTCAAGGCGCTAGGACTAGAGCACGAGACACCCTCCTGAAACACCCAATATCACGCTAATCGACGAACGGGCCTCACCGCCGGGCATTCGCCGGTATCCTTGCACACGTCTAGCACGGGCCTCTGCCGCCCTTTTTCGTTACTGCTCCTCGCTTTTCATGGAGTGAAGCATGCTCAAACCCTGCATTTCCCTGCTCGCAGCCCTGGCCGCCAGCCCCCTCGCCGAAGCGCAGATCTTCCAGCGGGAATTGGGCGACTTCGACCTGAAATTGGGCACCACTCCCAGCCGCAGCATGGCTCAGGGCCTGGTCAAACCGACCTCGCCAGGCAGTGACGCGTTCCATGGCGGCCTCGACCTGAGCCACGACAGCGGCCTGTATTTCGGGCAGTTTTCGCCGAGCATGGGCCTGTCCCCCAGCACCAACCTCGAAGTCGATTCCTACATGGGCTTCAAACACCCCTTCGACCAGACTCTGGGCTACGAAGTGGGCCTGATCCACTACAGCTACCCCAAGCTCAGCCCCCTCGACAGCCAGGAGTTCTACGGCGGCCTGAACCTGCTGGGCAACCGCTTCGGCGCCTCGTTCAGCAACGACCCGGACCGCCAGGACAGCACGCTGTTTGCCGACCTGGGGGGCACACAGCCGTTCGGCATCGGCGTCAGCATGAAATACACCACCCATCAGCTGGGCACCCCGGTGTCGGTGGCAAACGGCTCCATCAGCACCTTCAGCGACTGGTCGGTGCAGTTCTCTCGGCAGTGGATGGGCGTTGACCTGAACCTGATCTACAGCGACTCCAGCCTCAGCGGCGGCGATTGCTCGGCCTACTCCGGACACAATTCGCAATGCGATGGCCTGTTGACGCTGAAGGCAGCGCGGTCGTTTTATTGATGGGCTGAACTGTCGCGCGCGCCGCAGGTTCACATGCATTAACTCCCTCTGCCCAAGGACTCACTCATGCTGCGTCGGCTCAAACTACTGCTGGTATTGCTGACCCTGAGCCTGGCGCTCGCCAGTTGCAGCCGCGTGGGCCTGGCCTACCGCAATCTGGACGTGATCATCCCCTGGACCCTCAACGACTACCTGGACATGAACGCCGGGCAAAAGAGCTGGTTCAACGACAAACTCAAGGAACACCTGGCCTGGCACTGCACCACGCAATTGCCTGGCTACCTGGATTGGCTGGATCGCCTGCAACAAATGGTCGATGACAACCAGGTCACCGATGCCGCGTTAAAGGCCCGTACTGTCGAAGCCGAACAAGCCATCGCCGACGTCGCCCGTGAAATCACGCCGTCAGCGATCGAGCTGCTCAAAGGCCTGGATGATCAGCAAGTCCAGGAAATGAACAACGCCCTGGCCAAGGACCTGCGCAAACGCCAAGACGAATACCTCAAGCCACCACTGGACCAGCAGATCAAGGAGCGCGCCACCCGCATGAGCAAACGCCTGGACACGTGGATGGGCCCGCTGAGTAGCAGCCAGCAAAACCGCGTGACCGCGTGGTCCATTGCCCTGGGTGAGCAGAATCAGGAGTGGATCGGCAACCGCGCCCGTTGGCAGGCGCAATTTATCGAGGCGGTGCAGCAGCGCCGGAGCGCCGACTTTGCGCAGAAGATGCAGCAGCTGCTGGTGGATCGTGAAAGCCTGTGGACCCCGGAGTATCGCGCGGCGTATGCCCAAACGGAGGCCGCAGCACGCAGCCTGATTGTCGATTTGATGGCTGAAAGTACTGTGCAACAACGTTTGAAACTGACGCAAAAAATCGACGGTGTACGCAGCGACTTCAAAGCCCTCAAATGCTTAAAGGCCGCCGCAATTTAAAAATGTGGGAGGGGCGGTGCGACGATTCGACTTGCCCCCGATAGCGGTGCATCAGTGATAGATAAGCTGCCTGACACTCCGCTATCGGGGGCAAGCCCCCTCCCACATTTGACCTGTATTGTGCCGGTTAGGCGATCTGCGCCTTGGAGGCCACCTCGGCAAACGTATCCGGGTCCAGCGCATCCGCCTGCTCATCCAGCACCTGGCGCGGGTGATCATTGCCGGGAATCGAGCTGTCGATCAGCGCCAGCAACTGCGCGCCGAGCGGGGTCAGGATGAAGTTCTCACCATTGCCGCCCTGATCCTCCGGCCGCGACTCAATAAACCCACGCTTGAACAACAGCGCTTCGTAATCCGCGGCAGTTTTTTTCAACGCATCCAGATTGCCCGTATCCTCGCCCGCCGTGGCCTTCTCGGCTGCTTCCTGCTCGGCATACTTGCGCGGCGCGAAGCTGCCTTCGCCGTTCTGCACTTCGTGCAGCAGACGTTCGATCAAATCCCAGTTGTAAGTCGTCATCCTGATTCCTCCTGCAGGCCGGTGGAAAAGTAGCCCGTCAAAAGGTGTGACCCCAGCGCGCCGCCCGCCGTTCAACCGGCCGGACAGCCGTCATTTCTCTGAACTTTCCAGACGTTCACCGCCTCAACAGCACATCATCACCAAGGAGGTCCCAACCATGAACACCCTGATGAACTTGGCCGTCGCCGCCGCACTGCTCAGCGCCCTACCCGCCTGGGCCTGCACCCCGGAAGAGGCCACGGCCAAGCGCGAAGCACTGGCCAAGGAAGTCACCCAATTGACCGAGCAGAACCCGACCAAAGCCAAGGAAATGAACGCCGAACTGCAGAAGATGGACCTCGACACTGAAAGCGCGGAATTCCCCGACAAGTGCCAATTGATCGACGCGCGCATGAAAGAATTGAAGGAAGCCGCCGCCAAGGCTAAAAACTGAGGGCATAAAAAAACCGGACAGCGTCCGGTTTTTTCACATCAGCCCCGTGTTACTCGGCGGCTGGCGCTTCTGGCTTGCGGCGCTTGAGCGGCGCCATGCCGTCCTTGCTGACGAGCGACAGATTGTCGGTCTTCGGCCGGTTGGCGATTTTGCGCTTGGTCGGCGACTTGGCGCCGGTTTTCTTCTTGTCGCCCTTGGCGTCGGTCTTTTTCTTCTTCACGCCAACCGCCTTGCCCGACGCCTTGACCTTCTTCGGCCCCGTGTAGGTGCCTTTGACTTCCTTGATGGTGCGGCGCTCGAACGACTGCTTGAGGTAGCGTTCGATGCTCGACATCAGGTTCCAGTCGCCGTGGCAGATCAGCGAGATGGCCAGGCCATCATTGCCGGCACGCCCGGTACGGCCGATACGGTGTACGTACTCATCGCCGCTGCGGGGCATGTCGAAGTTGATCACCATGTCCAGGCCATCCACGTCGAGGCCGCGCGCGGCAACGTCGGTGGCTACCAGGATCTTCACGCCGCCCTGCTTGAGGCGATCAATCGCCAGCTTGCGGTCTTTCTGATCTTTCTCACCGTGCAGGACGAAGGTTTTGTAGTCCTGGGCCACCAGACGACCGTAGATACGGTCAGCCGCAGCGCGTGTGTTGGTGAACACGATGGCCTTCTGATAGGTCTCGTTGGCCAACAGCCAGTTCAAGATCTGCTCTTTGTGCACGTTGTGGTCGGCCATCACGATCTGCTGACGCGTGGTCGCGTTCAGGTCGCTGACGTTGTTGACCTGCAAGTGCTCAGGGTTGTTCAGGACCTTGGCGACCATGTCGCGCAGGGTCGAACCGCCAGTGGTGGCGGAGAACAGCATGGTCTGCTGACGGTTGACGCACTCGCCTACAAGGCGCTGCACGTCGTCGGCGAAGCCCATGTCGAGCATACGGTCGGCTTCATCCAGCACCAGCACTTCGACTTCCTTGAGGTCGAGGTTGCCGGCGTTGAGTTGCTCGATCATGCGGCCCGGGGTGCCGATCAGGATATCCGGCACCTTGCGCAGCATGGCGGCCTGGACCTTGAAGTCTTCGCCGCCGGTAATGATGCCGGACTTGATGAAGGTGAACTGCGAGAAGCGCTCCACTTCCTTCAAGGTCTGCTGGGCCAGCTCGCGAGTTGGCAGCAGGATCAGGGTCTTGATGCTGACGCGGACCTTGGCCGGGCCGATCAGGCGGTTCAGGACCGGCAGGACGAAAGCGGCGGTCTTGCCGCTGCCGGTTTGTGCCGTCACCCGCAGGTCACGCCCTTCGAGCGCGAGCGGGATGGCCGCTGCTTGCACAGGCGTAGGCTCGACAAATTTAAGCTCGGCCACGGCTTTGAGCAGGCGTTCGTGCAGGGCGAATTGGGAAAACACGGGTGCTACCTCGAAGAAATACAAAAAATCAGCTGCATAGGGTACCGGTTTCGGGCGCCCAAACCGAGTGTCTTTACGCGAACGGTGCTAATCAGCGGCTTTTTTGTCAGGGCATTTGTCCAGAACGTCAACTTTGCCGCACTTAAATGCTCTAATCGCCCCGTGTTGTCTTACAGAAGATTTGGTTTTACCCATGGATATCAAACAGCTCTGGCTCAATGCCCAGGACCTCTGGGGCGCCCTCGACGAACACCCGCTGCTGCATGCCAGCCTCGGCTTGCTGGTGTTGCTGGTGGTGGCCCTGCTGCTCGGACGGGTGGCGCGCTACCTCATCCTCCACGCCGTCAAATTGCTCGGCCGGCAACCGGCGCTGCACTGGCTCAATGACCTGCGGCACAACAAAGTCTTTCACCGCCTGGCACAGATGACGCCGTCGCTGGTGATCCAGTTCGGCCTGTACCTGGTGCCGGACCTGAGCAAAACCGCGATCCTGTTCATCGGCAACGTCGCACTGGCGCTCACCATCCTGTTCATGACCCTGGCCGTGAGCGCCCTGCTCAATGCGCTGCTGGACATCTACGCGCGCACCGAACATGCGCGCACGCGCTCGATCAAGGGTTACGTGCAGTTGGCCAAGATGGTGCTGTTCGTGTTTGCCGCGATCATCATCGTCGCCACCTTGATCGACCGCTCGCCGCTGTTGCTGCTGTCCGGCCTCGGTGCGATGTCGGCCGTAATTCTGTTGGTGTACAAGGACACGCTGCTGTCGTTCGTCGCCAGCGTGCAACTGACCAGCAACGACATGCTGCGCGTCGGCGACTGGATCGAGATGCCCCAGGTCGGCGCCGACGGCGATGTGGTGGACATCACCCTGCACACCGTCAAGGTGCAGAATTTCGACAAGACCATCGTCTCCATCCCCACCTGGCGCCTGATGTCCGAGTCGTTCAAGAACTGGCGCGGCATGCAGGCCTCCGGTGGGCGCCGCATCAAGCGCAGCCTGTATATCGACGCCAGCGGCGTGCGCTTTTTGCATGACGACGAAGAAGTACGCATGACCCAGGTGCATTTGCTCACCGACTACATCAGCCGCAAACAGGCCGAACTCAAGGCCTGGAACGAAGCCCAGGGCAACAGCGCGCAACTGTCGGCCAACCGCCGGCGCATGACCAACCTAGGCACCTTCCGCGCCTATGCCCTGGCCTACCTGAAAAGCCACCCGGACATACAGCCGAACATGACCTGCATGGTGCGCCAGATGCAAACCACCGCCCAGGGCGTGCCGCTGGAGATCTACTGCTTCACCCGCACCACGGCGTGGGCCGATTACGAGCGGATCCAGGGCGATATCTTCGATTACCTGCTGGCGGTGTTGCCGGAGTTTGGCTTGAGTTTGTACCAGCAGCCGAGCGGCAATGATTTGCGCGCGGGGATGTTGCCTGCGGTGCTGGGTGCAAGTCATTTGCCTGAACCGCAAAAAGCCTTGATCTAGAGCGATTCAGCACAGCCATCCAATCACTGCGCGGAACATTTGGCGACTCTTGGCCTCATTGGAAATCCTTTGAGGCAACGCCGATGCGCGCTCCAACCTTGTACTCACTGCTGCTGGCCGGCACTTGCAACAGCGTGATGGCGGCGGGGTTTATCGAGGATTCAAGCCTCGATGTGCTCAGCCGCAATTTCTACCTCGACAACAAAGAGCGCTCCCCCGCGAGCAAACCCCACAAGGAAGAATGGGCCCAGGGCTTTATTGCCGCATTCACCTCCGGGTTCACACCGGGCACGCTTGGCGTGGGGGTCGATGCCCACGCGTTTGTCGGCCTGAAACTCGATGGCGGCAAAGGCCACTCCGGCACCGGCCTGTTACCCGTGGACAGCGACGGGCGCAGTGAGCGCAATTATTCCAGTGCGGGCGGCGCACTCAAGCTGCGCCTGGCGAAAACCACCCTGTCGGTGGGCGAAATGACCGTCGAAACGCCAGTGTTCGACACCTCGGACAAACGCCTGCAACCCGAATACGCCAGCGGCCTGCTGATCGACAGCCGCGACATCGACGCCCTGCACTGGCAGGCCGGCCACTTTACCGCCTTCAAGAACCAGGACGCGTCCAGCGGGCATGGCGATTTCGATGGTTATGGCGCCAGCACCCGCAGCGGCGCCATCGACTTTATCGGCGGGCAATTCTTCGAAGGCCAGCCCGTGGGGGGCGCCCTGTACACCTCGCAATTGAGCGACACCTGGCGCCAGTACTACGCCAACCTGCACTGGTCGCCGGCCGACTGGCTGTTGGACAGCAATATCTACCGCAGCGAAGATCAAGGCCGCGCCGTGGCCGGCGCCATCGCCAACACCGCCTACAGCCTGGCCGGCAAGTACAGCTTCGGCGCACAATCGGTGACCCTGGCCTATCAGAAGATCAACGGCAACACGCCCTTCGACTTCGTCGGCGGCGACTCCATCTACCTCGCCAACTCGATCAAATACGCCGACTTCAACGGCCCCGGCGAAGGCTCCTGGCAACTGCGCTACGACCTCAACCTCGCCACCTTCGGCATTCCCGGCCTGAAGTTCATGACCCGCTACGTGACCGGCCGCGGCATCGACGGCACCCACGCGCCCCTGGGCGGCGCCTACAACCCTTTGGATGCCGACAGCGGTGCGTACCAACCCCAGCAAGGCAGCGGCGGCCGCCACTGGGAACGCGATATCGACCTGCATTACGTAGTGCAATCCGGCCCGGCCAAGGACCTGTCGGTGCAGCTATCCCATGTCAGCCACCGCGCCAACAGTGCCCAGGCCGGCGACGATATCGACCGTGTGTACGTGGTGGTCGAATACCCGATCAAGCTTTAGCGACGGCCGAACGCACGCCCAGGCGACTGATCCACACCGCACCCACAATCACCAACCCGCCGAGGGCCAGGCGGCCCAGCGGTTCGTGCTGGTTCCAGATCAGCAGGTTGAGCAACAGGCCCACCGGCACATGCAGGTTGTTCATCACCGCCAGGGTGCCGCCGTGGACCAGGCAGGCGCCCTTGTTCCACCAGTACATGCCCAGCGCGGTGCTGACCAGGCCAAGGAACACCAGCACGCCCCATTGCAGCGGCGCGTCCGGCAGGAAGTTGCTCTTGCCGAACATCAGGAATGCCGGCAACACCACGATCAACGCGCCGAGGTAGAAATACCCGAAGCGCCGGTAGTGCGGCAGGTCGCTTGGATGACGTGCTACCAGGTGCTTGTACATCACCTGCCCGGCGGCATAGGTGAAGTTGGCCAGTTGCAGCAGCAAAAAGCCCATCAGGAAGTGCGGGGTGATCTGGTCGAAACGGATCACCGCCGCGCCCGCCACCGCCACCAGCGCGGCAATCAGCGCCCAAGGGTTGAAGCGGCGGTTGATGGCGTCTTCGATCAGGGTCACGTGCAATGGCGTAAGGATGGTAAACAGCAGCACTTCCGGCACCGTGAGCACGCGAAAGCTCAGGTACAGGCATACGTAGGTGATACCGAACTGCAACGCGCCGATCACCAGCATGCCGCGCATGAAGGCCGGTTCCACCGAGCGCCAGCGGGTCAGCGGGATAAATACCAGCCCGGCCAGCACCACGCGCACCAGCACGGCGAAGTAGCTGTCGACGTGACCGGCGAGGTATTCGCCGATCAAGCTGAAGGAAAATGCCTGAATCAGGGTGACAACCAGTAGATAGCCCATGCGCGCCTCGTTTCGAATGGGCGCGACATTAAAGGTTTTCGGCGGTTGAAGAAACTCGAGGCAAAAAAAACCCGACCTCGCTAAAGCGTCAGTCGGGCAGGAGCACTCAGGAGCAAAAAGTGCAAAGGGAGGTTCGTTACGCGTACTTGAAGGGTTTGCGTGGGTGGATATAAACACCACCCGATTATGTGACGATTAAACGATCAGGCCACCTGGGCCAACAGCGCCTTGGCGTGGTTGATGCCCTTTTCCTGGAAGTCACCGCTCAGGTTCACGCCCTCGGCATGAATGAACGTGACGTCGTGGATGCCGATAAAGCCCATCACCTGGCGCAGGTACGGTTCCTGGTGGTCGGAGCTGGCACCGGTGTGGATGCCGCCACGGGCGGTCAACACAATGGCGCGCTTGCCGGTGAGCAACCCCTGAGGGCCGGTCGGTGTGTACTTGAAGGTCACACCGGCGCGCAGCACGTGGTCCAACCAGGCTTTAAGGGTGCTGGGGATCGCGAAGTTGTACATCGGCGCGGCCATCACCAGCACGTCGGCGGCCAGCAGTTCATCGGTCAATTCGTTGGAGCGGTCGAGGGAAGCCTGTTCGTTGCCGTTGCGCTGATCGGCGGGCTTCATCCAGCCGCCGAGCAAGTCTGCGTCCAGGTGCGGCACCGGGTTGAGGGCCACGTCACGCACGCTGATCTGATCCGCCGGGTGGGCCGCTTGCCATTGGCTGATGAACTGCCGGGTCAGTTGGCGGGAGATCGAGTCCTGCTGGCGGGCGCTGCTTTCGATGATCAGAACATTGGACATGGCTTCGTAGGCTCCATCTGTATTTGCTGTAAGTCGATGGAGTGAAGATTAAACAGAGCCAATTCGATAAAAAAGCGCAAAAAACTGCTACAACCCATCTAGAAATTTGTTTATATGCGGAGTATTCCTGTAGACATGCTCCGCTGCTGCTTTATTTTGGGGCGCACGCCAAAGCGATTCGCATCTTGATAATGGCGCGATTGAACTTGACCGTGGTGTTGGTGCTTTTACCCGCCGGTACCGTCACCGTGCGGCGACGTGGAGCTTCCGGGCCGTTGGTGAAGGTGACCGAACACACGGCGTCGTTGGTGCCGTAGTTGTTCAGTTGGATCGAGCTGATGTCGCCGTCCACGTCGGACGGGGTGTAGTCGATGCTCACGCCGTCGATTTTTTTAGTCACGTCGATGGGGTAGGCAAACGCACTCATCGGCAGCAGCGCCAGCAACACACAACAGAATTTTCTCATTCGGCAGTCTCCAATAAGGACCGCCAGCTTAGGACAAGAGGAACCCATCTTGAAAGCGCCCCGCGTTACCCTCGATCAATGGCGCACGCTGCAAGCCGTGGTCGACCATGGCGGCTTCGCCCAGGCGGCCGAAGCGCTGCACCGTTCGCAGTCTTCGGTGAGCTACACCGTGGCCCGCATGCAAGACCAGCTCGGCGTGCCGCTGCTGCGCATCGACGGGCGCAAGGCGGTGCTCACCGAGGCCGGTGAAGTGCTGTTGCGCCGCTCCCGGCAACTGGTGAAAAACGCCAGCCAGCTCGAAGACCTCGCCCACCATATGGAACAGGGCTGGGAAGCCGAGGTGCGCCTGGTGGTCGACGCCGCCTACCCGAATGCCCGCCTGGTGCGCGCCCTCACCGCTTTTATGCCGCAAAGCCGTGGCTGCCGGGTGCGCCTGCGCGAAGAGGTGCTGTCGGGCGTCGAGGAGCTGTTGATGGAAGGCGTGGCCGACCTGGCGATTTGCGGCTTCAGCATCCCCGGCTACCTGGGCACGGAAATGAGCGATGTGGAATTTGTCGCCGTGGCCCACCCCGAGCATCCCTTGCACCGCATGAACCGTGAACTCAGCTTCCAGGACCTGGAAAGCCAGATGCAGGTGGTGATCCGCGACTCCGGCCGCCAGCAACCGCGCGACGTCGGCTGGCTCGGCGCCGAACAGCGCTGGACCGTCGGCAGCCTGGCCACCGCCGCCGCGTTTGTGGGCAGCGGCCTGGGCTTTGCCTGGCTGCCCCGGCACATGATCGAGCGCGAACTCGCCGAAGGCGTGCTCAAGCAGCTACCCTTGGAACAGGGCGGCAGCCGCCACCCCACGTTCTACCTGTACTCGAACAAGGACAAACCGTTGGGGCCGGCGACGCAGATCCTCGTGGAACTGCTGCGCACCTTTGACACCGCCCCACTGGACGCGCCTTTCGCCGCCCCGCAGCAAGCCTGAAACGGAGTTCACCCATGGCCTGGTTCGACCATGAAGGATGCAGCCTGCACTACGAGGAATACGGCCACGGCACCCCGCTGATCCTGATCCACGGCCTGGGCTCCAGCTGCCAGGACTGGGAGCTGCAGATCCCGGTGCTGGCCAGGCATTACCGCCTGGTCGTGGTGGATGTACGCGGCCACGGGCGCTCCGACAAACCCCGCGAGCGCTACAGCATCGAAGGTTTCACCTTTGACCTGCTCGCCCTGATCGAACACCTCAACCTGCCCGCCGCCCATGTGGTGGGGCTGTCCATGGGCGGCATGATCGCCTTCCAGTTGGCAGTGAGCGAACCCGCGCGGGTCAAGAGCCTGTGCATCGTCAACAGCGCGCCCGAGGTCAAGCTGCGCAAACCCCATGAATACTGGTGGTGGGTGCAGCGCTGGACCCTTTCGCGCGTGCTCAGCCTGGCCACCATCGGCAAGGCCCTGGGCGAGCGGCTGTTCCCCAAACCCGCGCAGGCCGACCTGCGCCGCAAGATGGCCGAACGCTGGGCAAAAAACGACAAACGTGCTTATCTCGCCAGCTTCGACGCGATTGTGGGCTGGGGCGTGCAGGAACGACTTTCCAGAATTACCTGTCCAACCCTGGTCATCAGCGCCGACCACGACTACACCCCCGTGGCGCACAAACAAAACTATGTAAAACTGCTGCCCGATGCGCGGCTGGTGGTGATCGAGGATTCCCGCCATGCCACGCCCTTGGATCAACCCGAAGTCTTTAACACCACCCTGCTCGATTTTCTAAAGACAGTCGAAACCACTACCCAGGATCACTGACCCATGCTGAAAAAAATCGCCTTCCTTGCCGGTTCTGTTCTGTTCGCTGCCAACCTGATGGCCGCCGAGCCCGCCAAGGCGCCCCACGTACTGATCACCACCACCAACGGCGACATTGAAATCGAACTGGACCCGGTCAAGGCACCGATCAGCACCAAGAATTTCCTGGCCTATGTCGACAAGGGTTTCTACACCAACACGATTTTCCACCGTGTGATCCCGGGCTTCATGGTCCAGGGCGGCGGGTTCACCGCGCAGATGTCGCAAAAGCCGACCGAAGCGCCGATCAAGAACGAAGCCAGCAATGGCCTGCATAACGTGCGTGGCACCTTGTCGATGGCCCGCACCAATGACCCGAACTCGGCCACCAGCCAGTTCTTCATCAACGTGGCCGACAACGCCTTCCTCGACCCGGGCCGCGATGCCGGTTATGCCGTGTTCGCCAAAGTGGTCAAGGGCATGGACGTGGTTGATGTGATCGTCAACTCGCAGACCACCACCAAGCAGGGCATGCAGAACGTGCCAATCGATCCTGTTGTGATCAAGTCGGCCAAGCGCATCGACTGAGGTCTGCAGGTAGCTTCGCGCGGTGCCCACAAGGCACCGCGCGCATTTGAACAGGAGAGCCCGCCAGGCGGGCGTCAACCCTAATGCTCTATCGTCGTTTTGAACAACTGATCGATATTTTCCGCGACGCTCCCAGCGCGGCTCCTCCCGATAAAGTCCTGCCCTTCTACCTCTATTACCTGCGCCAGGTGTGGCCATGTTTTGCCGCGTTGCTGGTGGTGGGACTGGTCGGTGCGTTGATCGAAGTGGCGCTGTTCAGCTACCTCAGCCGCATCATCGATCTGGCCCAAGGCACGCCACCGGCCAACTTCTTCCAGATTCACAGCACCGAGCTGATCTGGATGGCCGTGGTCGCCCTGCTGCTGCGCCCGATCTTCAACGGCCTGCATGACTTGCTGGTGCACCAGACCATCAACCCCGGCATGACCAGCCTGATCCGCTGGCAAAACCACAGCTACGTGCTCAAGCAGAGCCTGAATTTCTTCCAGAATGATTTTGCCGGGCGGATTGCCCAACGCATCATGCAAACCGGCAATTCCTTGCGCGACTCGGCGGTGGCGACGGCGGAGGCCATCTGGCACGTGTCGATCTACGCCATCACCTCCCTGGTGTTGTTCGCCGAGGCGGATTGGCGCCTGATGATTCCGTTGATCACCTGGATCGTTGGCTACTGCCTGGCCTTGCGTTACTTCGTGCCGAGGGTCAAAGAGCGGTCGGTAATTTCTTCTGAAGCGCGCTCCAAACTCATGGGGCGTATCGTCGATGGCTACACCAATATCACCACCTTGAAGCTGTTCGCGCATACCCAGAATGAGCAGGAATACGCCAAGGAAGCGATCATTGAGCAAACCGAAAAAACCCAGCTGGCAGCCCGCGTGCTCACCAGCATGGACGCGGTCATCACCGTCCTCAACGGCCTGCTAATCGTCACCACCACCGGCCTGGCCCTGTGGCTGTGGACGCAGTCGCTGATCTCCGTAGGCGCAATCGCCCTGGCCACCGGCCTGGTGATTCGCATCGTCAATATGTCCGGCTGGATCATGTGGGTGGTCAACGGCATTTTCGAAAACATCGGCATCGTGCAGGACGGCCTCAAGACCATCGCCCAGCCGCTGGCGGTCATAGACCGCGACAACGCCCCGCGCCTGACCGTACCCCATGGCGAAGTGCGCTTTGAACAGGTGGATTTCCACTACGGCAAAAAGAGCGGGATCATTGGCGGCCTGAACCTTGAGATCAAGGCCGGTGAAAAAATCGGCCTGATCGGCCCGTCCGGTGCGGGCAAGTCAACCCTGGTCAACCTGCTGCTGCGCCTGTATGACCTGCAAGGCGGGCGCATCCTGATCGACGGTCAGAACATCGCCGAAGTGGCTCAGGAAACCCTGCGCGAACAGATCGGCATGATCACCCAGGACACCTCGCTGCTGCACCGCTCGATCCGCGACAACCTGCTGTATGGCAAGCCGGACGCGACTGAAGAAGAACTCCAGGCCGCCATCCGCAAGGCCCGCGCCGACGAGTTTATCCCTCTGCTGTCGGACGCCGAAGGGCGTACCGGGCTGGATGCCCATGTGGGCGAGCGCGGCGTGAAGCTCTCGGGCGGCCAACGTCAGCGCATCGCCATTGCACGGGTGCTGCTCAAGGACGCGCCGATCCTGATCATGGACGAAGCCACCTCCGCGCTGGATTCGGAAGTGGAAGCGGCGATCCAGGAAAGCCTGGAGACCTTGATGCAGGGCAAGACGGTGATTGCGATCGCGCACCGGTTGTCGACCATTGCGCGCATGGACCGCCTGGTGGTGCTGGAGAAAGGCCAGATCGCCGAAAGCGGCAGCCATGCAGAGTTGCTGGCTCACAAGGGCTTGTATGCCCGGTTGTGGCAGCACCAGACGGGTGGCTTCGTCGGCATCGACTAAAGCAAACATTGTTTAAAAATGTGGGAGGGGCGGTGCGACGATTCGACTTGCCCCCTCCCACATTTGATTGCATCCGTTCAGCAACATTTGCGTAAAAACTCTGCTGTACTCAGTGCAGTGCCCAGACGGGCGCTGAAGTAAATCTGCAGGGAGCATCACTGATTTACTGATTCGGTAGAGATATCTATCAAGGACGTGTTGCATGTCTTTGTTCAAGCGTTCAGTCACAGAGGGGTTAGGTACGTTTTGGCTGGTGTTGGGCGGTTGCGGGAGTGCGGTGTTGGCCGCCGCGTTCCCGGCAGTCGGGATCGGGTTGCTGGGTGTGTCCCTGGCGTTCGGGCTCACCGTGCTGACCATGGCATTTGCCATCGGGCATATCAGCGGTTGTCACCTCAACCCGGCGGTATCGGTGGGGCTGGTCGTGGGCGGGAGGTTTCCGGCCAGGGAGTTACCGGCGTATATCGTGGCCCAAGTCATTGGCGGGGTAGTCGCCGCCGCGTTGCTGTATTTCATTGCCAGTGGCAAGCCGGGCTTTGAACTGGCGTCAGGCCTGGCGTCCAACGGCTATGCCGAGCATTCGCCAGGGGGCTACTCGCTGGCGGCGGGGTTTGTGAGTGAGGTGGTGATGACGGCGATGTTCCTGCTGATCATCCTCGGTGCCACTGACCACCGCGCGCCCAAGGGTCTCGCGCCCATCGCCATCGGCCTGGCCCTGACATTGATCCACCTGATCTCCATTCCCGTAACCAACACCTCAGTCAACCCGGCGCGCAGTACCGGGCCTGCGCTGATCGTCGGCGGGTGGGCGATCCAGCAGTTGTGGATGTTCTGGCTCGCGCCGATCCTGGGCGCGGCCATTGCCGGCGTGGCCTATCGATGGCTGGGCAAGGAGGAGCCGGCCTAGCGCAAACGGAGTCAGCCCTGCCGATAAGGCAGGGCTGCCCTCGCCTCTTCGGCGTACGCCAAAATCCCTACCCGCTCACGCTCGAGGAAATCCTCCACGGCATTCTTCAACCCCGGGTGGCGCAGGTAGTGCCATGAGTGGGTGATCACCGGTTCAAACCCGCGAATCAGCTTGTGCTCGCCCTGGGCGCCGGCGTCGAAGCGTTGCAGGCCGTGGGCGATGGCATAGTCCATGCCCTGGTAGAAACAGGTTTCGAAATGCAGGCGGTCGAACTCGGCCAGGCAGCCCCAGTAACGACCGTAGAAGCTATCGCCACCGATCAGGCTGAAGGCCATGGCCACCGGCCGTGAACCCTGCTTGGCCAGCACCACGCGGATGGCTTCGGGCATGCGTTCGGCCAACAGACTGAAAAACGCGCGGGTCAGGTAGGGCGTTTGCCGGCGTACCGCGTAGGTATTGGCGTAGCAGGCGTAGACAAAATCCCACTGCGCCTCGCTCAGTTCATGGCCTTGCAACCACTCGAAGTCGATGCCCTGCCCCGCCACTTGCTCGCGCTCCTTGCGCATCTGTTTGCGCTTGCGTGAGCTGAGGGCGTCGAGGAAATCCTGGAAGTCGCGGTAGCCACGGTTCTGCCAGTGAAACTGGCAACCGAGGCGTTGCAACCAGCCCGGTTGCTGGGCCAGGGCATCATCGGCGAGCACGTCGGTGAAGTTGATGTGAGCACTGGAGAGGCCTTCGATTTCCAGGTAACCCGGCAGGCTTTTGAGCAGCTCGAAACCGTCCTCGGCGCTACCCGCCAGCAAGCGCGGGCCGCTGACCGGGCTGAACGGCACGGCCGTGAGCAGCTTGGGAAAGTAATCAATGCCCGCGCGCTCACAGGCGTCGGCCCAGCCGTGATCGAACACGTACTCGCCATAGGAGTGCCACTTGCGATAGCTGGGCAAGGCCGCCACCAGCCGATCGCCCTCCCAGTGCAACAGATGCTCCGGTTGCCAACCCGAATGCGGGCCCAGGCTGGCGCTGTCTTCCAGCGCGCTGAGGAAGGCATGCCGCACAAAGGGCTGAGCCTGTGGGACCAGTGCATCCCAAACCTGCGGGGCGATTTCGGACAGGCTGTCCAGGCGTTGCAACGGCATCGGCATCCTCACTGAATCATGGCGTGAAAGCCTCGCGAGTATCGCTTATCGCCGGGCCCAAAACACCCCCGATTCGCGCGACAACGCTCTAAATCAATAGTTTCATTCTTAAATAATTTGTCATCTAGATGACATCAGTTCGCCACTGCTGCGTCATAAACGATCGTGATACTGACGCCTGTTTTTAGAGCGCCTGGTTCTAACAGGTGGTTATTTTTCCGTCCGTCATCGGTCGGTTGTGTCCTGGATGGTTTGCCATCCCTCCTCACTTTCGGAGATTGATATGCGTCTTGCTTCCACTAAAACTGCGGCGGTCCTGTGCGGCGGCCTGTTGCTGGCCCTGAGCATTCCGGCCACCGCTGCAGTCGACGCTAAATTGCTCGACATGCTCAAGGCTAACGGCCAGATCACCACTGCGCAGTACACCGAACTGCAAAACGAATTGGCCAAAGACCAGAAAGAACAGCAGATCGCACGGCAAGCTCAACAAGAGACCAACGAACAGATCGCGGCCACCGCGAAGAAAACCAACGAGCTGAGCAGCTTCGACCAGAAGCTGGCCTGGGCCGCCAAGACTCAGTTCAAGGGTGATGTGCGCATGCGTCACGAGACCATTAAGGTCGAAGGCGAGAATGGCGTCACCCGTGCCGGCGTGACCGGTCGTGACAAGGACCGCGAACGCATCCGTGCACGCCTCGGGGCCTACACCGAAATCAACCCACAGGTGGACACCGGTATCCGTATCGCCACCGGCGGCGGCAGCGATGCACGCTCAACCAACCAGGACCTGGACGGCTACTTCGATAAAAAATCGATCTGGCTGGACCTCGGCTACATCGACTACCACCCTGACCAGATCAAAAACCTGCACATCATCGGCGGCAAAATGCTGCAGCCGTGGGTCAACATGGGCGACGTGATCTGGGATAGCGACATCAACCCGGAAGGCCTGGCCGTCACCTACAAGTACCCACTGGGCGGCAGCGCCGAGCTGTTCGGCAGCCTGGGTAACTACAACCTCAAGGACAACGTGGACGGCGACGGCGTGCAATACCGCCATGACCTGCGCCTGACCACCGGCCAGTTGGGTACCCGTTTCTCGGTGACCGACAACCTCAAAGTGACCCTGGGCGGCAGTGTCTACGCCTACCAGAACGATGAAGACAGCCGTGCCGCGGGGACCAGCACGCCGAACGTACTGGCCACCAACGGCAACACGCCAAATGGTGAGTTCCGCCTGTATGAAGGCTTCAGCCAAGTCGATATCGGCGGCCTGGCAGTCCCTCTGGCCTTCTACGGCCAGTACGTGAAAAACAACGACGCCATCGACGATGCGGACACCGCCTGGTTGCTGGGTGCCAAGTCCAAGGTGTTTGGCTTCAACCTGGACTACAACTATCGCGACGTAGAGAAAAACGCCGTGGTCGGCGCATTCACCGATTCGGACTTCGGCGGCGGCTTCACCGGTTCCCGTGGTCACAAGTTCAAGGTCGGCTACGACATCGACAAGAACTTCGCCATCGGTGCCACTTACTTCCTGACCAAGACCGACACCTACAGCCGCACGCTCGTAGACCGCAGCGCCAAGGCCAACACCTTCCAGCTGGACGCCGAAGCCAAGTTCTGATCCGAGTGTTTCAAGCCTTGGGCCAGGACGGCCCGAGGTCGCTGCAACAGCCTTGCGTGGGTGGAACGGTCCCCATCATCCGTCCGGTCCACCTACGCGAGCCTGCTTTATTCCCCGCCTTGCTGATCCTTGAGCCGCTCGGCAGCCAGCCGCTGCGCCAAGGCATCCACATCCTTTACCGGCTCCTCGGGCATTATCTTCAGCGTCGCCTGCATCAGGCGCATCTGGCGGATAAACCGTCGGCAGTTGGGGCAGAACATCAAGTGATGGCGCACCAGCAAGCGCTCTCGAAAGCTCAATTGCCCATCGAGATAGTCACTGGAACGCGCCACTTGTTCTTTACAGGTCAGCATTCGCCCGTTTCCTCAAAATGCTCCACCGTGGCGAAGACTTTAAGCCGTGCTCGATGCAACAGCACACGGACATTGGAGAGCGACAGCGTCAGAAGATTACAGATCTCTTCCAACTCCAGGCCCTGGCGTTCACGCAGTACCAGCACGCTGCTTTGCAGTTCAGACAGGCTCAACAACGTGTGTTCCAGGCATTTGCGCAGTTCGTCCTCGGTCAGCAGGGCTTCCGGGGTGTCCTGGTGCCAGGCATACGGGGCGACGGCCCAGTGACCATCGTCGGGCACAAAACGCTCATCACCGATGGTGCCATGAGGCGACGGTAAATCGTCGAGCAACACTTCCCGGCGATTCTGTTTGTAGCGGCCTTTGGCGGCGTTGGCGGTGATGGTCAGCAGCCAGGTCTTGAGGCTGGAACGCCCCTCGAACTTGGCCAGGTTGCGCACCACCGACAGCCAGGCGTCCTGCACCACTTCGTCGGCATGGCGCTGGCCGACGATGGCATACGCCACCGCCCGCATCGCGCTCTGGTAGGTGGTGACCAATTCCTTATAGGCCCGCTGCTCACCCTTGAGCAGGCGTTCAAGCAGGTGCGCGTCGTCCGCTGCTGCCATTCAAGACCTCGATGTGGTTAGCGTTTGCGCAGGATCACGCTACCGATCGAGTAACCCGCGCCAAACGAACTGAGTACCGCGACGGCGCCCTTGGGCAGGTCGTCCTGGTAGGTGTGGAAAGCAATCACCGAGCCCGCCGAGCTGGTATTGGCGTAAGTATCGAGGATCACCGGCGCTTCTTCCACCGTGGCTTCGCGGCCCAGCAGTTTCTTCACAATCAGGTGGTTCATGCTCAGGTTGGCCTGGTGCAGCCAGAAGCGCTTCACGTCGGTGACGCTCAACTGGTTTTCTTCCAGGTGCACGCCGATCAGCTCGGCAACCATCGGGCAGACATCACGGAAGACTTTGCGGCCTTCCTGCACGAACAGCTTGTCCGGCGCGCCGATGCCTTCTTCCGCCGTGCGGTTGAGGAAGCCGAAGTTGTTGCGGATATTGTTCGAGAACTTGGTCAGCAGCTTGGTGCTCACCACGTCGAACTGGTGCTCGGAGGTGGCCAGGTCGGCGCGCTCCAGGACCACGGCGGTGGCGGCGTCGCCGAAGATGAAGTGGCTGTCGCGGTCACGGAAATTCAGGTGGCCGGTGCAGACTTCCGGGTTGACCATCAGGATCGCCCGCGCCTGGCCCAGCTGGATGCTGTTGGCAGCGTTCTGGATGCCGAAGGTCGCCGAGGAACACGCCACGTTCATGTCGAAACCGAAGCCGGCAATGCCCAGGGCTTCCTGGACTTCGATGGCGATGGCCGGGTAGGCGCGTTGCAGGTTGGAACAGGCGACGATCACGCCGTCGATATCGGCGGCGGTCTTGCCGGCGCGCTGCAGGGCTTGTTCGGCAGCGCCGATGGCCATCTGGCAGAGCACCGACCACTCGTCGTTGCTGCGCTCGGGCAGGCGTGGGGCCATGCGCTGCGGGTCGAGGATGCCGTCCTTGTCCATCACAAAGCGGCTCTTGATGCCCGAGGCCTTTTCGATAAAGGCCGCGCTGGATTCGGTCAGTGCCTGCACATCGCCGCGCTCGATGGCGTCAGCGTTGTCGCTGTTGAACTGCTGCACGTAGGCATTGAAAGACTGCACCAGCTCTTCGTTGGAAATGCTGTTGGCCGGTGTGTACAGGCCAGTGCCGCTGATGACGACGTTATGCACGGTCGTTCCTCTAAATCTGTCAGGCAGAGAAGATGTTGGTACCGACGTACCAAACTGTAAGTAGTTTTATTCCGCGTGGCGGACATCAAACTGGCATCGCTTTATTCCATCGCGCCGCACTCACACACGACGATCCCGGCATTTATAGGCGCGAAGTTTGCCACAACCCCGGGGATTTGGCGCCACTTCCCAGATAAACACCTTTTAAATGTGGGAGGGGTAGCCTTGGGGACAGAGAACAGGATCAGGCGTCGACCTGACTCCATTGCTTGCTCAAGCGCTTGTCGGAAATCGGCACCTTGGTGCCCAACTGCTGGGCAAACAACGACACCCGATATTCCTCCAGCCACCAGCGGTAGAGCGCCAACTCGGGATCGCGCTTGCCTTCCTGCGCATGCTTGTTCAGGCGGTTCTGGTACTGCGCCCACAACCCGCCCAGCTCGCTGCTCCACACCCGATCCTTTTGCACCTGGCTCGGCAGTTTCTCCAGGCGCAACTCGATGGCCTTGAGGTAACGCGGCAATTCCTTGAACCATTGCGCCGGGGTTTCCCGCACAAAACCGGGGTACACCAGGTTGCTCAGCTGTTGCTTGATGTCGTTGAGGGCCACGGCCTGGGCCAGGTCGATCTTGCCCTTGAAGCGCTTTTGCAAGCCGTGCCAGAGTTTCAGCACCTCCAGGGTCAGGCGCGCCAGGCGTTCGGCGTGTTCGGTCCAACTGCCGCGCTTGCGTTCCGCCAGGGCGGCCAGGCCGGCGCCGTCACGTGGCAGACTGGTTTCGCCTTCGAGCACGCAGGTGTCGAGGCTGGCCAGCAGAATATCTTCGACCAGCGCGTCGATGCGCCCCAGCTCGCGGTACATCAGGCCCAATTCGGTAAGGCCTGGCAGTTTGCCGCGCAGGAATTTCGCCGGTTCCGCCAGTTGCTGCATCAGCAGGCGCTGCAAGGCGCGGCGGTGCTGGAACTCGGCCTCGGCGGCGGTCGAAAAACGCCCTTCCTTGACCGTACCGTTTTCTTCCACCAGCGCCGGGTACACCGTCATTTTCAAACCGGCGATGTTTTGCTGGGTGGTTTCAGCCACCGCGGCAAACACCTTGGCTTCCACTGGCTGCTGGCTTTTCGCGGTTTGCGGCACGGCCAATGCAGCCTGGCTGGCTTCGGCGAAACGCGCGGTCAGCTCGGCCAGGTCGCGGCCTTCGCCGAGGAACTTGCCCTGGGCGTCGACCACTTCCAGGTTCATTTTCAGGTGGTTTTCCACCTGCTGCGCGGCTTCGGCCCAGGCCTCATCGCTGACCCGCGCGCCGGTCATGCGCAGCAGTTCACGGCCCAGGGCCTGGGGCAACGAACCCTGGCCGAATTCGATACGCTGCAACGCGGCCTTGACGAAATCCGGCACGGGCACGAAGTTCTTGCGCAGCGCCTTGGGCAGGTTGCGCACCAGGGCGATGCACTTGGCTTCGATCACCCCCGGCACCAGCCACTCCAGGCGCTCCGGCGGTAGGGCCGGCAGCAGCGGCGCCGGCACGCGCAGGGTCACGCCATCGCGCGGGTGGTTGGGCTCGAAGTGATAACTCAGCGCCAGGGCCAGGTCGCCCAGGTGCAGGGTGTCGGGGTAATGCTCGGCGGTAACTTCACTGGCCTCGCGGGCCAGCACGTCTTCTTCGCGCATGATCAGCAATTGCGGGTCTTTCTGGCTGTTGACCTTGTACCAACTGTCGAAGGTCGCGGTCTGGTGGATCTCCGCCGGCAGGCGCGCGTCGTAGAAGGCGTACAGGGTTTCTTCGTCGGCGAGGATGTCGCGGCGGCGGGCCTTGGCTTCCAGTTCGTCGAGTTGCTCAAGCAGTTGCTGGTTGGCCGTGAGGCACTTGGCGCGGGACTGAATCTCGCCGCGCACCAGGCCTTCGCGAATAAACAGCTCGCGCGACACCACCGGGTCAATCGGCCCGTAATGCACCGGCCGGCGGCCCACCACAATCAGCCCGAACAGGGTGATCTGCTCAAACGCCACCACTTGGCCGCGCTTCTTCTCCCAGTGCGGTTCGAAGTGGTTCTTCTTGATCAGGTGCCCGGCCAGCGGCTCGATCCAGTCGGCATCGATCTTGGCCACCATGCGCGCGTAGAGCTTGGTGGTTTCCACCAGCTCGGCGGTCATCAGCCATTGCGGGCGTTTTTTGCCGATGCCCGACGACGGGTGAATCCAGAAGCGTCGCTGACGCGCGCCAAGGTAGTCGCCGTCTTCGGTTTTCTGGCCAATCTGGCTGAGCAGCCCGGACAGCACCGCCTTGTGCAACTTGGGAAAATCCGCCGGTTCCTTGTTGACGGTCAGCTGCATGTCGCGGCAGATCAGGCTCAACTGGCGATGGGAATCGCGCCACTCGCGCAGACGCAAATAATTCAGGAAGTTCTTGCGGCACCAGTTGCGCAGCGGGCTGGCGGTCAGCTCCTGGCGCTGCTCTTCAAAGCCGCGCCACAGGTTAACCAACCCGGCGAAGTCCGAATCCGGGTCTTTCCACTGGGCGTGGGCCTGGTCGGCAGCTTGCTGACGCTCCGGCGGGCGCTCGCGCGGGTCCTGGATCGACATGGCGCTGGCCACGATCAACACTTCCTGCAGGCTGCCCAACTTGGCCGCTTCGAGCAGCATGCGGCCCATACGCGGGTCCACCGGCAGGCGCGCCAGCTGGCGGCCCAGCGGCGTGAGCTGGCTGTTGCGGTCGACCGCCGACAACTCTTGCAGCAGGTTGAAACCGTCGCTGATGGCCTTGCCGTCCGGCGGCTCGATAAACGGGAAATCGGTGATCTCGCCCAGGCGCAGATGCAGCATCTGCAGGATCACGGCGGCGAGGTTGGTGCGCAGGATTTCCGGATCGGTAAATTCCGGGCGCCCGATAAAGTCTTCTTCGCTGTACAAACGGATGCAGATGCCCGGCTCGACCCGGCCGCAACGGCCTTTACGCTGGTTGGCGCTGGCCTGGGAAATCGCCTCGATCGGCAGGCGCTGCACCTTGGCGCGGTAGCTGTAGCGGCTGATGCGCGCGGTGCCGCTGTCGATCACGTAGCGAATGCCTGGCACGGTCAGCGAGGTTTCCGCGACGTTAGTCGCCAGCACCACGCGACGGCCCGGGTGGGACTGGAAAATCCGCTGCTGCTCGGCCGGCGACAAACGCGCATACAGCGGCAGAATTTCGGTGTGCTTGAGCTGGGCCTTGCGCAGCATTTCGGCGGCGTCGCGAATCTCGCGCTCGCCCGGCAAAAACACCAGCACATCGCCAGGGCTGCGGCGCTCGCTGCGCTCGTAGGCGGCGATTTCATCGAGGGTAGCGAGGATCGCCTGGTCGACGGTCAAGTCGTCCTCGACGCGGTTGCCCTCCTCGTCCTGTTCCAGGGTCAGCGGGCGGTACCAGGTATCGACCGGGAAGGTGCGGCCCGACACCTCCACGATCGGCGCATCGTCGAAGTGCTTGGAAAAGCGCTCCAGGTCGATGGTCGCCGAGGTGATGATGACTTTCAGGTCCGGGCGACGCGGCAGCAGGGTTTTCAGGTAGCCGAGCAGGAAGTCGATGTTGAGGCTGCGCTCGTGGGCTTCGTCGACGATGATCGTGTCGTAGCGTTCCAGGTAACGGTCGTTCTGGGTTTCCGCCAGCAGGATGCCGTCGGTCATCAGTTTGATCAGCGTGTTGGAATCGCTTTGGTCTTCGAAGCGCACCTGATAACCGACCAGCGCGCCCAAAGGGGTAGCAAGCTCTTCGGCGACCCGGCTGGCGACGCTGCGCGCGGCGATGCGGCGTGGCTGGGTGTGACCGATCAGGCCGTACTGGCCACGACCGACTTCCAGGCAAATTTTCGGCAGCTGGGTGGTTTTGCCCGAACCGGTTTCGCCGGCAATGATCAGCACTTGATGCTTGAGCAATGCCTCCTTGATCTCGTCGCGCTTGGCGGCGATGGGCAGGCTGTCGTCATAGCGGATCACCGGCAGGCTGGCGCGCCGCGCGGTGACCTGGGCGCAGGACGCCTGCATGCGCGTGACCCACTGCGCCAGCTTCTCCTCGTCGGGCTTCTTGCGCAGCTCGAGCAACTGGCGCCGCAAGCGGTGGCGGTCGGCGAGCATGGCGTGATCGAGGTTTTTCAGCAGTTGGTCGATAGCGGGCACTTGGTCAGTCATCAGGTACTTTGCAGGTCGTCGATTTAGGCACGGCCGGCAAGTGTGGCAGAAAAGCGGTTGGGAGCGCCAAGCTTCACGCGCGCCCCAGGTGTAAACCGCAAGCAAATGTGGGAGGTGTGGGTGCAGCTTATAGCGGGTCTTTGCGGCGGTAGGGGAACACATCGATCACCTTGCCGGCGCGGATCGCGTCCTGCAGGCCTTTCCAGTAGTCGGCGTTGTACAACTCGCCATGCAGCTCGTCGAATAGCCTGCGCTGGCCGGCGTCGGCAAACAGGAACGGCGGAAATTCTTCCGGGAACACGTCCAGCGGGCCGATGGAGTACCAGGGTTCGGAGGCCATTTCATCCTCCGGGGTGCGCGGTGCGGGGATGTGGCGGAAGTTGGCCTCGGTAAGAAAGCAGATTTCGTCGTAGTCATAGAACACCACGCGGCCGTGGCGGGTGACGCCAAAGTTTTTCAGCAGCATGTCGCCGGGGAAGATATTCGCCGCCGCCAGTTGCTTGATCGCCAGGCCGTAGTCTTCCAGGGCTTCGCGCACCTGGGCGGGGTTGGCGTTTTCCAGGTAGAGGTTGAGCGGGGTCATGCGCCGCTCGGTCCAGCAGTGGCGGATCAGCACGGTGTCGCCCTCGACTTCAACGGTGCCGGCGGCCACTTCGAGCAACTCGGCCAGGCACTCGGGCTCGAATTTGCTCAAGGGGAAACGGAAGTCGGCGAACTCCTGGGTGTCGGCCATGCGCCCCACGCGGTCGACGCTTTTGACCAGGCGGTACTTCTCGATCACCGTGGCGCGGTTGACGTTTTTCGACGGTGAAAAGCGGTCCTTGATGATCTTGAACACGGTGTTGAAGCCCGGCAGGGTAAACACGCTCATGACCATGCCGCGCACGCCCGGCGCCATGATGAATTGATCGTCGGTGCTGGCCAGGTGGTTGATCAGCGCGCGGTAGAACTCCGACTTGCCGTGCTTGTAGAAACCGATGGAGGTGTACAGCTCGGCGATGTGCTTGCCCGGCAGGATACGCCTGAGAAAGCCGATGAATTCCGCCGGCACCGGCACGTCGACCATGAAGTAGGAGCGGGTGAACGAAAAGATGATCGACACCTCGGCTTCGTCGGTGATCAGCGCATCGATCTGGATGCCCTGCCCTTCGCGGTGCAGCAGCGGAATCACCAGCGGCCATTGCTCGTCGCGGGTGTAGATGCGGCCGACCAGGTAGGCGCCTTTATTGCGGTAGAGCACCGAGGAAAACAGCTCGACGCCCAGCTCCGGGTCTTTGCACACCCAGTCGGGCAGGTTCTCGCGCAGTTGCGCTTCAAGGCGGCCCAGGTCGGTGGCCAGGTCGGCATAGGGTTCGCTGAAGCGATAATCGGCAAAGATCTGCGCGAGCATCTCGGGGATCTTCCCGGTCGGCGTGTAGGTGCGGGTTTGCGCGGCCCGCGCGCGGCGCAGGCTCGGGCGGGTGGTGTGGATGAACATGCAGCCGTCGCTGATCAGGTCATGGCTGAACAGGCCGCAGAAGATCGAGTTGTACCAGGTCTCGGAGAGTTCATCGTCAAAACGCAGGTCGATCAGGCCGATGTAGGCGCTTTTCACCAGGGGCCACAGGTCGATGTCCAACAGGTCGGCGTCAGCGAAACCGGCGCGCAGGCCGCTGGTCACTTCAAAGACTTTCTCTTCATACAGGTTGATGCGCGCCGCCGAGGCTGCCTGGCCCTGCTGCCACTGGGCCTTTTCAAACCGCTCGCGGGCGCCATCGGTGATCTGGCGGAAGTGTTCGCGGTAATCGTCGAACCCTTCGAGGATCGTGCGGGCAATGGCGAGGGCGGGCGTGGCTGGCGACATGCGGGAAACCTCTGCGGGCATCTGGAAGCCCTGAGCTTAGCCAGTGAACAGAGGCAGGAGAAGCGGCATTTGCGCCGCCTTCCCGTACAACTTCGTTCAATGCGCACATTTACTTTCAATTTATTTAATTCGACCGCCCGGTCAATAAACGCACCAAAAAGTCGCACGGCGTTTTCACTGCAAGCCTTCAACGCCGTGGCTTGCCAGCGTGGTGCCGGAAAACTGCCAGGCCAGATGGGCGTAATCCCTTGGTCGGGTTTTGGATCCAACTAAGGGAAACCCTGATTACCACCTTAGTGGCACTTTGATATATAGCGCGCCCTCTCCCGCCCTAACAAGGTCAAAAGACCGACTCGGGAACAGGTTTTAATCGCCCAAGGAGCATTGAGATGTCATTGAGGAATATGCGGATCGGTTTGCGCGCCGGTCTGAGTTTTGCGGTTTTGGCCAGCTTGCTGGTGATTGTCGGCCTGTTTGGCCTGGGCCAGATGGCCAAGCTGCGCGAAAGCGCGCTGGTTATCGAGGAATCGTGGATGCCGAGCATCGAGAATATCCACGACAGCGCGGCCTACGTGGCCAGCATCCGCCTGGAAGCCCTGCGCATGGCAACCACCGATGAATCGCGGATTCGCGACACCAGTAAAAACCTGATTACCCGCCACCGCGGCGAGCTGCAAACCCTGCTGGACCGCCACGAAAGCCTGCTGAGCAATGACGAAGAACGCGAGATGCTCGCGCTGGTGAAAACCAATGTGGCCGGCTACCTCAGCATCGTCAGCCAGATGGTCGCCCTGGTGGACAAGGACCAGCAGCAAGACGCCATTGACCTGCTCAACAACCGCCTCGCGCCACAAGGCACGGTCCTCACCCAGAGCCTGGAAAACCTGATTACCTTTAACCAGAACGGCGTCGAAGCCGCCGCCGACTCCGCCGCGCAGATGTATACGCGCGCGCAGTGGGTGGTTGGCCTGATCATCGTGATAGCACTGATTGCGACCCTGCTACTCGCCTGGCTGCTGACCCGCAGCATCACCGCTCCGCTTGGCCAGGCGTTGGCCGTGGCGCGCACCATCGCCGCCGGCGACTTGAGCCAGCCGATTGCGGTCAGCGGCATTGACGAACCGGCCCAATTGCTCGGCGCCCTGGCGACCATGCAGACCCAGCTGCAAACCACCATCCGTGGCATCAGCGAATCGGCGCAGCAGCTGGCCTCCGCCGCCGAAGAGATGAGCTCGGTGATGGAGCAGAGCACCCGCGGCCTGCAAGCGCAGAACGATGAAATCGAACAGGCCGCCACCGCCGTCACCGAGATGAGCGCGGCCGTCGACGAAGTGGCGGGCAATGCGGTGTCCAGCGCCGAGGCTTCCAAGGCGTCCGATGAAGACAGCAAGCACGGCCACTACCAGATCAGCGAAACCATCAGCTCGATCCAGAACCTGGTGGACGAAGTGCTCGGCGCCTCGAACAAGGCCGAAGGCCTGGCCGTGCAGGCTCAGGACATCAGCAAGGTGCTGGAAGTGATCCGTGGGATTGCCGGGCAAACCAACCTGCTGGCGCTCAACGCGGCGATTGAAGCCGCGCGCGCCGGTGAGGCCGGGCGCGGCTTTGCGGTGGTGGCCGACGAGGTGCGTTCGCTGGCGCAGCGTACCCAAGACTCTACCGAGGAAATCGAGCAGATGATTAGCGGCATCCAGCAAGGCACCCAGGACACCGTCGAGGCGCTCAACAGCAGCGCCGAACACGCAGGCACTACCCTGCAACGCGCCAACAGCGCCGGCAGCGCACTGGAAAAAATCACCGCGGCCATCTCGCAGATCAGCCAGCGCAACCTGGTGATCGCCAGTGCCGCCGAGCAGCAGGCGCTGGTGGCGCGGGATGTGGACCGCAGTTTGGTGAACATCCGCGACCTGTCCACGCAAACCGCCGCCGGTGCCACCCAGACCTCGGCCGCCAGCCAGGAGCTGTCGCGCCTGGCGGTGGACCTCAATGGCATGGTCACGCGGTTTGTGCTGTAAACAGTGATTGTGTCGTGCAGGCCACTGGGCAACACTCGCGGCCTTCTTTACGTAGGACGTTTACCGTGAGACCTGTCGACACCCTGTACCTGCTCGGGCTCGCCGCCATCTGGGGCGCGAGCTTTCTGTTTATGCGCATCATCGCGCCGGAAATCGGCGCGGTGCCGACTGCGTTTTTCCGTGTGTCGATTGCCGCCGCCGGGTTGCTGGTGATCCTCGCGGCGATGCGCGTGCGCTGGGATTTCCAGGGCAAGTTCAAGACGGTTTTGCTGCTGGGGGTGATCAACTCCGGCATCCCGGCGAGCATGTATTCGGTGGCGGCCCAGGTGCTGCCGGCGGGTTACTCGGCGATCTTCAACGCCACCACGCCGTTGATGGGTGTGCTGATCGGCGGGCTGTTTTTCCACGAACGCCTTACCCCGTCGAAAGTCGCCGGGGTGAGCCTGGGTTTGCTCGGCGTCGGCATCCTGACCCGCGCCGGCCCGGTGGCCTTCGACCTGGACCTGTTGATGGGCGCCCTCGCCTGCCTGCTGGCCACCACCTGCTATGGCTTTGCCGGTTTCCTCGCACGCCGCTGGCTCGACCAGCGCGGCGGGCTGGACAGTCGCCTGTCGGCGCTGGGCAGCATGCTCGGCGCGACCCTGTTCCTGCTGCCGGTCTTTGCCTACAACGCCATCAGCCATCCACCCGCGAGCTGGGGTGGCTGGCAGGTGTGGTTGTCGCTGCTGGGGTTGGGGCTGGTGTGTACGGCGCTGGCCTACATTCTGTACTTCCGTTTGCTGTCGTCCATTGGCCCGGTGAAGTCGATGACCGTCACGTTCATGATTCCGCCGTTCGGCGTACTGTGGGGCGCGCTGCTGCTGGATGAGCCGCTGTCGATGGCGCATGTGTATGGCGGGGTGTTGATTGCGGGGGCGTTGTGGCTGGTGTTGCGGCCGGCAAGAGCCGGTCGATTGTTGCAAAAATAAGTTAAATAAACCGCCGCCAAGGCCGATAACCCCTGAAAGCCTTGCGGATTGAACAATCATGCGTAATAACCAACCCGTTACCCAGCGCGAACGTACCTTCCCCGCTCAGCAACGGTTGATCTCCACCACGGATGCCAAGGGTGTGATCACTTACTGTAACGACGCGTTTGTCGAGATCAGTGGGTTCACCCGCGAAGAACTGCTGCGCGCACCCCACAACCTGGTGCGCCACCCGGATGTGCCGGCGGCGGTGTTCGGGCATATGTGGACGACGCTCAAACAAGGCTTGCCATGGATGGGCATTGTCAAGAATCGCTGCAAGACCGGGGATCACTATTGGGTTAACGCCTATGTGACGCCGGTTTTCGAAGGCAACCAGGTGGTCGGCTACGAATCGGTGCGCATCAAGCCCACCGCCGAGCAGATCCGCCGCGCCGAAGCGCTCTACCAACGCATCAACCAGGGCAAGTCGGCCGTGCCCCAGCGCGACAAGTGGCTGCCGGTGTTGCAGGATTGGCTGCCGTTTATCCTGGTGAGCCAGTTGAGCTTCATGATCGGCGCCACCCTCACTTCCCAATGGGGCTTTGCCCTGGCGGCGGGGTTGTCGGTGCCGCTCGGCCTGCTGGGCCTGAGCTGGCAACAGCGCGGCCTCAAGCGCCTGCTGCGCCTGGCCGAGCAGACCACCTCCGACCCGTTGATCGCGCAGATGTACACCGACAGCCGTGGCGCCCAGGCGCGCCTGGAGATGTCGATCCTCAGCCAGGAGGCGCGTCTGAAGACCTGCCTCACGCGCTTGCAGGACACCGCGGAGCACCTCAACACCCAGGCGGCGCAGTCCAATACCTACGCACATAACAGCTCCAGCGGCCTGGAACGCCAGCGCGTGGAAACCGAGCAGGTGGCCACTGCCGTCAACCAGATGGCGGCCACCACCCAGGAAGTCGCCAGCCATGTGCAGCGCACGGCCGACGCCACCCAGGAAGCCAATCGCCTGACCGGTCGCGGCCGCCACATCGCCGGGGAAACCCGCGAGGCGATCCAGCGTCTGTCGGTAGCGGTGGGCGAGACCGGCGTAACGGTCACCCAGCTGGCCAAAGACAGCGACGAGATCGGCGGCGTAGTTGACGTGATCAAAGGCATTGCCGACCAGACCAACCTGCTGGCGCTCAACGCCGCCATCGAAGCGGCCCGTGCCGGTGAGATGGGCCGTGGGTTTGCGGTAGTGGCCGATGAAGTGCGCCAGTTGGCGCAGCGCACGGCCGAATCGACCGGGCAGATCCATGCCCTGATCGCCAAGCTGCAGCAAACCGCCGCCGCCGCCGTGCAAACCATGGACGCCGGGCATCGCCAGGCCGAAGAAGGTGTGGCGCGGGTGATGGAAGCGGACCAGGCGCTGGTGGGGATCAGTGAAGCGGTGGCGCACATTACCGACATGACCACGCAGATTGCGGCAGCGACCGAAGAGCAAAGCTCGGTGGCGGAAGAGATCAGCCGCAATATCAGCACCATTGCGCTGTTGGCGGATCAGACGTCGGAGCAGGCGTTGAACTCGGCGCAGTTGAGTGAAGATCTGACGCATACGGCGAATACCCAGTATTCGCTGGTGGAGCGGTTTAACCGCTGATACCGCTATCGGGGGCAAGCCCCCTCCCACATTTAACTGTGTTCACACATTTTGATCTGTGAATACATTCAAGTGTGGGAGGGGCTTGCCCCCGATGGGGCCCTACAGCCCACCCAAAAACCCAGCCACCTTCACCGCAGCAGCCTCCAAATGCTGCTCATGGCTAAACCCCGAAGCCTTCAACGGCTTCAAATCATGATCCCCCGCCACCAGCCACAACACCTCGATAGTCGGCGACAACACATACCCCTCCACCGCCGCCCGATTGCCCAACGCATCGCGCTCCCCTTGCACAATCAACGTCGGCGTCTTCAACCCCGCCAAGTGCTCGACCCGTGGTTTCTCCGGCTTGCCCACCGCATAAAACGGATACCCCAGGCACACCAACCCACCAGCGCCTAGCTCATCAGCCAACAAACTGGCCATGCGCCCGCCCATGGACTTGCCGCCAATGGCCAGTGTCCCAGCGACATGACGTCGCACCAGCGCATACACCTCGCGCCAGGCTTCGAGCAATTTAGGCGCCGGGTTGGGCGGGCGTTTGCCCCCGTCCAAGCGGCGCTGGGCCATGTAGGGAAACTCGAAGCGCAATACGTTCACGCCGTGCCCGGCAAGGCGTGCAGCCATGTCGTTCATGAAGCCTGAGTCCATCGGTGCGCCGGCGCCGTGGGCCAGGATCAGCGTGACCGGCGTACGCGCGATAGACCCTTTCGCTTCGTCCCACAACCAGCCGCGCTCACGCACACACTGCGCCCATTGATCCCCGTCAATACTGGCCTTGTGCTCTTTGCCCATGCTTGCCTCGCTATTTAGTCTGCCTATAACTCCAGCCCAAGTGCCGCACTTGCTTGGGTTGAACCGTGGATGGGGAACCATGAACACTACTTTAAGTACCGCCTATAACTACAAGGTGGTCCGCCAATTCGCCATTATGACGGTGGTGTGGGGCATCGTCGGCATGGGGCTCGGGGTTTTTCTCGCCGCCCAATTGGTCTGGCCCGCGCTCAACTTCGATTTGCCCTGGACCAGCTTCGGCCGTTTGCGCCCGCTGCACACCAACGCAGTGATCTTCGCCTTCGGCGGCTGCGCGCTATTTGCCAGCTCGTTCTACTCGGTGCAACGCACCTGCCAGACCACCTTGTTCGCGCCGAAAATCGCCGCGTTCTGCTTCTGGGGCTGGCAGCTGGTCATCCTGCTGGCCGCGATCACCTTGCCGCTGGGCTACACCAGCTCCAAGGAATACGCCGAGCTGGAATGGCCGATCGACATCCTCATCACCATCGTCTGGGTGGCCTACGCCATCGTGTTCTTCGGCACGGTGATGAAGCGCAACACCAAGCACATCTACGTCGGTAACTGGTTCTTCGGTGCGTTCATCATCACCGTGGCCATCCTGCATATCGTCAACAACCTGGAAATCCCGGTCAGCCTGACCAAGTCGTACAGCCTCTACGGCGGTGCGACGGATGCCATGGTGCAATGGTGGTATGGGCATAACGCGGTAGGCTTTTTCCTCACCGCAGGCTTTTTGGGGATGATGTACTACTTCGTGCCCAAGCAGGCCGAGCGCCCGGTGTACTCCTATCGTTTGTCCATCGTGCACTTCTGGGCACTGATCACCCTGTACATATGGGCCGGCCCGCACCACTTGCACTACACCGCGCTGCCGGACTGGGCACAGTCTCTGGGCATGGTGATGTCGCTGGTGCTGCTGGCACCGAGCTGGGGCGGCATGATCAACGGCATGATGACCCTTTCGGGCGCCTGGCATAAATTGCGCAGCGACCCGATTTTGCGCTTCCTGGTGGTCTCCCTGGCGTTCTACGGCATGTCGACCTTCGAAGGCCCGATGATGGCGATCAAGACCGTCAACGCCCTCTCCCACTACACCGACTGGACCATCGGCCACGTACACGCCGGGGCGCTGGGTTGGGTGGCGATGATCTCCATCGGCGCGCTGTACCACATGATCCCGAAAGTCTTCGGTCGCGAGCAGATGTACAGCCTCGGCCTGATCAACGCGCACTTCTGGCTGGCCACCATCGGCACCGTGCTCTACATCGCCTCGATGTGGGTCAACGGCATCGCCCAGGGCCTGATGTGGCGTGCGGTCAACGAAGACGGGACGCTGACCTACTCCTTCGTCGAAACCCTGGTGGCCAGCCACCCTGGCTTCGTCGTGCGCCTGGTAGGCGGTGCGGTGTTCCTCAGCGGCATGTTCCTGATGGCTTACAACACCTGGCGCACCGTGCGTTCGGCGCAGCCAGTCGAAGCCACTACCACTGCGCAGCTGGCCTGAGGAGTCTGTGATGAAACACGAAACGATTGAAAAAAACGTCGGCCTGCTGATGCTGCTCATGGTGCTTGCCGTGAGCATCGGCGGCCTGACCCAGATCGTCCCGCTGTTCTTCCAGGACGTGACCAACAAGCCGGTGGAAGGTATGAAGCCCTACACCGCGCTGCAACTGGAAGGCCGCGACATCTACATCCGCGAAGGCTGCGTGCAATGCCACTCGCAGATGATTCGCCCGTTCCGCGCCGAAACCGAACGCTACGGCCATTACTCGGTGGCCGGCGAAAGCGTGTGGGACCACCCGTTCCTGTGGGGTTCCAAACGTACCGGGCCGGACCTGGCACGCGTCGGCGCACGCTACTCGGACGACTGGCACCGCGCGCACTTGTACAACCCGCGCAACGTGGTGCCCGAGTCGAAAATGCCGGCCTACCCGTGGCTGGTCACGGCCGCCGTGGACAGCAGCCACACCGAGACCAAGTTGAAGGTGATGCGCACCCTCGGCGTGCCCTACACCGACGACGACATCAGTGGCGCCGTCGCCAGCCTCAAGGGCAAGACCGAGATGGACGCGCTGGTCTCGTACCTGCAAGTGCTCGGCACTGCCATCAAGAGCAAGAGGTGAGCCATGGGATTTGAATTCGATGCAGGCACCATCCGCGGCCTCGGCACGCTGGTGGTCGCCATCGCCTTTATCGGCCTGTCGCTGTGGGTGTTCAACAACCGGCGCAATGCGGAATTCGAGCAGGCGCGCCTGCTGCCCTTCGCCGATGAGCCTCTTCCATCCGACGCGCAAGAAGCGCCTGCAACAAGGAGCACCCAGCCATGACCCTGTTCTGGAGTACATGGATCTGCGTTCTGACCCTCGGCAGCCTGATCGGCCTGACCTGGCTCTTGATCGGCACCCGCAAGGGCGAAACCCGTGGCAGCGTCGACCAGACCATGGGCCACGCTTTCGACGGTATCGAGGAATACGACAACCCGCTGCCCCAGTGGTGGTTCATGCTGTTCGTCGGCACCCTGGTGTTTGCGGTCGGCTACCTGATCCTCTACCCGGGCCTGGGCAACTGGAAAGGCGTGCTGCCGGGCTATGAAGACGGCTGGACCTCGACCAAGGAATGGGACAAGGAAATGGCCAAGGCCGACACCAAATTCGGGCCGATCTTCGCCAAATTCTCGGCCATGCCCGTGGAAGAGGTGGCCAAGGACCCACAGGCGTTGAAAATGGGCGGTCGCCTGTTCGCCTCCAACTGCGCGGTGTGCCACGGCTCGGATGCCAAAGGCGCGTATGGCTTCCCGAACCTGGCGGACAACATCTGGCGCTGGGGCGGTTCGGCCGAGGCGATCAAGACCACCATCCTCAACGGCCGCCACGCGGCAATGCCGGCCTGGGGTGACATGCTCGGCGACGACGGCGTGAAAAACGTTGCCGCCTATGTTCGCCACGACCTGGCCAAGCTGCCCTTGCCGGCCGACAGCACGGCCGACCTGGCCGCCGGCCAAACGGCGTTCAACACCACCTGCGTGGCTTGCCACGGCCCGCAAGGCCACGGCATGGAAGCCATGGGCGCGCCGGACCTGACCAAACCGGCCGGCTACATCTACGGCACCAGCCTTGCGCAGTTGCAGCAGACCATCCGCCACGGCCGCCAGGGCCAGATGCCGGCGCAGGAGGTGCTGCAAGGCAACGACAAGGTGCACCTGCTGGCCGCGTATGTTTACAGCCTGTCCCATAACGCCGATGGCGCAACGCCAGAAAGCCAAACCGAATAACCTCCGACTGCCTCCCCTGCTCAGGGGAGGCCCCGCTTACCTGTGGTGCACCCCTTCCACAGCACACCTTTCCCCTCCTGACATTCGGGTCTACGCTTGCTGCACAGCGGGCGGTTTTGGCGTACGCGACGGCCTTCGTCGCGGCCTGGAAAAATTCCTGTCCACTTGATCAGCTTTCGATTTCTGATTTTGTCCTTACACCAAACATGGAAAGGGCGCAGAATCTGGCGCGGAACGCATTGATACAGGTCAGTCATTGCGTTGCAATGGCCCCTCGGTTTCTACATACTTGCGGCCGATTTTACCTATAAAAAAACCTAAACCGTGGAACCTTAGAATGAGCACAGCAATCAGTCCGACTGCTTATAACTATAAGGTAGTCCGCCAGTTCGCCATCATGACGGTGGTCTGGGGGATCCTTGGCATGGGGCTCGGGGTGTTCATCGCCTCGCAACTGGTCTGGCCGGAATTGAACTTCGGCTTGCCATGGACGAGCTTCGGCCGTCTGCGCCCGCTGCACACCAACCTGGTGATTTTCGCCTTCGGTGGATGTGCACTGTTTGCCACCTCCTACTATGTCGTGCAGCGAACCTGCCAGACGCGACTGATCTCCGACGGCCTCGCGGCCTTCACCTTCTGGGGCTGGCAAGCCGTTATCGTCGGCGCCATCGTCACCCTGCCCCTGGGCTACACCACCACCAAGGAATACGCCGAGCTGGAATGGCCGATCGCCATTTTGCTCGCCATCGTCTGGGTGACCTACGCCCTGGTGTTCTTCGGCACCATCGTCAAGCGCAAGACCAAGCACATTTATGTGGGCAACTGGTTCTACGGCGCGTTTATCCTGGTGACGGCGATGTTGCACATCGTCAACCACGCCTCGCTGCCGGTGAGCCTGTTCAAGTCCTACTCGGCCTACGCCGGGGCCACGGATGCGATGATCCAGTGGTGGTACGGCCACAACGCGGTGGGGTTTTTCCTGACCACCGGTTTTCTCGGGATGATGTACTACTTCGTGCCCAAACAGGCCGAACGGCCTATTTACTCGTACCGTTTGTCCATCGTGCACTTCTGGGCGCTGATCACCCTGTACATCTGGGCCGGCCCGCACCACTTGCACTACACCGCGCTGCCGGACTGGGCGCAGTCGCTCGGCATGGCGATGTCGATCATCCTGCTGGCACCCAGCTGGGGCGGCATGATCAACGGCATGATGACCCTTTCGGGCGCCTGGCATAAGTTGCGCACCGACCCGATCCTGCGCTTTCTGGTGGTGTCGCTGGCGTTCTACGGCATGTCGACCTTTGAAGGCCCGATGATGGCGATCAAGACCGTCAACTCGCTGTCCCACTACACCGACTGGACCATCGGCCACGTACACGCCGGCGCCCTCGGCTGGGTGGCGATGATCTCCATCGGCGCGCTGTACCACATGATCCCCAAACTGTTCGGCCGTGTGCAGATGCACAGCGTCGGGCTGATCAACGCGCACTTCTGGCTGGCCACTATCGGCACCGTGCTCTACATCGCCTCGATGTGGGTCAACGGCATCACCCAGGGCCTGATGTGGCGTGCGATCAACGATGACGGCACCCTCACCTACTCCTTCGTCGAAGCGCTGCAAGCCAGCCACCCTGGCTACATCGTGCGCGCCCTGGGCGGTGCGTTCTTTGCCTCCGGCATGTTCCTGATGGCCTACAACGTCTGGCGCACCGTGCGTGCATCCGACCCTGCAGAAGCTGAAGCCGCCGCCAAGATCGCCGTAGTGGGAGCGCACTGATGAAGCATGAAGTAGTCGAGAAGAATATCGGCCTGCTGGCCTTCTTCATGGTCATCGCCGTGAGCATCGGCGGCCTGACCCAGATCGTCCCGCTGTTTTTCCAGGACGTGACCAACAAGCCGGTCGAAGGCATGAAGCCGCGCACCGCCCTTGAACTGGAAGGCCGCGACGTCTACATCGCCAACGGTTGCGTGGGCTGCCATTCGCAGATGATTCGCCCGTTCCGCGCCGAAACCGAACGCTACGGCCACTACTCGGTGGCCGGCGAAAGCGTGTGGGACCACCCGTTCCTGTGGGGCTCCAAGCGCACCGGGCCGGACCTGGCGCGTGTGGGTGGGCGTTACTCCGATGACTGGCAGCGCGCGCACTTGTACAACCCGCGCAACGTGGTGCCTGAGTCGAAAATGCCGGCGTACCCGTTCCTCGTGGAAAACAAGCTCGACGGCAAGGACACCGCGAAGAAGATGGAAGTCTTGCGCACCCTGGGCGTGCCCTACACCGACGAAGACATCGCCGGTGCAGCCGCCGCCGTGAAGGGCAAGACCGAAATGGACGCATTGGTGGCCTACCTGCAAGGCCTTGGCACCATCATCAAAAGCAAACGGTGACCTTCATGGATATCGGGATGATTCGAGGCCTGGGCACCGTTGTGGTGATGGTGGCCTTTGTCGGCCTGGCGTTGTGGGTGTTCAGCCCCCGCCGCAAGTCGGAGTTCGACGACGCGACCATGCTGCCCTTTGCAGATGATCCCGAAGCCATCAAGCACGTCGAGCAAGCTTCTAGGAGTAACAAAGAATGACTACGTTCTGGAGTCTGTACGTCACAGTCCTCAGTCTGGGTACCATTTTCGCCCTGACCTGGCTGCTGCTGTCGACCCGCAAGGGCCAGCGCGCCGAGCAGACCGACGAGACCGTCGGCCACTCGTTCGATGGCATCGAGGAGTACGACAACCCGCTGCCAAAATGGTGGTTCATGCTGTTCGTCGGCACCATCATCTTCGCCCTCGGCTACCTGGCGTTGTACCCAGGGTTAGGCAACTGGAAAGGCCTGCTGCCGGGCTACAACTACCTCGACAACGACAAGCAAACCCCATTCGCCAATGGCCAGACCGGCTGGACCGGCGTACACGAATGGGAAAAGGAAATGGCCAAGTCGGACGCCAGGTTCGGGCCGATCTTCGCCAAGTTCGCTGCGATGCCGATTGAAGAGGTGGCCAAGGACCCGCAAGCCTTGAAGATGGGTGGCCGCCTGTTCGCCTCCAACTGCTCGGTGTGCCACGGTTCCGACGCCAAGGGCGCCTATGGCTTCCCCAACCTGACCGACGCCGACTGGCGCTGGGGCGGCGAGCCAGCCACCATCAAGGAAACCATCATGAAAGGCCGCCACGCGGTGATGCCGGCCTGGGCCGAAGTCATCGGCGAGCAAGGCGTGGCCGACGTGGCGGGCTTTGTGGTGACCAACCTCGATGGCCGCAAACTGCCGGAAGGCGCCAAGGCCGACGTGGAAAACGGCGCGAAACTCTTCGCCGCCAACTGCGTCGCCTGCCACGGCCCGGCCGGCAAAGGCACCCCCGCCATGGGCGCGCCGGACCTGACCCACCCGGGCGCATTCATCTACGGTTCGAGCTTCGCCCAACTGCAACAGACCATCCGCTACGGCCGCCAGGGCCAGATGCCTGCGCAGGAGTTGCTGCAAGGCAATGACAAGGTGCACTTGCTGGCGGCATATGTGTACAGCTTGTCCCATGGGGACAAGAAGGCTGAGGAACAGTAAGCCTTTGCAACGCTAAAGCCCCGCGCAGTGAACACTGCGCGGGGCTTTGTTTTTTCTGCAAGGGATACTCACCGTTCGTAACTTCAAGCTTGTTCCTCACGCGACCAAGGTAGTAACGTGCCTACATCCAACCAGACGAAGGGGGACACCCCATGAGCATCACCACCATTTCCAGCCGCGAATTCAACCAGGACACAAGTGGTGCCAAAAAAGCCGCCCGCCAAGGGCCGGTTTTTATCACTGACCGCGGCAAGCCTGCCCATGTACTGCTAAGCATTGAGGAGTACCAGAAACTCACCGGCCTGCACGCCGATATCGTTGACCTGCTGGTGATGCCGGAAGCGGCCGATATCGACTTCGAAACCGAACGCGCCGTGATCACTCATCGCCCCGTGGACCTCTCTTGATGTATCTACTCGACACCAACGTAATCTCTGAACTTCGCAAACCCCAGGCGGACGCAAAGGTGGTCGCCTGGGCCAAAAGCGCCGTCGCAAACCGTATGTTTATCTCGGCGATTACCTTGAAAGAGTTGGAAACCGGGGTACTGCGCATGGAGCGCAAGGACCCGGCCCAGGGCAAGGTGTTGCGTACCTGGCTCAAGCGCAATGTGATACCGGCGTTCGATGCCAGGATATTGCCGGTGGATGCCGCCGTTGCGCTGCGCTGCGCCCACCTGCATGTGCCGGACCAGGCCAACGAAAGTGATGCGTTGATCGCCGCAACTGCCCTGGTGCACGGGCTCACCGTGGTCACGCGTAACGTCAGTGACTTCACGTCCAGCGGCGTTCCACTGATAAATCCATGGGACGAATGACCTGCCTGGCGACGAAAACCGGCCATACTTCCCAAGTCAATTGATCCAGATCACATATACCATCAATTGATTTCCCCCAACGCGACCAACGGTCGCACCCTTTGAGGGAGATCGGGGGCGTATCATTACGCCACTGCAACACCCCCAATTTGACCCCGGTTGGCACGTACTGGCCGAGGCAAATCTCCACCGCCGTGGGATGCAATGATGAGCGACCAAATACCGGTACATAACGTTACCCCGCCTGCCAAAACCGTCGACCTCTATGCGTCGCGAGAAAAAATCTACACCCGCGCCTTCACCGGTCTGTTCCGCAATCTGCGCATGCTCGGTGGCGCTGTTTTGTTCCTGCTCTACTTCGGCACCGTATGGCTGAACTGGGGTGGCCACCAAGCCGTGTGGTGGAACCTGCCGGAGCGTAAGTTCTTTATTTTTGGCGCGACCTTCTGGCCCCAGGATTTCATCCTGCTGTCGGGCATCCTCATCGTCGCAGCATTCGGCCTGTTCTTTATCACCGTGTACGCCGGGCGCGTATGGTGCGGCTATACCTGCCCGCAAAGCGTGTGGACGTGGATTTTCATGTGGTGCGAAAAGGTCACCGAAGGCGACCGCAACCAGCGCATCAAGCTCGACAAAGCGCCCATGGGCGCGAACAAATTCCTGCGCAAATTCAGCAAGCACACGCTGTGGCTGCTGATCGGGTTTGCCACCGGCATGACCTTTGTCGGTTACTTCTCGCCGATACGCGAACTGGTGTTCGACTTCTTCACCGGCCAGGCCGATGGCTGGTCGTATTTCTGGGTCGGTTTCTTCACCCTCGCCACCTACGGCAACGCCGGCTGGCTGCGCGAGCAGGTGTGTATCTACATGTGCCCGTACGCGCGCTTCCAGAGCGTGATGTTCGACAAGGACACCCTGATCGTCTCCTACGACCCACGCCGTGGCGAGCTGCGTGGCCCGCGCAAAAAAGGCATCGACTACAAGGCCCAGGGCCTGGGCGATTGCATCGATTGCACAATGTGCGTGCAGGTGTGCCCCACCGGCATCGACATCCGCGACGGCCTGCAGATCGAATGCATCGGCTGCGCCGCCTGCATCGATGCCTGCGACAACATCATGGACAAGATGGAGTACCCACGCGGCCTGATCAGCTACACCACCGAGCACAACCTGTCGGGGCAGAAAACCCAAAAGCTGCGCCCGCGCCTGATCGGGTATGCGCTGGTGTTGCTGGCGATGATCAGCCTGTTGGCGGGGGCGTTTTTCATGCGATCGCTGGTGGGGTTCGACGTCAGCAAGGACCGCGTGCTCTACCGCGAGAACGCCGAAGGGCGGATCGAAAACGTCTACAGCCTGAAGATCATGAACAAGGACCAGCGCGACCACACCTACGTGCTCGACGCCGCCGGCCTCCCCGACCTGAAGCTGCAGGGCAGGCGCGAAATCAAGGTGGCCGCTGGCGATATCGTCAGCATGCCGGTGGAGCTGTCCAGTGCGCCGGAGCAATTGCCGTCGAGTACCAACGAGGTGAAATTCATCCTCACCGATGCCGACGACGACAGCGTTCGTATTGAAGCCAAGAGCCGATTCATCGGCCCCCAAGTCCGTTAAACAGAGAGCCCAACAATGCCCGCAGCCACTGCCGCAAGCCCCTGGTACAAGCACCTTTGGCCCTGGATCATCATCGGGATCCTGGCCTGCTCGGTGACCTTGACCTTGTCCATGGTGACCATCGCGGTGAACAACCCTGACAACCTGGTCAACGACAACTACTACGAGGCCGGCAAAGGCATCAACCGCGCCCTGGACCGTGAACTGCTGGCCCAGACCCTGCAACTGCGCGCCAAGGTGCACCTGGACGAGTTGACCGGCGAGGTCGAGGTGCACCTCACAGGCAACAGCAACCCGGCTACCCTGGAACTGAACCTGATTTCCCCGACCCAGCCCGAGAAGGATCGCAAGATCAACCTTGCCCTCAGCGCCAGCGAGCCCGGGCGCTACATCGGCCAGGTCACCGACAAGGTCGACGGCCGCCGTTTCGTCGAGTTGCTCGGTGTGGAAGGCGACCGCACCTGGCGCATGTTCGAAGAAGAACAGGTCAGCCACGACAAGGACTTGCTGCTGGGCGATGAGCCGTTGCAAGGTGCCGAGGACCTTAAGAAGTAAAAGCCGCGCTTCGCGCATCGGGGGCAAGCCCCCCTCCCACCTTTGATCTGTGAATACATTCAAAATGTGGGAGGCGGCTTGCCCCCGATGAGGCCCTCCCTGCCAACCAAGATCAATAACCATGCCCACCCCCTGCTACCACTGCGCCCTGCCCGTCCCCCCCGGCAGCCGCTTCACCGCCGTGATCCTCGGCGAGCGCCGCGAGCTGTGCTGCCCGGGCTGCCAGGCGGTGGCCGAAGCCATCGTGGCCGGCGGCCTGGAAAGCTATTACCAGCACCGCAGCGAAGCCTCGGCCAACCCCGAGGCGCTGCCGGTGCAGTTGGTCGACGAACTGGCGCTGTACGACCGCGCCGACGTGCAACAACCCTTCGTGCGCCATCAGGGCGACCTCGCCGAAACCACCCTGCTGATGGAAGGCATCAGCTGCGCCGCCTGTGGCTGGCTGATCGAAAAACATCTGCGCAGCCTGCCCGCCGTGGCCGAAGCGCGGCTGAACCTGTCCAACCATCGCCTGCATGTACGCTGGGCCGACGGGCAATTGCCGTTGAGCCAGCTGCTCAGTGAGTTGCGCCATATCGGCTACGCCGCCCACCCTTACCAGGCCGACCGCGCGGCGGAACAGCTGGCCAGCGAAAACCGCCTGGCCCTGCGCCAATTGGGGGTGGCCGGGCTGCTGTGGTTCCAGGCGATGATGGCGACCATGGCCACCTGGCCGGAATTCAATATCGACCTGAGCCCCGAGCTGCACGTGATCCTGCGCTGGGTGGCGATGTTTCTGACAACCCCCATCGTGTTCTACAGCTGCGCGCCGTTCTTCAAGGGCGCCATGCGTGACCTGCGCACGCGGCATCTGACCATGGATGTGTCGGTGTCCCTGGCGATTGGTGGCGCCTACCTGGCAGGCATCTGGACCGCAATCACCGGCGTCGGCGAGTTGTACTTCGACGCGGTGGGCATGTTCGCCCTGTTCCTGCTGGCCGGCCGCTACCTGGAGCGGCGCGCTCGGGAGCGCACAGCCGCCGCCACCGCGCAACTGGTCAACCTGCTGCCGGCGTCGTGCCTGCGGCTCAAGGCCGATGGCCAGAGCGAACGCATCCTGCTGCGCGAACTGGCCATAGGCGACCGCGTGCTGGTGCATCCGGGCGCGGTGCTGCCGGCGGATGGCGTGATCCTCGACGGCCACTCCAGCGTCGATGAATCCCTGCTCACCGGCGAGTACCTGCCACAGCCCAGGCACGTGGGCGATGCCGTCACGGCGGGCACGCTGAACGTCGAGGGCGCGCTGACCGTGCAAGTCCGCGCCCTCGGCCACGACACCCGGCTGTCGGCCATCGTGCGTCTGCTCGAGCGCGCCCAGGCAGAGAAACCGCGCCTGGCGCAGATCGCCGACCGTGCCGCGCAATGGTTCCTGCTGTGCTCGCTGATCGCGGCGGCCGTGATCGGCCTGGTGTGGTGGCAACTGGACCCGTCGCGAGCCTTCTGGATTGTGCTGGCGATGCTGGTGGCGACCTGCCCGTGCGCGTTGTCGTTGGCTACCCCCACCGCCCTTACCGCCGCCACCGGCACCTTGCACAAACTCGGGCTGCTGCTGACCCGCGGCCACGTGCTGGAAGGCTTGAACCAGATCGACACAGTGATTTTCGACAAGACCGGCACCCTCACCGAAGGCCGCCTGGCCTTGCGCGCGATCCGGCCCTTGGGCACCACCAGCAGCGACCTGTGCCTGGCCCTCGCCGCCGCCCTCGAAAACCGCTCCGAACACCCGATTGCCCGCGCCTTTGGCCGTGCGCCATTGGCCGCTGATGAAGTGCTCAGCAGCCCCGGCCTGGGCCTGGAAGGTCGCGTCGGCGAACGCCTGTTGCGCATCGGCCAGCCTGGTTTCGTGTGTGAACTCAGCGGCTGCCCGATCCCCACCTCACCCAACGAAGCCGGCCAGTGGCTGCTGCTCGGCGACCGCGAGGGCGCCCTCGCCTGGTTTGTGCTCGATGACCGCCTGCGCAGCGACGCCCCGGCCCTGTTGGCCGCGTGCAAGGCGCGCGGCTGGCGCACCTTGCTGCTGTCGGGAGACACCTCGCCGATGGTCGCCAGCGTGGCCGCCGAACTGGGTATCGACGAAGCCCACGGCGGCCTGCGTCCCGACGACAAGCTGCAAGTACTGCAACGTTTGCATCAGGAAGGCCGCAAGGTGCTGATGCTCGGCGATGGCGTCAATGATGTGCCGGTGCTGGCCGCCGCCGATATCAGCGTGGCCATGGGTTCGGCCACCGACCTGGCCAAGACCAGCGCCGATGCGGTGCTGTTGTCCAACCGCCTCGACGCGCTGATACACGCGTTTTCCCTGGCGCGGCGCACGCGTCGGGTAATCATTGAAAACCTGCTGTGGGCCGGGCTGTACAATGGCCTGATGCTGCCGTTTGCCGCCCTCGGTTGGATCACTCCGATCTGGGCGGCGGTCGGCATGTCCCTCAGTTCGTTGACCGTGGTGCTCAACGCCCTGCGCCTGACTCGCCTGCCGAGTGCGCAGGCACCCAGCGCCCCGACCCTAACCCGCCCACTGCCGGCTTGAGCCGCGCGGGCCTGGAGTGCAGATGCCAGCTCTATACGTGATGATCCCGGCGGCGCTGCTGCTAGTCGGTGTGGCCATCTACATCTTCTTCTGGGCGGTGGACAGCGGCCAGTACGACGACCTCGACGGCCCGGCCCACAGCGTGCTGTTCGACGACCAGGACCCCAACCACCTGGCCGCCGTCGACGAGGCCAACCGCCCCGAGCAGCCGCCCAAAGAACCTCCTCATGCTTGAATTGGCGCCGCTGCTGGTTTCCGCGCTGATCCTCGGCCTGCTCGGCGGCGGCCATTGCCTGGGCATGTGCGGCGGGCTGATGGGCGCGCTGACCCTGGCAATTCCCAAGGAGCAGCGCAGTCGGCGGTTTCGCTTGCTGCTGGCGTACAACCTGGGGCGCATCCTCAGCTATGCCACGGCCGGCCTGCTGATCGGCCTGGCCGGCTGGGCGGTGGCCAACAGCCCGGCGGCGATGTTCATGCGTGTGCTCGCCGGCTTGCTGCTGATCAGCATGGGCTTGTACCTCGCCGGCTGGTGGAGCGGCCTGACCCGCATCGAAAGCCTCGGGCGCGGCCTGTGGCGCCACATACAGCCGGTGGCCAACCGTTTGCTGCCGGTGTCCAGCCTGCCGCGCGCGTTGCTGCTGGGCGCGCTGTGGGGCTGGTTGCCGTGCGGGTTGGTCTACAGCACCCTGCTGTGGGCCGCCAGCCAAGGCAATGCGCTGGACAGTGCGCTGCTGATGCTCGCATTCGGCCTGGGCACCTGGCCGGTGCTGCTGGCCACCGGGCTGGCGGCTGATCGCGTGACGGCATTGCTGCGCAAACGCAGCGTGCGCATGGCAGGCGGGCTGCTGGTGATCCTCTTCGGCATCTGGACGCTGCCCGGCCCGCATCAGCACTGGCTAATGGGCCATTGAAAGGCCATGTGGCATAGCGCCGCTCCCCGTTGATGCAAATCAACATGGCTTAGCGGTCACGCCCCTAGACTCGGCCCACTAGCCTATCCGGGGGACCGCCCGCATGCTCGACGCCATTCGTTGGGACACCGATCTGATTCACCGCTACGACCTGGCGGGACCGCGCTACACGTCCTACCCCACCGCCGTACAATTCGACAGCCAGGTCGGCACCTTCGACCTGCTCCACGCCCTGCGCGAGAGCCGCAAGGCGGTGCGGCCGTTGTCGATGTATGTGCACGTGCCTTTCTGCGCGAACATTTGCTACTACTGCGCCTGCAACAAAGTCATCACCAAGGACCGTGGCCGCGCCCAGGCCTACCTGCAACGCCTGGAGCAGGAAATCCAGCTGGTCGCCTGCCACCTCGACCCCAAGCAGCCGGTGGAGCAACTGCATTTTGGCGGCGGCACGCCGACCTTCCTCAGCCACGACGAACTGCGCCAGGTCATGGCCAGCCTGCGCCAGCACTTCAACCTGCTGGACGATGACTCCGGCGACTACGGCATCGAGATCGACCCCCGCGAGGCCGACTGGGCGACCATGGGCTTGCTGCGTGAATTGGGCTTCAACCGCGTGAGCATCGGCCTGCAGGACCTCGACCCCGACGTGCAGCGCGCAGTCAACCGCCTGCAAAGCCTGGACGAAACCCGCGCGGTGATCGACGCGGCGCGCACCCTGCAGTTTCGCTCGATCAACCTCGACTTGATCTACGGCCTGCCCAAGCAAACGCCGATCAACTTCGCGCGCACCGTCGAAGAAGTGATCAAGCTGCAACCGGACCGCCTGTCGGTGTTCAACTACGCGCACCTGCCGGAGCGTTTCATGCCCCAGCGGCGCATCAACAGTGACGACCTGCCGTCGCCAGCCGCCAAGCTGCTGATGCTGCAAACCACCATCGAACAACTGACCCAGGCCGGCTACCGCTACATCGGCATGGACCACTTCGCCCTGCCCGACGACGAACTCGCCATTGCCCAGGAAGAAGGCACCTTGCAGCGCAACTTCCAGGGCTACACCACCCACGGGCATTGCGACCTGATCGGCCTCGGTGTGTCGGCCATCAGCCAGATCGGCGACCTGTATTGCCAGAACACCAGTGACCTCAGCGCCTACCAGAACACCCTGGCCGGCGCGCAATTGGCCACCAGCCGTGGCTTGCGCTGCACCACGGACGATCGGTTGCGACGGGAAGTGATTCAGCAGTTGATCTGTACTTTCAGCCTGGCATTCGAGCAGATCGAACAGGCCTTCAACATTGATTTTCGCCGGTATTTCGACGACGTTTGGCCACAACTCGAGACCATGGCCGAGGACGGCCTGATCGAGTTGGACGCCCAGGGCATCCGCGTACTGCCGGCCGGGCGCCTGCTGGTGCGCTCGGTGTGCATGGTGTTCGATGCCTATCTGGAGCACCAGAATCGGCAGCGATTTTCACGGGTGATCTGATTACATCGAGAGCGAGGCGGTCTTCATCGCGTCGTCGGCGCTCATGCCTTTCATCGACTTGGCCAGGGAGGTTTGCGCCGACATCAGCCCGGCCTGCAAAGAACTGATTTCGCTTTGCAGGGCGCTGGTTTTCGCACGTGCCTCTTCCGGGGAGAGGTTATTGGCCGCGGCGACCGCTGCCAGCTCCGCCTGTTTTTCGGCGATCTGCTGTTTCAACTGACGGATCATTTTCAGCACTTGCTTGACGTTATCGGCAAGACCGCTGTCATCGATATCGGCATTCGAACTCTTGGCCGCCCCCGCCGCCTTGAAGGCATCGGCAGAAATGGTCACGGTCACCCCTTCAACCACCTTGGTTACCGCTGCCGGTGTGGCAGTCGCAGCTTTTTCCTCGGCCACAGGCTCTGCCTTGGCTTGCGGCACCACGGGGATGCGAATGGACGGGTTGTTGGCAGCAATAATGGACATGTTCAGAGCTCCGGCTCTTGGAGGTACACCGCTGTATCGGCCCCGACACAAAAAGCTTTATACCGCTGCCGGTTTTTTGTACAGGCTGGCCTGACCGCACCCCAGTGCGTTACCCTTACGTCTTATGTGTGTTTTCCCACAAGGATTTAAGAAATGTCCGAGCCAGTCAAACTGCGCGCTCATAGCCAGGCTCATTGCAAGGATTGCAGCCTGGCCCCCCTCTGCCTGCCACTTTCGCTGAATCTGGAAGACATGGATGCGCTGGACGAGATCGTTAAACGCGGTCGCCCGCTGAAGAAAGGCGAGTTTCTGTTTCGCCAGGGCGACAAGTTCGATTCCGTCTATGCAGTGCGCTCGGGTGCATTAAAGACCTTCAGCCTGAGCGATGGCGGCGAAGAACAGATCACCGGCTTCCACCTGCCCAGCGAACTGGTGGGGTTGTCGGGCATGGACACCGAGATGCATCCGGTGTCGGCCCAGGCGCTGGAGACTACATCGGTATGCGAAATCCCCTTCGAGCGCTTGGACGAATTGGCCCTGCAACTGCCGCAACTGCGCCGCCAGTTGATGCGCGTGATGAGCCGCGAAATCCGTGACGACCAGCAAATGATGCTGCTGTTGTCGAAGAAAACCGCCGACGAGCGCATCGCCACCTTCCTGGTCAACCTGTCGGCGCGCTTCCGTGCCCGGGGTTTCTCGGCCAACCAGTTCCGCCTGAGCATGTCGCGTAACGAAATCGGCAACTACCTGGGCCTCGCGGTGGAAACCGTGTCCCGCGTGTTCACGCGTTTTCAGCAGAACGAGTTGATTGCTGCCGAAGGCAAGGAAGTGCATATCCTCGACCCGATCCAGCTGTGCGCGCTGGCCGGTGGTTCCCTGGAAAGCTGATGCCAAGGCTTGCGGCCGCGCCAATCGGCGAGGCCGCAGGTATACTTCGAGTCCGTTTCCAGCCCAGGACTCTTCGACGATGACCTTCGATTCGTTCGACATCAAATCCCTGATCCGCCCCGTCATCGACTTCCCCAAGCCTGGGGTGATCTTCCGTGACATCACGCCACTGTTCCAATCGCCCCGCGCCCTGCGCCTGGTGGCCGACACCTTTGCCCAGCGTTATGTCGAAGCCGACTTTACCCATATCGGTGCGATGGATGCGCGAGGCTTTCTGATCGGCTCGATCATCGCCTACCAACTGAACAAACCGCTGATCCTGTTCCGCAAACAGGGCAAGCTGCCGGCTGACGTGCTGGCCGAGGGTTACCAGACCGAATACGGCGAAGCCTTCCTGGAAGTGCACGCCGACAGCCTGTGCGAAGGCGACTCGGTGCTGATGTTCGATGACCTGATCGCCACCGGCGGCACCTTGATTGCGGCGGCCAACCTGGTGCGGCGCATGGGGGCGAAGATTTTTGAAGCGGCGGCGATTATTGATCTGCCGGAGCTGGGGGGGTCGCAGCGGTTAGAGGATATGGGCATTCCGACTTTTTGTTTGACGCAGTTTGCGTTGACTGAAAGGTAGCCTTTGTCTGCACTGGCCTTATCGGGGGCAAGCCCCCGATGAGGCCCTCAAAAACACTGCAAATCACAACCCCATCTGCTTACTGATGATTTCATTCATCACTTCCCGAGTCCCGCCACCAATGGACAGGATCCGGTTATCCCGATACAGCCGCTCCACCAGGCTGCCGCGCATATAACCCTGCCCACCCAGAATCTGCACGGCATCATAGGTAACCCGGTCGGCCGTATCCGTGGCCAAATTCTTGGCCATGGAAATCTCCTTTATCACACTCTTGCCGGCCGCCATCTTCGCCGCCTGCCGATAGGTAAACTCCCGCGAAACTTCCACCGCCGTGGCCATCTCCGCCAGGCGATGCTTGAGCACCTGGAATTTGCCGATGGGTTTGCCGAACGCCTCGCGCTGGCTGGCCCAGTTGAGGCTTTCCTCCAGGGCCATCTGCGCGGTCATATTGGCCATCAGGGCCAGCGCCAGGCGTTCGCTCTGGAAGTTGCCCATGATGCAGGCAAAGCCCATGTTCTCGGCGCCGATCAGGTTGCCTACGGGCACCCGACAATCATCGAAGAATAATTCGGCAGTGTCCGACGCCCACCAGCCCATTTTTTTCAGGGGTTGGCCGACGCTGAAACCGGGGGTGTTCTTTTCGATCAGCAGCAGGCTGATGCCGGCAAAGCCTGGCCCGCCGGTGCGCACGGCGACGGTGTAGAAGTCGGCGCGGACGCCGCTGGTGATGAAGGTCTTGCTGCCGCTCACGCGGTAATACTCGCCATCACGCACGGCGCGGGTTTGCAGGTTGGCCACGTCGGAGCCGCCGCCGGGTTCGGTCACGGCCAGGGCGATGATCTTTTCGCCCGCCAGCACCTGGGGCGCCACGCGCTCGCGTACCTCGGGCCGTGCCCATTTGACCACCGGAGGCAAACCGATATCCAGCGAGCCCAACCCTGCCACGACGCCGCCGGAACCGCAGCGCATCAGCTCCTCACTGGCCGCCACCTTGGCAAACAGGTCGCCTTCGTGGCTACCGCCCAAGGCTTCGGGGTAGCCAATGCCAAGGATCCCCGCCGCGCCGGCCTTGAGGTACAGCTCGCGGGGAAAGCTTTCGGCCTCCTCCCATTGCTCGATACCCGGCAACAGCTCGCGCTCGACAAAACGGCGCACGCTGTCGCGGACCAATTGGTGGCTGGGGTCGAAGTAGTCCTGATAGGCAGACATCGGCAAGCTCCACGGAGGGGTGGAGCGAAATTACCAAGCGCTTGCTTGGTTTTCAAGCTGAACGCAGTTATCACCGACAATACAAAAACCAATGTGGGAGGGGCGGTCTTTAGAGGGCGATTGGCTTACGGCCAGCGAATGAGTGCGCCAGCGTCCCGCCATCCACCAACTCCAGCTCGCCACCCAGCGGCACGCCATGGGCGATACGCGAGGTGATCAGGCCTTTGTTGATCAGCAACTGGGCGATGTAATGCGCCGTCGCCTCGCCTTCCACCGTCGGGTTGGTGGCCAGGATCACTTCGGTAAAGGTGCTCTGCTCTTCAATTCGCGCCACCAGCTGCGGAATGCCGATGGCCTCCGGGCCCAGGCCGTCGAGGGGCGACAGGTGCCCCTTGAGCACAAAGTAGCGCCCGCGATAGCCGGTCTGCTCCACTGCGTACACATCCATCGGCCCTTCGACCACGCACAGTAAAGTGTCGTCGCGACGTGGGTCGGCGCATTGCGGGCAGAGGTCTTCTTCGGTAAGGGTGCGGCACTGGCGGCAGTGCCCCACGCCGGTCATGGCCTGGCTCAGGGCCTGGGCCAACCGGGTGCCGCCGCTGCGGTCACGCTCCAGCAGTTGCAGCGCCATGCGCTGGGCGGTTTTCTGGCCGACGCCTGGCAACGTGCGCAGGGCGTCGATCAGTTGGCGAATCAGGGGGCTGAAGCTCATGGGCGATGGGTCCGACAAAACAACGAGACGCGGTTTATACCCGCGCCTCGAAGTAGCGTCAAATCCTCAGTCCTGCGCGACACGTACCACCAACTTGCCGAAGTTGCGCCCTTCGAGCAAACCGATAAAGGCTTCGGGCGCCTGCTCCAGGCCGTCAACCACGTCCTCGCGAAACTTCACCTTGCCCTCGCGCACCCAGGGCGCCATGGCACTGATGAACTCCGGATGGCGGTCGCCGTAGTCGTCGAACACGATAAACCCCTGAATACGCACGCGCTTGGTCAGCAAGGTGCGTTGCAACGCCGGCAGGCGATCCGGCCCGCTCGGCGCTTCATGGGCGTTGTAGCCGGCAATCAGCCCGCACAGCGGCACACGCGCCTTGGGGTTGAGCAACGGCAGCACTGCATCGAAGACCTTGCCGCCGACGTTTTCGAAGTAGATATCCACGCCCTTGAAGCAGGCCTGGGCCAGCTCGTCGGCGAAATCCGCGCTCTTGTGGTCGATGCAGGCGTCAAAGCCCAACTCGTCCACCACGTAGCGGCACTTGTCGGCGCCACCGGCGATGCCCACTACGCGCAAGCCCTTGAGCTTGGCCACCTGCCCCACCACCGAACCCACGGCGCCGGATGCGGCCGCCACCACCAGGGTTTCCCCGGCGTTGGGCTGGCCGATGTCCATCAGGCCCATGTAGGCGGTCATGCCCGGCATGCCCAACACGCCCAAGGCCATGGACGGGCTGGCCAGGCCCTTGGGCACCGGCATCAGGTTGCGGCCATCGGAAATGCTGTGGCTCTGCCAGCCGGTGGAGCCGACCACCAGGTCGCCCACTTCGAATTTTGGATTACGCGACTGCTCGATACGGCTGACAGCCCCACCAGTCATCACTTCGTCAATTTCCACCGGCGCGGCGTAAGAAGGTGCGTCGCTCATGCGACCACGCATGTAGGGGTCAAGGGACAGGTACAGGGTTTTCAGCAGCACCTGGCCGTCTGCCAACTCCGGCAGGGTCACGCGCTCCAGGCGAAAGTTTTCCGGGGTGGGCGCGCCCTGGGGGCGCGAGACCAGCACGATTCGCTGATTGAGGGTCTGTTCTTGAGGCATCAGGGGCTCCTTTAACGAATGCTTCGGTATAGGGTGCAGACCATGGCTGCCGCGCCAGGGTTCGATTGGATTGGCACAAACAAAAATGCCAGGCACGGGGCCTGGCATTGGAGTCTAGCTAATGTTGCGGGATCAGAACGGCAGCTTCATGCCCGGTGGCAGTTGCATGCCGGCGGTCGCGGCGCCCATTTTTTCCTGGCTGTTGGCTTCGATCTTGCGCACGGCGTCGTTGACGGCCGCGGCGAACAGCGCTTCGAGCATTTCCAGGTCATCTTCGCTCACGCCTGGCAGCACGCTTGGGTCGATGCTCACACGCTTAATGTCGTGACGACCGGTCATCACCACGCTGACCATATCGCCACCGGCCTTACCGGTGACTTCGGCGTTGGCCAGTTCTTCCTGCATCTTGGCCATTTTTTCCTGCATCTGCTGCGCCTGCTTCATCAGGCCGGCCATGCCACCTTTCATCATGGGAATCACCTCAAAAGTACGTGGATCAATTAGTAGCCCGGTGTCAGGACGCCTGGGGCACCGGGGCTTCGACGGGTTCAATAGTATCGTGACGGACGACCGCACCGAACTGTTGCATCATTTGCTGGATGAGCGGATCGGCGTGGATCGAGTCTTCGGCTTCGCGCTGGCGGTTGATACGCCGGCGCGTGGCGGCCTGGGCCGGGGTTTCCTGCTCGGGCTTGATCAGCTCGATGGCGATGGTCAGCGTGCGCTCATGGTACTGGTTCAGCGCGTCGTTGAGGCGGCGCTGCTGGGTCGCGTTGAACAGGGCGCTGTGGGCCGGGTCCAGGTGCAACAGCCAGTGGTCGCCATCGACCGCGATCAGGGTGCAGTTGGCGGCGATGCTGCCGGTCATGCCGGAAATCGGCAGTTTCGGGAACAATTCCAGCCATTGCAGGGCCAGGCCGGTGGCCGGCGCCGCTGCCGGCTCGGCCTCGGGTTCCGGCGCTGGCTCGGCGGTGTGTTCGCTGGCCAGCTCGTCCAGGTAGCTGTAGGCCGAATCCATGTCCGGCTCGATGTAGTCTTCGTCCAGCGGCGGTTCGTCGTCGAGGTCGATGCCCGGCGTTGCGGCCTCGACCTGCGCCACGCTCGGCTCCGGCACGGGCGCGGCGACCCACTCCGGCGCGTCCGGCACTACGCTGTCGGGCGTCGGTGTGGGCATCGGGGTCAGCTCGGGCTGCTCGCCGGTGGTTTCCAGCACCGGTTCCACGTAGGGCTGCTGCTCGGGTTCGGGCTCGGCGTCTACCGGGTCGTTCCATGGCAGGTCGACGACGGGCGCAGGTTCGGGCTCGGGCACCACAACCGGCTCGGGCTCGACCGCAGGCGCGGCCACCACAGGTTCAGGTTCAGGTTCAGGTTCGGGCGCAGCAACCACTGGCGCAACCACCGCCGCACCAGCCACTGGTTTGGCGGAATCAACTGTGGCCTGGCTGATCCCCACTGGCTTTAGCGGCTGTCTCGGCGCATCGGCCGAGTCTGCGGGCCGGAAGGCCAGCATCCGCAGCAGGACCATCTCGAAGCCACCGCGCGGGTCGGGCGCCAGGGGCAGGTCACGGCGGCCGATCAGGCCCATCTGGTAATAAAACTGTACGTCTTCGGCCGGCAGCGCCTGGGCCAGGGCCAACACGCGGTCGCGGTCGCCATGGCCGTTGTCGACACCTTCAGGCAACGCCTGGGCGATGGCAACGCGGTGCAGCACATTGAGGATTTCCGAGAGCACGCCATTCCAGTCCGGGCCTTGCTCCGACAGGTGGCGCACCGCCTCGAGCAGCGCCTTGGCGTCGCCCTCGATCAGCGCGTGCAGCACGTCGAAGACCTGGCCGTGGTCGAGGGTGCCGAGCATGGCGCGCACATCGGCGGCCATGACCTTGCCTTCACCAAAGGCGATGGCTTGGTCGGTAAGGCTCATGGCATCGCGCATCGAACCATCGGCGGCGCGGCCGAGCAGCCACAGCGCGTCGTCTTCGAACGGCACGTTCTCGACGCCCAGCACGTGGGTCAAATGCTCGACCACGCGCTCGGGGGTCATGTTTTTCAGGGAGAACTGCAGGCACCGCGACAGAATCGTTGCAGGGAGTTTCTGCGGGTCGGTGGTGGCCAGGATGAATTTGACGTACGGCGGCGGCTCTTCCAGGGTTTTCAACAGCGCGTTGAAAGAGTGGCTGGAGAGCATGTGCACTTCGTCGATCAGGTAGACCTTGAAGCGGCCACGGCTCGGCGCGTACTGCACGTTGTCGAGCAGCTCGCGGGTGTCTTCGACCTTGGTGCGGCTGGCGGCGTCGATCTCGATCAGGTCGACGAAGCGCCCTTCGTCGATTTCCTTGCACACCGAGCAGGTGCCGCAGGGCGTCGACGTGATACCGGTTTCACAGTTCAGGCATTTGGCGATTATGCGCGCGATGGTGGTCTTGCCCACCCCCCGCGTACCGGTGAACAGGTAGGCGTGGTGCAGCCGCTGGCTGTCCAAGGCATTGATCAGAGCCTTGAGCACATGGGTCTGGCCGACCATTTCGCGGAACGAGCGCGGACGCCATTTACGTGCAAGAACCTGATAACTCATCGAAAACCGTCGCAACTGGGAAGCGGAAGCCGGTAATGCTAGCGGAGCAAGGGGGAAATTGCATCCGGCACGCTCGCCTAATCTGACTAAGCTCTGCGCATTGGCCTCGAAAAGGCCTGTACCCGGAGAGTGTATGCGCGTAGTCCTGGGCGCTTTATGGATGATCACCACGGTTTGCCTGGCGGCGCCTGCGCCCTTGCGCTTCTCGGTTTCCGACAGCTGGGCAATGCCCATGGTGCAACTGGAGGACGGCCGGCCCGTGCAGGGCATTTTGTATGACGTGATGTTAAGCCTGGCCACCCAGGTCGGGCGCCCGGCGCAGTTCAATGTGCTGGCGCGGGCACGCATCTCCGCCGCCATGGAACACGGCGACATCGACGTGCGCTGTTATGTCACCCAGGCCTGGTTCGACAATATGTCCGGTGATTACACCTGGAGCATTCCGCTGATGGTGCAGCGCAACCTGCTGGTGAGCACCCAGGTGCCCGCCCAGCCGGTAAACGTGAGCAGCCTGGCGCCGCAATCGATCGGCACGGTGCTCAACTATCGCTACGTCACCCTCGACCCGCTGTTTGCCAGCGGCCGGCTCAGCCGCGATGACGCGCGCAGCGAAGAACAGGTATTGCACAAGCTGGTGGCCGGGCGTTTCAAGTACGCCGTGAGCAATGAATGGATCCTCGACCGCTTCAACCAACGCATGCCGGTCGGCAAAAAGCTGCACAAGGTGGCCGTGATCGATGAGCAGAAACTCGGCTGCACCGTGCGCAATGACCCGAACGTGCCGGTGCAGCGAATCCTGCGCACGCTGCTGCGGATGAAGATGTCGGGGGAGATCGATGAAATCATCCAGCTATACACCGGGGAAACCGCAGCCAACGCCCTTCCAGACTGATCGCGGCCACGCTGGCCAGCACGATCACCGCGCCCAGCATCACCTGCAGGGCGATGTGCTCGCCCAGCAGCGTCGCCGCCATCGCCATCGCCACCGGCGGGATCAGGTACATCGCCACCGACGCGCGGCTGACCTCGACATGCTTGAGCACATAACCCCAGGCCAGGTAGGCCAGGGCGCTGGGGAAAATCCCCAGGACCAGCACTGCCAGGTTCTCCGGCAGCGGGGCCTTTGCTACGGCGGCAGGCAGGCCCGGCAGGTTCACGCAGAGCATCAAGGTGCCCGCCCACACCATGTAGCACGCCATGGTCAGTGGGCTGTAACGGTGGGCAAAGTGTTTCTGGATCGCGAAATACACACTCCATGACAGCGCTGCCAACAGGATCAACAAACCGCGCGGGTCAATATCGCCCACGCCTTGATCACCCCAGATCACCACCAGTACGCCGAGCAGCCCCAGCAACACGCAGCTCCAGCGCCACAGGCTGACCCGTTCCTTCAAGCAGAAAAACGCAATCAACACACTGAACAGCGGCGCAGACTGCGCCAGCACGCTGGAGGCCGCAGCGGTCACGAACTGCTGCCCGTAATTAAGGCTGGCGTGATGCAGGAACACCCCAAAAAAACTCAACACCAGCAGCCACGGCACATCCCGCAGACGCGGCCGGTCGATGCCCAGCACCAGCGCCACGCCCGCCATAAATACCGAGGCAATCAGAAACCGCAGCAACGCCAGCTGGCCGGGGCTATAGCTGTGCAGCCCCATGTGCACGCCAATCGGCGAATAGGCCCAACAGAGGATGACGCTGGCGATCACTAGCGTAAGCTTTACGGGCGAAGGGGTATTCATCGACGGCGTCCAGACACTCAGAAGGAATGCCGCCAGTCTTGGCCCCGCCAAGGCGCAGGACAATTAACCGTTTCTGACAGCTGAAATCACTGGAACTGAGCAATGGAACTGGCCCAACTGAAGATGGTACGAGCCGTGGCGCAAACCGGCAGCGTGGCCCAGGCCGCCCTGCAATTGCATTGCGTGCCGTCCAACATCACCACGCGCATCAAACAGTTGGAAAGCGAGTTGGGCACGCCGCTGTTTATCCGCGCCGGGCGTGGGCTGGCGATCAGCGCGGCCGGTGAGATCTTCCTCGATTACTGCGAACGCATCCTCGCCCTGGTGGACGAATCCAAACGCGCCGTGGATGCCAATGCCATCCCCCGAGGCACGCTGCGCATCGGTGCGGTGGAGTCGAGTGCCAGCGGCCGCTTGCCGCCGCTGCTGGCGGAATACCACCAGCGCTACCCCGAGGTCAGCCTGGAGCTGGTGACCGGCGCCTGGGGCCAGTTGCTCGATGACCTGCAGCACCATCGCCTGGACGTGGCGTTGGTCGCCTCTGGAAACAAACGCGCGAAGCTGGAACACAGCGTGGTCTACAGCGAGCGCTTGGTGTTGATTGCCAGCGCGTCCAGCGAGCCCATCCACAGCGCCAAGGACCTCGCCGGCCGCACGTTGCTGGTGTGGCCGCCCGGCTGCCCCTATCGCGCGGCGCTGGAGAATTGGGTCAAGCCCCACGACTTCAAGCCCGCCATCGCCAGCTATGCCAGTTGGGGCACGATCATCGGCTGCGTCAGCGCGGGGATTGGCGTGGCGTTGGCGCCGGAAGGCATCCTGGCGCGCTATGAGCAGGCCAATCAGTTGGCGTCGTACCGGTTTGAGGAATTGCAGGCAGTGGACAACCTGCTGTTCTGGCACAAAGACACCCAGCGACACCTGGCGCGGGACGCGTTTGCCGGGCTGCCGCGGGAGACGTTCGGCTAACCTGTAACAGGTTATTTCAGGTATTCTCCGGCGAAATTAATTCAAAATGTAAGGGACTACCATGAATTACTTCCGCCTGATCGTGGCGGCGGCCTTGCTGAGCCTGCCTGTCGCACCCGCCTTTGCCGCATCCTCACCTGCGCCTGCCGAAGCCAGCGCCCCTGCTGAAACCGCCGAGCATTTTCTCGCCTCTCTCAAGCAGAAGACCGGCACGATCACCCTGCCCAGCGGCATTGCCAACCTCAAGCTCAACGACGAGTTCTACTACCTCGACCCCGCCGACACCGAGCGCCTGCTGACCGATGGCTGGGGCAACCCGCCGGGTTTCAAGACCTTGGGCATGATCGTGCCAAAAGCCGTCAGCCCGTTGTCGGAGCGCGGCTGGGGCGTGATCGTCAGCTATAAGAACGACGGGCATATCTCCGACGAGGACGCCGCAAAAATCGACTACGCCGACCTGCTCAAGCAGATGCAAGAAGAAGACGAAGCCGAGAACAAGGAACGCCAGAAACAAGGCTACGCCGGCCTGCATCTGTTGGGCTGGGCCGAGCCGCCGCGCTACGACGACACCAGCCACAAGATGTACTGGGCCCGCGAGTTGAAAGCCGACGACGCCGACCAGACCACCCTCAACTACAGCATCCGCGTGCTGGGCCGTGAGGGCGTGCTGGAACTCAACGCCGTCGCCGCCATGGCCGACCTGGCCACCATCAAACAGGAAATGCCCAAGGTGCTGGCCTTCACCAACTTCACCGACGGCAACCTGTACACCGACTTCAACCCGAGCACCGACAAGCTGGCCACCTATGGCCTGGCAGCGCTGGTTGCCGGCGGGATTGCCGCCAAGGCCGGGCTGTTCGCCAAGATCGGCATTTTCCTGCTGGCCGCGAAGAAGTTCCTGGTGATCGGCGTGGTGGCGCTGTTGGCCCTGATTCGCAAACTGTTCAACCGCAACAAGGCCTGAACCCCGCCCACAAAAACGCCGCAATGTGCCAGGCACATTGCGGCGTGCGGGGGTGACTCAGTGTTGCGTCGCAGGTATGGCCAGGCGGCTGAATTGGTCCTGGCTGATCCAGCCGGTAAACGCGCGGTCCTCGGCGTTGGTGAACTCGACTTCGGCCCAGCCGTCCTTGAATGCGAGTACGCCCACCACATCACCCTTGACGATATACGCGCGCTTGGCCGCGCTCGCGCCCGGGGTCTTGAGCAGGTAGGCCTTGTCGGCGGACACCGTGACCAGACCGATCCAGTTTTTTTCGGCGGTCTGGGTCAGCTCCAGGCCCGTGGCAATCTCCGGCATCAGCACGCTCAGGCAGCCGGGATGTTGCCGGCCCTGCTCCACCGTCAGGGTCACCCCGTCGGAGGAAGACGCCACGCTGCCGGGATAGGCCTCGTCAACCCAGGTCGTCAGCGCCTCGGGCTTGCCTTGCAAATAGAACGTGCAGCGGCGGGTCACGCCTTCACCCAACTCCTCGGCGTAGAAACCTTCAACCTGATGCTGCGGCGTCACCGCCAACATCAGCCCTTCGTACTGGCCCGAATGCAACGCGCCCGAAACAGCAAAGGCAGGCGCCGCGGCACACAACGACAGCACGCAAATCGCGAGAGAACGAATCATCTTATTTTTTCCCTTCAAGTTTTTCGTAGGCCTTTTGCATAAGGACGTCGTAGTTGCCGTAGTCCTCGCCGTTATAGTTACGGGCCATGCCGGTAAAGTCCTTGGCTTTCATGGCTTTTATCAACGCCGGGCTCTTGCTGCAAAAACCCAGGAACGCTTTAAGTTGATTGCCGGCATTCACCTTCAATGCCGCCGAGAACTCAAACACGGTTTTATAACCGCACGACGCAAAGTTGAACCCCATGATTTGAAACATGCCCCAGGACGCCGACATCAAGGCCGCCTCCTGGTCAAGCGCAAAGGCGGTGGCCATGGTTTCCCAGGCCTTGGCCTGATCCTTGTTGTTGGCCTGCCACTGCGGCCCGGCCTTTTTCTTGTAGGGGTACGACAGCAGCGGGTGCGCCTGGTCGTAGATGTGCTTGGTGTACTTGCGAAACAAGTGGCCTTCGAAGGCGATCACCGGCAACTTGGCCGGCCCGAACCCGGAGCGACCGCCGGATTCCACGGTGGCGAAGGCCTTGATGATATTCACCGAAATACCATTGCCCAACTGCGTGGCGGCGTTCTGAAAGTCCGTCTCGCTCAGGCTCATGCCGCCGTCGCACGTGGCCTGGAGCATCAATTGCCGGTTGCGCCGCTCGGCCTCGACCATCGCGCGCATACGGTCCAGGTACACATTGACGGTGGCTTGCACCGCATCGCCCTGGTTACTGCCGAACACATTCAAAAAGCTCGGAATACGCAGGGTCGGGAACGCCTTCACCGGCACTTTCACGGCTTCTTCGATCAGGCTGTTGAAGGTGCGACCGGTGGGGTCGATCACACCATCGGGATGCGCATATTTAAGATGGCGAAACTGGTACTGGCTGATGCACTGCACCAGTTGACCATCACACTTGCCGTTTTCGGTAAGCGGGAAACCCATCTTGGGAATGATCAAATTGAACAAGTACTGAATGCACTGAACATCGGCGGGCAAGTTGCGGGCTTTGCCCGGAGCGCCTACGGAAGCACTGATAAGACGCGGCAACCCTTGCAGGCTTTTCATCACAGACATCCTTGTTAGTTAAAAAGTGATATCACTTCAATATCAAACCACCACCCTGTCACACTTTGAAACAAGTGCCGGCGCAAACTAGCAAGGCGGTTTTAGGTTGTCCAGCGGGTCTTTTGAAAGTTGTGAGATAGCCATCATCGGTTGCGCGGCAAACACCGAAATCGCTATCGCCGCGTTATTTCTTTCGCTCAAGCGTTTCATAGGCCCTCTGGATTCGCCTGTCGTAGTCGCCGAAATCCTTTCCGTTGTAATTACCGGCCATGCCGATGTAATCCTTATTTTTCATGGCTTTGACCAATGCCGGCTTTTTGCGGCAAAAACCGACGAACGCCATCAGTTGCTGACCGGCATTGAGCTTCATTGCCGCGGCAAATTCGAACACCGTGCCGTAACCGCAGGCGGCAAAATTGAAGCCCATGACCTGAAACATGCCCCAGGACGCCGACATCAACGCCGCCTCCGGGTCGAGCTCAAATGCAGCGGCCATGGTCTGCCAGGCTTTTGTCTGGTCTTTATTATTGGTTCGCCATTGCGGGCCGGCCTTGACCAGGTACGGGTACGACAACAAGGGGTGGGTCTTGTCGTACTTCTGCTGGGTGTACTTGCGGAAGATATGCCCCTCGAAGGCGATCACCGGCATATAAGCCGGGCCGAAGCCGGAGCGCCCACCGGACTCCACGGCGGCGAATGCCGTGATGATATTCACCGAAATACCATTGCCCAGCGCAGTGGAGGCCCTCTGGAAATCCGCCTCGGTAAGGGTCACTCCGCCGTCGCATGTCGCCTGCACCACCAGTTGCTGCTTGCGCTGCTCAGCCTCGACCAACGCACGGGCCCGGCTCAGGTACTGGTTGACCCTGGCGCGAATCACGTCGCTGCCTTGCCCTCCCTGGCTGGCCTTGAGCGCGTCTTCGATCAGACGGCCGAACGTGCGGCCACCGGGGTCAATCACGCCATCAGGCTGGGTGAACTTGAGCTGAATGGATTGAAATTGGCTGATGCGCTGGACCAACTGGCCGTCGCTCACGCCGTTCTCCGCCAGGGGCAAGGCGGTTTGTGGCGTGATGAGGTTGAAGAGGTATTGGATGCATTGAACATCGGCAGGCACATTGCGCGCCTTGCCAAGGGTGCCAACTGAAGCACTGATAAGGCTGGGTAACCCTTGGAGTATGGGCATGGCAATCATCCTCATTGAATAAGGAGTGCCATCACCTCTTCACTACTCCAGCACCACGTTTTTTAAATGCACACAATTGAAGCTAGCAGGCGCCGTGGGGTTGTCCAGTGGGTATTTTGGAAAGACGCAAGAAGTCGTCAACACTGCGCAAGGAATCAGCAGAAGATCGAATAAGGATGTGTTTGATCAGGTTGCAGAATGAGCGTTATGGAGGCAACCCCGATAGACGAAGTATTCACTGACGCGTTGGGCTACTGTTACATGCGTAAAATACACTAACGCCCCTTTTCAAGGATTGAAATGAAAGCCACATTGCTTATGTTGTCCGCCTTCTTCCTGCTCTATGGCTGCGCCACGCCGCTCACCTCCGACATGTCCAGTCCGTCTATTGCCGACACCAAAACGGTGGTGTTCGGCGGTAAGACGTTCGTCCTGAAATTCCAAAAATCGGGCTTGTGGGAGTATTTTCCCGCAGAGGAAAGCATGGATGCCTGGAATGAAATGGTGGACTTTACCGTCGTGCCTCGCGAGATGAACCGCTTCAAGCCCCTCGACCTGGCCAAACACGCCATCCAGCTTCATCAGCAGGAAAACCCGAACATGCCGGCAGTGCTGCTGACCGACAATAGAACCGGGATCGATTACGCGATGATGTTTTTCCCCCGTTCACTGCGTAAAGACGGGCAGTTTTCGGAGATCAGCTATTTCAAGTATTACAAGGATGGCACCACCGGCCAGACCATCATCTTTCACTTCGCCAGGAATATTCCAAAACCGAGCGACCCCTCTGCCAGCGCAGCAGAGATGGGCCAGGAGATACCACCGCTAATGGAAGCATTCCCGCTTTACCGGCCGTAATGCGGCTCAGCGAAATTGATTGGTAAGAGGAACAACGGGCGAATGATATCCGGCACCACGAATCGGACGCAGTAGACCGAGTGGCGGCACAGCAAAAGTCAGGACGGGAAGGTCGACACGAATGTATCACTCCTTGTACCACCGCGTGGCAAAGGGTGAAACCGTCAAAAATCAATCAGAAAGAGCGTTATGGAGGCAACCCCACCAGCCACACCCCGGCACACAATGTTCCCGCTGTGGCTGCTGCCTTCCGGCTCTGACCAGGTTCACGGGTAATCGTTGCGGGGGGACCGATGGGGTCACCATAACGACGCCTGCCTCTCGGCAAGCGGGGCCATTGTACCGATCTCATCGGAAGTTACAACCGTTGGTTCCGGATTAAAAAATGAGAAGGTTCAAGTACTTGCCAGGTAGGAGGGGGCTTGGTACAGCCACCAGCCAATTCATCGCCTGATCCACCGTCATCGGGGGCAAGCCCCCTCCCACATTGGTGCTTCATTGTGCCAGTACTACTTCATCGGCGCGGCCGCCCTCTTGCTGGATGACCAAGTGGATAAAGTGCAGCTTGGCGATGACCGCAGGCGGCAGCACAAAGGGGTAGAAATCCGGCTGGCCCATGCTGCGCGACAGTTCGTTGAGCATGCCGGCCAGTTCGATCCAGGCGTTGACGAACGCCAGGAAGGCCGTGCCGCCGGGGTGTTCGGGGTCGTAAAGCGTCGTGAGGGGGAATGGCTGGTAATCCAGGTCCATCTCGCGGGCGCTCATGCCAAAACCCAGGGCGGTGTCGACGGCGTCCATCATGTGCAGGTAATGGGCCCAGGTTTCGGCCCAGTCTTCCCAGGGGTGCATGGTCGCGTAGGCACTCACGCAGGTTTGCTGCCAGTCAGGCCGTGGGCCGTTCTGGTAGTGCTGGTCGAGGGCATCGGCGTAACTGGCGCGTTCATCGCCGAACAGGCGGCGAAACGGTTCAAGCCAGGGGCTGTTGGCGATCAGGCGATCCCAGTAATAGTGGCCGACTTCATGGCGAAAATGGCCGAGCAAGGTGCGATAGGGTTCGCGCATCTGCACGCGGATTTTCTCGCGGTGGGCGTCGTCGGCTTCCTTGATGTCGAGGGTGATCAGGCCGTTGGCGTGGCCGGTCATGGGCGCGTTGCCTTCCAGGTCGATGCCGACGAAGTCGAAGGCCAGGCCAGCGTCTTCGTCGACGCTTTTAGGCACCACTTGCAAACCAAGGCTGATCAGTTGCGCCACCAGGCGACGCTTGGCGGTTTCCACCTTGCGCCAGCGTTCGGGGTTTTCCGCGATCGACAGGTCAGGGATGGTGCGATTGAGGCTGCAGGCCACACACAACGGCGCGGTGCTGTGCGCCGGAATCAGCCAGTTGCAGGCGGCCGGGGTGTCGAGGTTGGCGCAGCGGCGGAAGGCGCCGGCGTCGAGGTTGCCGTCCTGTAGCCAGGTGTCCACGACAGGGCCGGGTTGCAGGGACGACAAGCGGCTCTGCTGCGGCGCATAGCCCAGCAGCGCCTGGCAGGCCAGGCACTGGCTGTTGCGAAAGAACAGGGACTGCCCGCAACGGCATTGCCACACCTTGCTGTTGCGGGAGGATCCCGCCGTGAACGGTGCAGCGATGCGCGAACTGAGTTGCTCGAAGTAGCGGAACATGGCGATCTCTCCCTGGGTGACTGAGACTAGATCATTTGCGCTTCAAGAACGTTCCACTTTGTTAGAGAGGGCTGCTGCGCAGCCCGGCGGGAGCAAGCTCCCTCGCCACTTAAACCGCATTACACCGTGATGTTGTGTTTGGCCAGGAAGGCGACGAAGGCTTCCTCATCGAGGACTTTGAGCCCCAGTTCGCTGGCCTTGGCCAACTTAGAACCGGCGCCAGGGCCGGCCACCACGCAGTGGGTTTTTGCCGAGACGGAACCGGCAACCTTGGCGCCCAGGCTTTCGAGCTTGTCCTTGGCCACATCGCGGCTCATCAGTTCCAGGGAGCCGGTGAGTACCCAGGTGTGGCCGGCTTCGGGCAGGCCTTCGACGACCTTCTTCTCGCTCTGCCAGTGCATGCCGAAGTCCTTGAGCTGTTGCTCGATGGCCAGGGCGCGGTTGGCGTTGTCCGGGTTGTCGAAAAACTCGCGCACGGCCTTGGCCTGCTTCTCGGGCAGCGCCTGGCGCATGTCCAGCCAGTCGGCCTTGATCACGCCTTCGAGGCTGGCGAACTTGTCTGCGAGTTTTTGCGCAGCGCCTGGGCCCACGGAGGGCACGTGGAGTTTGTCGAGCAAACCGCCGAGGGTGGTGCTGGCGGCAAACTCGGCGCTCAACTCGCCTTGGTCCTGCAACTGCAAGCCGCATTCGTCCGGCGACAGCAGCGCGCCGATCACCTGCTGGTTATGGCTGTCTTCAAAGAAGCTGTGGATCTCGTGCGCGACTTCCAGGCCCACGTCCGGCAAGTACGTCAGCACTTCCGGCAAGGCCTTCTGCACGCGTTCAAGGGAGGCCAGGGAGCGCGCCAGCACCTTGGCGGTCTCCTCGCCCACATCCGGGATGCCAAGGGCGTAGATGAAGCGCGCCAGGGTCGGCTGCTTGCTGTTTTCGATGGCGGTGATCAGCTTCTTGCTGGAGATATCGGCAAAGCCTTCCAGGTCGATGATCTGCTCGTATTTGAGCTTGTAGAGGTCAGCCGGCGAACCGATGAGTTTTTCATCCACCAACTGCTCGATGGTCTTGTCGCCCAGGCCGTCGATGTCCATGGCGCGGCGCGAGACGAAGTGAATAATCGCCTGCTTGAGCTGCGCGCCACAGGCCAGGCGGCCGACGCAGCGGTACACCGCGCCTTCGCTGACGGTTTCCTTGCCCTTGCTGCGCTTGACCAGCTGCGTGCGTTCCACATGGGAACCGCACACCGGGCAGGTTTGCGGGATTTGCACGGCGCGAGCGTTACTAGGTCTCCGGTCTTTGACGATCTGCATAATCTGCGGAATTACATCGCCAGCTCGGCGAACAATTACCGTATCGCCAATCATCAGACCAAGACGCTCAACCTCGTCCATATTGTGTAGGGTCGCGTTTGAAACAATGACACCAGCTACTCGGACAGGCTTCAACCGAGCAACGGGAGTAACCGCACCCGTGCGCCCAACTTGAAACTCCACGTCGAGAAGCTCAGTCAACTCCTCTAAGGCTGGAAACTTATAAGCAATAGCCCATCTAGGCTCACGAGCTCTGAAACCTAGCTCACGCTGGGACGCTAGGCTGTTGACCTTAAAAACAACACCGTCGATCTCGTAAGATAAGCTGCTTCGGCGGCCCCCAATGTCGCGATAATAAGCAAGGCATTCTTCAATGCCCTTCGCACGCTTTAGATCTCGACTTATGGGTAAACCCCAATTTTGGAGCTTCTCCAAAATATCGACATGTGTATGGGGCAAACTTCCCTGAACTTGACCAATGCCATAGCTACAGAAATCCAATGGACGAGTAGCTGTAATCCTGGGGTCGAGCTGTCGAAGGCTACCTGCAGCGGCATTGCGCGGATTGGCAAATGTCTTTCCGCCACACTCAGCTTGAATAGCGTTTAGCCGCTCAAACCCTGCTTTTGACATAAAAACTTCACCGCGAACCTCAAGCACGGAGGGCCAGCCGGCTCCATGCAACGAAAGAGGGATACTGCGCACCGTCCGCACATTTAGAGTGACATCCTCTCCAGTGGTACCATCGCCACGAGTAGCACCCTGAACTAGAACACCGTTCTTATAGAGCAGGCTGACGGCCAGCCCGTCAAGCTTAGGCTCACAGCTATATTCGATGTCTTCAAAAAACAAATCACTATCCAAGTCCAGCCCGCCTCGTACGCGTCGATCGAACTCGAACATGCTGCTCTCATCGAAAGCGTTTCCAAGGCTCAGCATCGAAACCTCATGGCGAACCTGTCGGAATGTCGCAAGAGCTGTACTACCAACGCGCTGAGTAGGAGAATCCGAAGTGACCAATGTTGGCCATTTGGCCTCAAGAGCCTTTAGCTCCCTGAACAGTCGATCGTACTCAGAGTCGGGGACAGTCGGCTCATCCAAAACGTAATACCGATGATTGTGCTCTCGCAGCTCCGCACGGAGCCGAAAAATTCGCTGGGTATCGTTTTCAATGTCAGACATGGGATTTTCTCATAAAGCAAAAGAGCAGCCGAAGCTGCTCAATATGTTAGTGCGCTTATTCTACTGACAACGCTGAAGAGCAATCCTCAGCGTTTCTGTGTCAGGGCGCGACGCTCGAACTCGACGATGCGCTGACGGTAATGCTCGATGGTCTGGGCGGTCAGGACGCTGCGTTGATCGTCCTTCAGCTCGCCGTTGAGTTCCTGGGACAGCTTGCGGGCGGCGGCCACCATCACGTCGAACGCTTGTTTCGGGTGACGCGGGCCTGGCAAACCGAGGAAGAAACTCACGGCAGGGGTGCTGAACAGGTCGATATCGTCCAGGTCGAAGGTGCCCGGCTTGACCGCATTGGCCATGGAGAACAGTACTTCGCCATTACCCGCCATGCTTTCGTGACGGTGGAAGATATCCATCTCGCCAAAGCGCAGGCCGCTTTCGAGGATATTCTGCAACAGCGCCGGGCCTTTGAAGCCGGCGGCGTCACGGCAGATCACGCTGATCACCAGCACTTCTTCGGCCGCCGGCTGGTCGTTGACCGATTGGCGCGGCGCAGTGGAAGTCTTGCCGACGTTTTCATCCGGGAAATCATCATCGCGGCTGCTGAAGCTCGGGCCTTCGTCGACATCGAGGTTCAGGTCGCCCTGATGCGGCTCGGCACCGGCCGCGCTCGCGCGTTTGCCGCGCTTGGAGGACGGCTCGCGAGCTTCGCGCAAGGGTGCGCTCATGGACGGCAAGTCGTGCTCGTCCAGTTGCGGCTCTTTATGGGTATCCAGCACGCGGGGCGGGCCCAGCAGCTCGGCGCTGCCGTCGTCGTCAGGCAGGTTGGACAGGTTGCTGTCCAGACGGAATTTGAGCTTGCCCTTGCCACCGCGCATCCGGCGCCAGCCATCAAAAAGAATACCGGCAATGACAATAATGCCGATGACTATCAGCCACTCGCGCAGACCGATTTCCATGTAATCCCGTGCCTCTAATAAAAAATGCTGAAAAATAAGGGGTTTAGCACCGTGCAAACCGCTTTAAAACGTGGCGCCAACTCTATGTTCTGACTGACGTTTTGCCCACGCACACGAAAAATTGACATTAAACTAGCACGACCAAAGATAACTTTACACCGTCTGTCAAAATGCCTTGAACAAATATGTCCATTTGCCACTTTCGCCAGACCGATAAACCACCTTACATCGCGCTACAAAAAATCTCTCAAGGCGTGGTTCAGGATTCCACCATCGCCATCGCTTCTTCCACATCCACTGCCACCAAACGCGAACAACCCGGTTCGTGCATGGTGACACCCATCAACTGATCGGCCATCTCCATGGCGATCTTGTTGTGGGTGATATAGATGAACTGCACGGTCTGGGACATCTCTTTAACCAAACGCGCGTAGCGTCCAACGTTAGCGTCATCCAGCGGCGCGTCAACTTCGTCGAGCATGCAGAACGGCGCCGGGTTCAACTTGAAGATGGCAAATACCAGGGCCAATGCGGTCAGGGCTTTTTCGCCGCCGGACAACAAATGGATGGTGCTGTTCTTCTTGCCCGGAGGCCGCGCCATGATCGTCACCCCTGTATCGAGTAGATCTTCGCCCGTCAGTTCCAAGTAAGCGCTGCCACCGCCGAAAACTTTTGGGAATAACGCCTGTAAACCGCCATTAATCTGATCAAAGGTATCTTTGAAGCGGTTGCGGGTTTCCTTGTCGATCTTGCGGATCACGTTTTCCAGGGTGTCCAGCGCTTCCACCAGGTCGGCGTCCTGAGCATCCAGGTAACGTTTACGCTCGGACTGCTGCTGGTATTCATCGATGGCCGCGAGGTTGATCGCGCCCAGGCGTTGGATACGTGCGGCAATCCGTTCAAGTTCTTCTTCGGCTTCTTTCTCGTTGGCGTGGGCGGTCAAGGTGTTGAGCACGCCGTGCAGGTCGTAGCCGTCTTCCAGCAACTGATCTTGCAGGGTCTTGCGGCGCACGGTCAGGGCTTGCCATTCCATGCGTTGCTGTTCGAGTTGGCCGCGAATCAGCTGGGATTGCTGCTCGGCCTGGGTCCGGCGTTTTTCCGCGTCGCGCAGTTCGCGGTCGGCGTCTTCCAGGGCGATCTGCGCGGTCTTGAGTTCTTCGTCGACGGTCATGCGTTTGTCGAGCAACTCTTCGAGCTTGAGGCGCAACTCTTCCAGCGGCGCTTCGCCCTCCTCCAGGTTGAGGCTCAGTTGCTCGCGCTTTTCGGTGAGGCGTTCGGACTGCATCTCCAGGCGCTCAAGGGCCTGGGCGGTGGAATTATGCTGAGCCTTGAGCGAACCCAGGCGCACCGCCAATTGGTGGGCGTGGTCCTTGTGCTGGCGGGCCTCCTGGCGCACGCGGTCGAGGCGCTCGCGCAGGCTGTCGCGCTGGGCCAGCAGCAGCTCGCGCTGCTCGGTGTCCAGGGCCATGCTGTCGAGGGCCTCCTGCAACTGCAGGCGCGCCTCGCCGATCTGTTCGTGTTCGAGGGCGCGCTGCTCGCCCATCTCGGCCACTTCTTCATCCAGTCGGGTGCGGCGCAGGGTCAGTTGCTCGGCCTTGGCCTTGCTCGCCGACAGCTGGGCCTTGAGTTCGCCTTGCTGGCGCGCTTCGTCTTGCAACAGGCGGCGCAGGTGTTCGCGGCCGGTCTCTTGCTGACGCTGGGTGGCGCGCAGGGTTTGCAGTTCGGTTTCGAGGCTTTCGAGGGTGGCTTCGCGCTCTTCACGCTCGGCGATCAGATTGACGATTTCCTGGCCACGGGCCAATACGCCGCTCTCCGCTTCGCTGGCGCGGCGTACACGCAGGAAATGGCGGCCGACCCAATAGCCGTCGCGGCTGATCAGGCTTTCGCCCGCCGCCAGTTGGCCGCGCTGGGCCAACGCCTGCTCCAGGGATTCCACCGGTTTGACCTGACCCAGCCACGGCGACAAATCAATCGCCGCCTCGACCTTATCCAGCAGGCTGCCCGGCACCCGGGCGCCATCGGCAGCCGGGCTGAGCAAACGCAGATCGCCCTGGGCAAAACCGGCCAGGTCGAAGCCGCCAAAATCGTCCACCAGTACCGCTTGCAGGTCGGCGCCTAAAACGGTTTCCACCGCCAGCTCCCAACCTGCTTCAACTTTCAAGCCTTCGGCCAGGCGCGGGCGCTCGGCCAGGTGCTGGTCACGCAGCCATTCGGCGGTGCCGGTGCCGGGGTCCAGCGCGGCTTGTTGCAAGGCTTCAAGCGAGGCCAGCCGGCCATTGAGCCGCTGCAAATCGCCCTGTGCCTGCTGCTGGGCCTGGGTCGCCTGTTGCAGTTGCTGACGCAATTGCTCCAGGCGCTCCACTTGCTGTTCTTCGCTGGCTTCCAACTCTTCGAGGGTCATCTCGCTTTCGGCGAGTTGCTCGCTCAGTTCCATGATCGCCGCGTCTTCCGGATCGGCGGCAAGCAGCGCGCGCTCTTCCTGCATGCGCCGCTGGCGTTCGGCCAGGCGCTCCATGCTGGTTTCCAGTTGCTGGATGCGCGACTGCTGCACCTCGGCCTGGCGGCGCGGTTCGGCGGATTGCAAGTTGAAGGCGTCCCACTGCTCCTGCCAGCCATGCATGGTGGTTTCGGATTCTTCCAACGCGGCGGCCGCTTCTTCGGCGGCGGCGCTGGTGATCTCCTGCTCGGGGGTGAGCATGTCCAGCTCTTCGCCGAGGGTCAGCAGCAGCGTGCGGTCGTGGCCCAGGTGCGACTCGGTTTCCAGGCGCGCGCGCTCGGCTTCTTTCAAGTCGTCCTGCAATTGGCGCAGGCGCTGCTGGCCGTGCTGGATGCTCTGCTCGACCCGGGCAATATCGCCACCCACCGAATAGAAGCGGCCCTGCACCAGATTGAAGCGCTCGGACAGGTCATGGTGCCCGTCACGCAGGCGCTCGATGGCGGCGTCGGCATTGCGTTGCTCGGCCACCAGCGCTTCGAAGCTGATTTCCTGGGTGCCGATAATCGCTTCGCGCTGGCCCACCTGATCATTCAGCGCCTGCCAGCGCAGGGCCGAGAGTTGCGCCTTGAGCTGGCGCTCCTCGCCCTTGTATTCCTGATACTTCTCGGCGGCCTGGGCCTGGCGGTGCAGGCGCTCCAGCTGACGCTCCAGCTCTTCGCGCAGGTCGGTCAGGCGGGCGAGGTTCTCGTGGGTGCGGCGGATACGGTTTTCGGTCTCGCGGCGGCGCTCCTTGTATTTGGAGATGCCCGCCGCTTCCTCGATAAAGTTGCGCAGGTCTTCGGGCTTGGCTTCGATCAGCTTGGAGATCATGCCCTGTTCGATGATCGAATAGCTGCGCGGGCCCAGGCCGGTGCCGAGGAAGATGTCGGTGATGTCGCGTCGACGGCACTTGGTGCCGTTGAGGAAGTAACTGTTCTGGCTGTCGCGCGTGACCTTACGGCGGATCGAAATTTCCGCGTAGGCCGCGTATTCGCCAATCAGGGTGCCGTCGGAGTTATCGAACACCAGCTCGATACTGGCCTGGCTCACCGGCTTGCGGCTGGTGGAGCCGTTGAAGATGACGTCGGTCATCGACTCGCCACGCAGGTTTTTTGCCGAGCTCTCGCCCATCACCCAGCGTACGGCGTCGATGATGTTCGACTTGCCGCAACCATTGGGCCCGACCACCGCCGCCATGTTACTGGGGAAGTTCACCGTGGTCGGGTCGACGAAGGATTTGAACCCCGCCAGTTTGATGCACTTGAGCCGCACGCTTAGGCGTCCGCCAACGCGGCGATCACCAGCGAGGCACTGCGCTGGCAGTAGGCCGACAACACCTGGCGAATCTGCGGCACGTCACGGGCGAGCACGGCGGCGAGCAGTTGCTCGAACAGCGCCAGGTATTCGCTCATCGACGCCTTGCGCTGATCCAGGGCCAGGTAATAGGCGCGGTTCATCGCCGGTTGCAGGTTCTCGACGGTTTCCTGCAGGTACGGGTTATTGGCAAAGGGGTACGCGGCGCGCATCACATTGAAGCATTCTTCGACAAACGCGCGGATGTCCTGGCGCTCGAAATTGGCCACCAGGCGCTGCTGGATCTGCACGAACGGCGCCATGTCGACCTGGGTCTGCCAGCCTTCGGCGACCGCATTGCCGAGCAGGATATACAGCTCGCTCATCAACGTGCACAGGCTCTGCACCTTGTGCGCGGTGAGTTCGGTGACGTGGGCGCCACGGCGCGGCAGGATCGCGATCAGGTGGCGGCGTTCAAGGATCAGCAAGGCTTCACGCACGGAACCACGGCTGACATTGAGTGCCAGCGTGACTTTCTGCTCCTGGATCCGCTCCCCAGGCTTGAGATCGCCGCGAATGATACGTTCGGCGAGGTGGTGAGCAATTTGCTCGGCGAGACTGTCCGGCGCCTTGAACGTCATGTTTTCCCTTCAAAATCGTCTATCGATACAAGCGCGGCAGTGTAGCGCATTGGCTGGCTGATGGCGCTACGCCCACAGGGGCGAATTTGGCACGGAATAAGCAGCGCTGAAAAGCCACACGCCGCCAAAAACACCGGTTTCAGAAGACTGGACCATAATTGAAAGTGTTGTAATCGCTATTTCTTGACCTTCCGGTCAGAAAATCATTGACCGAAAAGTCAGACATGACTAGATTCGGCGCAAAGCGGTTAACAACAATAATGAGTCTGCGAGGCCTTCCGTGATCCAGTTTTTACTCAACCAGGAACTCCGTAGCGAGCACGTCCTGGACCCGAACCTGACCGTGCTCAACTATTTGCGCGAGCACCTGGGCAAATCCGGTACCAAGGAAGGCTGCGCCAGCGGCGACTGCGGCGCCTGCACCGTGGTGGTCGGCGAGCTGCATACCGACGATCAAGGCGCGGAGCAGATTCGTTATCGCAGCCTCAATTCGTGCCTGACCTTTGTGTCGTCCCTGCACGGCAAGCAATTGATCAGCGTCGAAGACCTCAAGCACCAGGGCCAACTGCACAGCGTGCAACAGGCCATGGTCGAGTGCCACGGTTCGCAATGCGGCTTTTGCACCCCGGGTTTTGTGATGTCGTTGTTCGCCCTGCAAAAGAACAGCGACGCCCCCGACAGCCAAAAGGCCCACGAAGCGCTGGCCGGCAACCTGTGCCGCTGCACCGGTTATCGCCCGATCCTGGCCGCTGCCGAACAGGCCTGCTGCAACAAACCGGTGGATCAGTTCGACAGCCGCCAGGCCGAAACCATCGCTCGCCTCAAAGCCATCGCGCCGACACAAACCGGTGAACTCAACAGCGGCGACAAACGCTGCCTGGTGCCGCTCACCGTCGCCGACCTGGCCGACCTCTACGACGCCTACCCGCAAGCGCGCCTGCTGGCCGGCGGCACCGACCTGGCGCTGGAAGTCACACAGTTCCACCGCACGCTGCCGGTGATGATCTACGTGGGCAATATTGAAGAAATGAAGCGCATCGAAGACTTCGACGACCGCCTGGAAATCGGCGCCGCCACCGCCCTCTCCGACTGCTACACCGCGCTGCACCACGAATACCCGGACTTCGGCGAGCTGCTGCACCGCTTCGCCTCGCTGCAGATTCGCAACCAGGGCACGTTGGGCGGCAATATCGGCAACGCCTCGCCGATCGGTGACTCGCCGCCGCTGCTGATCGCCCTCGGCGCGCAGATCGTGCTGTGCAAGGGCAATACCCGCCGCACCCTGGCGCTGGAAGACTACTTCATCGACTACCGCGTCACCGCCCGCCAGGACAGTGAATTCATCGAGAAAATCATCGTGCCCAAGGGCCACGCGCTGTTCCGCGCCTACAAGGTATCCAAGCGCCTGGACGACGATATTTCTGCGGTCTGCGCCGCCTTCAACCTGAAAATCGAAAACGGTGTGATCAACGGAGCCCGCGTCGCCTTTGGCGGCATGGCCGCCACGCCCAAGCGCGCCAAAAGTTGCGAGGCTGTGCTGGTCGGCGCCACCTGGAACGCCGCCACTGTAGAAAAAGCCTGCGCTGCCCTGGCCGAAGATTTCACCCCGCTGTCGGACTTCCGCGCCAGCAAGGAATACCGCCTGCTCAGCGCCCAGAACCTGCTGCGCAAATACTTCATCGAGCTGCAAACGCCGCACATCGAGACTCGGGTGACCGCTTATGTCTAACCATCACGCCGTCGTTAAAACCCAGGCCGAACTCGCCGAATTGTTCGCCCAGGACCTGACCTCCGGAGTCGGCCGCAGCGTCAAGCATGACAGCGCCGCCAAGCACGTGTCCGGTGAAGCGCAGTACATCGATGACCGCCTGGAATTCCCCAACCAGTTGCACCTGTATGCGCGCATGTCCGACCGCGCCCACGCGAAAATCCTCAGCATCGACACCGCGCCCTGCTACGCCTTCGAAGGCGTGCGCATCGCCATCACCCACGAAGACGTACCGGGTCTGAAAGACATTGGCCCACTGATGCCCGGCGACCCGTTGCTGGCCATCGACACCGTACAGTTCGTTGGCCAGGTGGTGCTGGCCGTGGCCGCCCGCGACCTCGAAACCGCGCGCAAGGCCGCCATGGCCGCCGTGATCGAATACGAAGACCTGGAACCGGTGCTGGATGTGGTCGAGGCGTTCCGCAACAAGCATTTCGTACTCGACAGCCACACCCACCAGCGCGGTGATTCGGCCGGCGCACTGGCGACCGCGAAAAACCGCATTCAGGGCACCTTGCATATCGGCGGCCAGGAACACTTCTACCTGGAAACACAAATCTCGTCGGTAATGCCCACTGAAGACGGCGGCATGATCGTCTACTGCTCTACGCAAAACCCCACCGAAGTGCAGAAACTGGTGGCCGAAGTACTCGACGTGTCGATGAACAAAATCGTCGTCGACATGCGCCGCATGGGCGGTGGTTTCGGCGGCAAGGAAACCCAGGCCGCCAGCCCCGCGTGCCTGTGTGCGGTGGTCGCGCGCCTGACCGGGCAACCGACCAAGATGCGCCTGCCGCGCGTCGAAGACATGCTGATGACCGGCAAGCGCCACCCCTTCTATATCGAATACGACGTGGGCTTCGACGACAACGGCCGCCTGCATGGGATCAACCTGGAGCTGGCCGGTAACTGCGGTTGCTCGCCGGACCTGTCGAACTCGATTGTCGACCGCGCGATGTTCCACGCCGACAACTCGTATTACCTGGGCGACGCCACGGTTAATGGCCATCGCTGCAAGACCAACACCGCGTCCAATACCGCTTACCGCGGCTTCGGCGGTCCGCAAGGCATGGTCGCCATCGAGGAAGTGATGGACGCCATCGCCCGCCACCTGGCGCTGGACCCGCTGGCCGTGCGCAAGGCCAACTACTACGGCAAGACCGAGCGCAACGTCACCCACTACTACCAGACCGTCGAGCACAACATGCTCGAAGAGATGACCGCCGAGCTGGAAGCCAGCAGCCAATACGCCGAGCGCCGCGAAGCGATTCGCCTGTACAACGCCCACAGCCCGATCCTGAAAAAAGGCCTGGCGCTGACGCCGGTGAAATTCGGCATTTCGTTCACCGCAAGCTTCCTCAACCAGGCGGGCGCACTGATCCATATCTACACCGACGGCAGCATCCATCTGAACCACGGCGGCACCGAGATGGGCCAGGGTTTGAACACCAAGGTCGCGCAGGTGGTAGCCGAGGTGTTCCAGGTGGAAATCGACCGCGTGCAGATCACTGCGACCAACACCGATAAGGTGCCCAACACCTCGCCGACCGCTGCCTCCAGCGGTGCCGACCTGAACGGCAAGGCCGCGCAGAACGCCGCCGAAACCATCAAGCAACGCCTGGTGGAGTTCGCCGCGCGCAAGTACGACGTGAGCGAAGCCGACGTGGAGTTCCACAACGGCCATGTGCGCGTGCGTGACCAGATCCTGACGTTTGAGGCGTTGATCCAGCAGGCGTATTTCGCCCAGGTGTCGCTGTCGAGTACGGGCTTCTATAAAACCCCGAAAATCTTCTACGACCGCAGCCAGTCGCGCGGGCGGCCGTTCTATTACTTCGCCTTCGGCGCGGCCTGCTGCGAAGTGATCGTCGACACCCTCACCGGCGAATACAAGATGCTGCGCACCGACATCCTCCACGACGTGGGCGCCTCGCTGAACCCGGCCATCGACATCGGCCAGGTCGAAGGCGGTTTCATCCAGGGCATGGGCTGGCTGACCATGGAAGAGCTGGTGTGGAACAACAAGGGCAAGCTGATGACCAACGGCCCGGCCAGCTACAAGATCCCTGCCGTGGCCGACATGCCGCTGGATTTGCGCGTGAAGCTGGTGGAAAACCGCAAGAACCCGGAAGACACGGTGTTCCATTCCAAGGCCGTGGGTGAGCCGCCGTTCATGCTCGGGATTGCGTCGTGGTGTGCGATCAAGGATGCGGTGGCGAGCCTCGGTGATTATCGCCATCAGCCGAATATTGATGCGCCGGCGACGCCGGAGCGGGTGTTGTGGGGGTGTGAGCAGATGCGCAAGTTGACCGCCGCTGTGGCTGTGGATACCGAAACCGAGTTGGCTTCGCTTTAGGACCGAGGCGCTGCCATCGGGGGCAAGCCCCCTCCCACATGGGAACTCATTCCAAATGTGGGAGGGGGCTTGCCCCCGATAGCGGCCTCACAGACACCACAAGAGGTGACTATGAACAACTGGATCAGCGCCCTCGCCGACCTGCAAAACCAGGGCGAACCCTGCGTACTGGTAACCATCATCGAAGAACTCGGCTCCACACCCCGTAATGCCGGCTCCAAGATGGTCATCAGCGCCGCGCAGACCTTCGACACCATCGGCGGCGGGCACCTGGAATTCAAGGCCATGCAGCTCGCCCGCGACATGCTCGCACGCGGCCAGCAGAACACCCATCTGGAGCGCTTCAGCCTCGGCGCGAGCCTGGGCCAGTGCTGCGGTGGCGTGACCGTGCTGCTGTTCGAGCCCATGGGCCAGGTGCAGGCGCAGATCGCGGTGTTTGGCGCCGGCCATGTCGGCCGTGCGCTGGTGCCGTTGCTGGCGAGCCTGCCGTGCCGGGTGCGCTGGATTGATTCGCGCGATCAGGAATTCCCGGACCACATTCCCCAGGGCGTGCGTAAAATCGTCAGCGAAGAGCCGGTGGATGAAATTGCCGACCTGCCGGTGGGCAGTTACTGCATCGTCATGACCCACAATCACGCGCTGGACCTGGAACTCACCGCCGCCCTGCTCAAGCGCAATGACTTTGCCTACTTCGGCCTGATCGGCTCGAAGACCAAACGCGTGAAGTTCGAACACCGCCTGCGCGAGCGCGGCTTCGACACCGTGCAATTACAACGCATGCGCTGCCCCATGGGCCTCACCGAGGTGAAGGGCAAACTGCCGGTGGAGATCGCCATCTCTATCGCCGGCGAAATCATTGCCACCTATAACGCGAATTTCGGCCAGCACACCGCCAGCGCCGAACCGATTGCCAAACTGCTTGTGGCTTCGCGCCGCAGCCAAGCTATCTAAATCGAGAACACCATGCCTTTGACTCGCAAAGCCTACCGTGCCGCCATCCTGCACAGCCTCGCCGACCCTGCTGAGGTGGGAATCGAAGCCTCTTATGAGTACTTCGAAGACGGCCTGCTGGTGATCGATAACGGCCAGATCAGTGCCGTCGGCCATGCCGGCGACCTGCTGCCGACCCTGCCGGCCGATATCGAAGTGACCCATTACCAGGACGCGCTGATCACCCCGGGCCTGATCGACACCCATATCCACCTGCCGCAAACCGGTATGGTCGGCGCCTATGGCGAGCAGTTGCTGGACTGGCTCAACACCTACACCTTCCCGTGTGAAAGCCAGTTCGCCGACAAGGCCCATGCCGAGGAAGTCGCGGATATCTTCATCAAGGAACTGCTGCGCAACGGCACCACCACCGCGCTGGTGTTCGGCAGCGTACACCCGCAGTCGGTGAACTCGTTCTTCGAAGCGGCCGAGAAACTCGACCTGCGCATGATCGCCGGCAAGGTGATGATGGACCGCAACGCGCCGGACTACCTCACCGACACCGCCGAAACCGGTTACCAGGAAAGCAAGGCGCTGATCGAGCGCTGGCACGGCAAGGGCCGCCTGCACTATGCGGTTACGCCGCGCTTCGCCCCCACCTGCACGCCGGAGCAACTGGCATTGGCCGGGCAACTGCTGGGTGAATACCCGGATCTGTACATGCAGACCCATATCAGTGAGAACAAGCAGGAAGTCGAGTGGGTCAAGGAGCTGTTCCCGGAGCGCAAAGGCTACCTGGATGTGTACGACCACTACAAATTGCTCGGCGAGCGCTCGGTGTTTGCCCACGGCGTGCACCTGTGCGACGACGAATGCGCGCGCCTGGCGCAAACCGGTTCGGCCGTGGCGTTCTGCCCGACTTCGAACTTCTTCCTCGGCAGCGGCTTGTTCAACTTGCCGATGGCTGAGAAGCATAAATTGAATGTGGGCCTGGGCACCGACGTGGGCGGCGGCACCAGCTTCTCGCTGCTGCAGACGCTGAACGAAGCCTACAAGGTCATGCAGTTGCAGGGCGCGCGGTTGAGCCCGTTCAAGTCACTGTATTTGGCCACGTTGGGCGGTGCGCGGGCGCTGCGGCTGGAAGACAAGATCGGTACGTTGCAACCGGGCACAGATGCGGACTTTTTGGTGCTGGATTACAACGCTACGCCGCTGCTGAGCTATCGCTTGAAACAAGCGAATAACATTGCCGAGACGTTGTTTGTGTTGATGACGCTTGGGGATGACCGGACGGTGTTGCAGACGTATGCGGCTGGGCAGCTGGTGCACCAACGCTGATCTAAAAGACACTGCAAACAAATGTGGGAGGGGGCTTGCCCCCGATTGCAGTGGGTCAGCTATACATAAGCTGACTGATCCACCGCCATCGGGGGCAAGTCGAATCGTCGCACCGCCCCTCCCACATTTTTGTCCCAGGTGAATCAGGGAAATTACAACTTTATGGACGAACGACCCGGCTTCTTGGTCTGCAACAAATGCGAAAACACCGCATGCAAATCATCCGACGCACCTTCCTCATCGAGGTTGAGCTTGCTGTCGATGTGATCCATGTGATGCATCATCAGATCCACCGCCAGCACCGCGTCCCGCGCTTCGATCGCGTCGATCAGCTGGGTGTGCTCATCGTAGGAACAGTGCGAGCGGTTGCCGCTTTCGTACTGGGCGATGATCAACGAGGTCTGGGACACCAGGCTGCGCTGGAAGCTGATCAGCGGCGCGTTCCTGGCCGCTTCGGCGAGCTTCAAATGGAATTCGCCGGAGAGGCGGATGCCCGCACCGCGATCACCACGGGAGAAGCTGTCGCGCTCGTCGTTGACCATCTGGCGCAGCTCGGCCAACTGGTCGGCGGTGGCGTGCTGCACGGCCAATTCGGTGATTGCCCGCTCCACCAGGCGCCGCGCCATGAAGACCTGACGCGCCTCCTCGACACTCGGGCTGGCGACTACCGCACCGCGATTGGGCCGCAGCAACACCACGCCTTCATGGGCGAGGCGCGACAACGCGCGGCGAATGATGGTGCGGCTCACGCCGAAGATTTCGCCCAGTGCCTCTTCACTCAATTTGGTTCCGGGCGCCAGGCGTTGTTCAAGGATGGCCTCGAAGATATGCGCGTAGACGATATCGTCCTGGGTTCCGCTGCGACCGGCCTTGCCGGCTCGCGGTTGTTTCTTGAGAGGTTGCAACTGTTCGTTCATGGGCACTCGGGTCGGGAGAACGGCGGCGAATTAACGGTAATACGGCAAGCGCGTGTCGCTGGCAAGTATCGCCTAAAAACAGGGCACATTGTACACAACCGAATGCGCCAACACACTGTACGGCTGTTTGCGGCCTCGGCTGTATTGCAATGAGTGGTTAGGTTTGAGTTTAGGCTTGAATCCGCTACTTCTCTGGTTAAAGGAACACCTTTTCATGACCGACGCCACCCAAGGGCGCCTGCGCCCGCTGGCCGACACTTCGCCCTCAGCCGTCGTCGCCGGTTTTATCGCCATGATGACCGGCTACACCAGCTCCCTGGTGCTGATGTTCCAGGCCGGCCAGGCCGCCGGCTTGACCACGGCGCAGATTTCTTCGTGGATCTGGGCGATCTCCATCGGCATGGCGGTATGCAGCATCGGCCTGTCGCTGCGCTATCGCACGCCGATCACCATCGCCTGGTCTACCCCCGGCGCGGCGCTGCTGATCACCAGCCTGGGCGGCGTCAGCTATGGCGAAGCGATCGGCGCCTACATCACCTGCGCCGTACTGGTGACGCTCTGCGGGCTGACCGGCAGCTTCGAAAAACTGGTCAAGCGCATCCCGGCGTCACTGGCGGCGGCGTTGCTGGCGGGGATTCTGTTCAAGATCGGCAGCGAAATATTCGTCGCCGCGCAGCACCGTACCGGCCTGGTGCTGGGAATGTTTTTCACCTACCTGATCATCAAGCGCCTGTCGCCGCGTTATGCAGTGCTGGCTGCGCTGCTGATCGGCACCGCGCTGTCTGGGCTGATGGGCTTGCTGGATTTCAGTGGTTTTCACCTGGAAGTGGCCACGCCGGTGTGGACCACGCCGCACTTCTCCCTGGCGGCGACCATCAGCATTGGCATCCCGCTATTTGTGGTGGCGATGACCTCGCAGAACATGCCCGGCGTTGCCGTATTGCGCGCCGACGGCTATACCGTGCCGGCCTCGCCGCTGATCACCAGCACCGGCCTGGCCTCGCTGGTGCTGGCGCCCTTTGGCTCCCACGGCATCAACCTGGCGGCGATCAGCGCGGCCATCTGCACCGGGCCCCACGCCCATGAAGACCGCAACAAACGCTACACCGCAGCGGTGTGGTGCGGGGTGTTCTACGGGATTGCCGGGGTGTTCGGCGCCACCTTGGCGGCCCTGTTCGCAGCGTTGCCCAAGGAACTGGTGCTGTCGATTGCGGCGTTGGCGTTGTTTGGCTCGATCATCAATGGCTTGAGCATCGCCATGAATGAGCCGAAGGAACGCGAAGCGGCGCTGATCACCTTTATGGTCACTGCGTCTGGCTTGACCCTGTTTTCCATCGGGTCGGCGTTCTGGGGGATTGTGGCGGGGGTGTTGACGCTGCTGATTCTGAACTGGCGCAAGGCATAAAAAAACGGCGACCCTCAGGTCGCCGTTTTTTTCAGTATCACTTAGCCGCGTTGATCGGCTTTTCCGGATACCACACGTCCAGCAACGGGCTTACTTCAGCCTTGGTCAGCTCGGAACGGGTTTTCAGCCAGGCTTCAACAGCAGCGCGCTGCTCTTCGGAAACCGAGCCACGCTTCTGCAGGCAAACCAGACCGAAGTCATCGCCGCCAACATAGCCCAGGCCGTTGGCTTCCATGGCTTCTTTGATGAATGCTTCGAGGAAAGCGTCGATAGCTTCTTCACTCAGGCCTTCGTTGAAGTCCAGGTTCAGTTCGAAACCCAGCTCTTGAAATTCATCAACGCACAGTTTTTTGCGCAGACGCTGGGAACGGTTAGTCGCCATTGGAACAATCCTCATAAGTAATAACGGGCGGCACTTTAGCAGTTTAAGGCGGCAATTGCCCGACTCTCTGGGACAGGCGGCACTTGGCCTGCAAAAAAACGCCGATTTCCGGCTATCGTTCAGCTACAAGTGGCCCCACCTTGGGGCATAATGCCGACACTTTCATGACCAATGAGGGATTTTCCTACATACCCCTCGCCTTTTTCACCCTTCTCAGCAGTAGGGTCTTACTTCTTATGATCAAATCTTTGCGCTCTGTAGTCCTTGCCGGTTTTCTTCTGCCACTGGCCTTTTCCACCTCCGCTGCCCCAGTCAATAACACCCTGCCGCCCAACGTTGCGCAGGCACTTGCCAAAGCCAAGCTGCAAAACACCGCGCTGTCCCTGGTGATGATCCCCCTGAACGGCCCCGGTACCCCCACCGTTTTCAACGCTGATGTCTCGGTAAACCCGGCTTCGACCATGAAGCTGGTCACCACCTATGCGGCCCTGGAAATGCTCGGCCCCAACCACCAGTGGAAAACCGAGTTCTACACCGACGGCACCCTCAGCGGTGGCGTGTTGCACGGCAACCTTTACCTCAAGGGCGGCGGCGACCCCAAGCTGAACATGGAAAAACTCTGGCTGCTGATGCGCGACCTGCGCGCCAACGGCGTGCAGCAAGTGACCGGCGACCTGGTGCTGGACCGCAGTTTCTTCAACCAGCCGCAGTTGCCCGAGTTCAATGACGACGGCAATGACGAGAACAAACCGTTCCTGGTCAAGCCCGACGCCCTGTTGGTTAACCTCAAGGCCTTGCGTTTCGTCACCCGTAACGACTCAGGCCGGGTGATCGTGTCGGTCGAGCCGCCAATCGCCAGTATCCGCATCGACAACCAGGTCAAGGTGTCAGCCGCCAAGCAATGCACCGGCGACGTGCGCTACAACCCGGTCACCGCCGCCGATGGCAGCGTGACAGTCACCGTCAGCGGCCAGTTGGCCGAGGGCTGCAGCTCGCAGACCTATCTGTCGCTGCTGGACCACGCGACCTACACCGCCGGCGCCGTTCGGGCGATCTGGCAGGAGTTGGGCGGCAGCATCCAGGGCCGTGATATCCAGGCGCCGGTGCCCAAGGACGCCAAGGTACTGGCCCGTGCGTTTTCGCCGGACCTGGCGGAAATCATCCGCGACATCAACAAATACAGTAACAACACCATGGCCCAGCAGCTGTTCCTGAGCCTGGGCGCGCAGTTCCGCAACGATGCCGACGGCGACGATGCCAAGGCCGCGCAACGCGTGGTGCGCCAGTGGCTGGCGAAAAAAGGCATCACCGCGCCGCACCTGGTGATGGAAAACGGCTCCGGCCTGTCCCGCGCCGAACGAGTCAGCGCCCGCGAAATGGCGGCCATGCTGCAAGCTGCGTGGAAGAGCCCGTACGCCGCCGAATACATCAGCTCGATGCCGATTGCCGGCACCGACGGCACCATGCGCAAACGCCTGAAGACCACCGCCATGCGCGGTGAAGCCCACGTGAAGACCGGCACCTTGAACACCGTGCGGGCGATTGCCGGCTTCAGCCGTGACAATAATGGCAACACCTGGGCGGTGGTGGCGATCCTCAATGATCCGAAGCCATGGGGTGCCTCGTCGGTGCTGGACCAGGTGCTGCTGGACCTGTATCGCCAGCCGAAAGTAGCTGCTGCAGCACCGGTGCTCTAATACCAATGTGGGAGGGGGCTTGCCCCCTCCCACAGTTAAGCCCGCAAGCGTTCTGATTCCACCCGATCCCTGCCCGCCTGCTTGGCCACATACACCGCCGAGTCGGCGCGCAGCAGCAACCCATCGATGCCTTCGTCAACCCGCCAGCTGGCCACGCCAAAACTGGCGGTGACGATGCCCACCGGCTCCATCGGCGCGTTGCGCAGCGACTGCCACAACTCCATCGCCAGGCTATAGGCGTGTTCGCCGTCGGTGTTGGGGCACAGCACCATAAACTCTTCGCCCCCCAGGCGGCAGAACACATCGGTGCGGCGCAGGCGCAGGCTGATGCGCTTGCACAACTCCTGCAGCACTCCGTCGCCGACCGCATGCCCATGCTGGTCGTTGATTCGCTTGAAGTGATCGATATCGAGCATGATCACCGATAGCGCCCCCGAGGTACGGTTGAGCCGCACCATCTCGGCCTTGAGGCGATCCTGGAAATAGCGGCGGTTGTGGATCCCGGTCAGGGAGTCGGTGATGGACAGCGCACGCAGCTCTTCTTCCACACGCTTGAGATCGGAAATATCCGACACATAGCCATGCCACAACGTACCGCCGCCCGGTAACTCTTCCGGGGTGGCCTCGCCGCGAATCCAGCGCAGGCCGCGTTGCGGCAACAGCACCCGATACTCTTCGCGCCAATGGCTCAACTGCAACGCCGACAAGCGAATCGACGCGCGTACCCGCTCCGCGTCCAGTGGGTGAATACGCTCGAAAACCTTGGCTGCATCCTGTTGCAACACGCCGGTTTCGATTTCATAGATGTCGCGCATGCCGTCGCTGGCGTAGATAAAGCGCCAGTTGTCCTGGGGCTCCAGGGTGAACTGGAAGATCCCGCCGGGCACATGGGCGCTGAGTTTCTTGAGCAGGCGGTCGCGGGCCGCCAGGGCCTCGTAGGCGCGTTTCTGCTCGGTAATGTCCAGGTAAATGGCCAGGTGGCCGATCCACAAACCATGGTCGTCGAGCAACACGGTGGCCAGCATGTTCACGGTCAACTGGCTGCGATCCTGGCGGATCAGGCTCCACTCACGGGCTTCGTGCAGGTTGTCTGGGCTCTCTACCAGCATCGCCTGGCTCGCCGGGATGCGTTTGCCCAAGGCCACACTCAGGCTGGCGGAACGCGCCTCCAGCTCCGAGGGCTGATGCAGGCTTTCGAGGGTCAACTTGCCCACCACCTGCTCGGCCTTGAAGCCGAGCATCCGCTCTGCACCGGCATTGAAGGTGTTGATGACGCCGCGCAGGTCGGTGGCAATGATCGCGACCTGGGTGGCGGCGTTCAGCACACTGCGCAACTGGCCGTGGGCGCCGCGCAGCTCCTGCTCGCGCTGGCGCAGCTGCAGGGTGCGCTGCTCCACCAGTTTCAACGCGCGCTGGCGCTGGCTCACCAGCACATAGAGCAAGGCGCTGAGCAACAGGCTGAGCAAGCCGCCCATGGTCAGGACCGTGGCCAGCGAAGAATGGTTGGCCTGGTCGAACACCTGGCTGGGGCGCAGGCTCAGGGCGTACACATGGTCACCGAGGGTGAGGCGCCGCGCGCCGCTGAGGTCACTGTCGCCCACGGTATTGGCGGATTCGAAGAGCACGCGTTTTTGCAGGTCGGAGGTGTCGACAATCTGCATCACCAGGTTGTCGCGGTCCGGCTTGGGCAAGCCATCAGCCACCAGCTGGCGCATGCTGATCACCGCCATCACATAGCCGTAGGGCTCATTCTGCGATTGCCCGGAGGTGGGCAAGCTGCTCACCGGCGCCACCAGCAATACGCCGGTGGCGTACGCAGGTTCTACGCCGACCAGTTGCATCGGTTGCGACACCGCCAGCTTGCCGCTCTTTTGCGCACGCTCCAGGGCCGAGCGCCGCAGCGGCTGGGCCAGCAGGTCAAAACCCAGCGGCGCGCCCAGCAGGCTTTGGGTCTGGCTGTAGAGGACCGGCACGTACTCCTCGCGCTCGGGCGCAGGGGCCAACTCACCGGCTGAATTCAATTCACGAATGACAAAAGGCGTACCGCGCTGGCGCGATACGTCCTGTTCAAATTGACTGCGCTGCTCGCGAAACACTCGGGGCGCCCATGAGTAGGCACGGGCACGCAGCAACAACGGCTGGGCGAAACCGTCGAATTCCTCGCGGGACACCTCATCGGAATTGGCGAAGAAACGCCGCAGGCTGTTCAGGCGCTGTTCCTGATCTTCGAAGCGCTCCTGCAAGCGGGTGTAACGCTCGTTGACCAGCAACTGAAAGCGTTGGCGCACCTGCTGCTGATAAAGATCGGAGGCCGCCCAGGCGACGATGAGAGTCAGGGCGCACCCGGCCAGAAACACCACCAATGCCACCAGCCAAGCCGACGCCTGCTCACTGATGAAGCCTAGGATTTTCGGGCGGACGGCTTGCAACGGCATAGGCAACACTCACAACGCCAGCGTGCGGGGGGTGTCACTTTGGCTAGGCCTTAGTTATAGCTACCGTCCCACTATTTGACCAGCGTAAAAAAGCCGCAAGGCCGGAATAATCCAGGCTTGCGGCTTCTGTTTACGGCGATCAGCGCGCGGTGATTTTCCACGCCCGGTGGATCTTCGCGTTACGCGCGAAATCCGGGTCGATGGTCTTGTCGCTGATTTCCTCGACGGCGTAGCGTTCGCTGAGGTTGTCCTCCAGCGCAAACTTGCGGAAGTTGTTCGAGAAATACAGCACACCGCCCGGTGCCAGGCGGGCCATGGCCAAGTCGAGCAACTGCACGTGGTCACGCTGCACGTCGAAGATGCCTTCCATGCGCTTGGAGTTGGAGAAGGTCGGCGGGTCGATGAAGATCATGTCGAACTCATCGCGGCTGGCCTCCAGCCACGCCATCACATCACCCTGCTCCAGGCGGTTCTTGTCGGAGAAACCGTTGAGGGAGAAGTTGCGGCGGGCCCAGTCCAGGTAGGTCTTGGACAGGTCGACGCTGGTGGTGCTGCGCGCGCCGCCCTTGGCTGCGTGCACACTCGCGGTGGCGGTGTAGCAATACAGGTTGAGGAAACGCTTGCCGGCGGCTTCCTTCTGGATGCGCAGGCGCATCGGGCGGTGATCGAGGAACAGCCCGGTGTCCAGGTAGTCGGTGAGGTTGACCAGCAGCTTCACGCCGCCTTCGCTGACCTCGGTGAACTTGCCCTGGGCGCTCTGGCGCTCGTACTGCTTGGTGCCGCTCTGACGCTCGCGACGCTTGACCACCACGCGGCTCTTGTCGATGTTCAGCGCCTGGGGAATCGCCGCCAGCGCATCGAACATGCGCGCCGAGGCTTTTTCCGGGTCGATGGACTTGGGTGCGGCGTATTCCTGCACGTGGACCCAGTCGTGGTAGAGGTCGATGGCCATCGAGTATTCCGGCATATCGGCGTCGTACACGCGGTAGCAATCCACGCCTTCACGCTTGGCCCACTTGCCCAGCAGCTTGAGGTTCTTTTGCAGGCGGTTGGCGAACATCTGCCCGCCTTCGCTCAGGCGTGCCTGCTCGACCACTGGCGCCGGGGCCGGCTTGATCGGGTTACCGTTCTTGTTGTACTGGCGCTCTTGCGGCTCGACCGGGGCCTGGTCATAAGCGGCTTGCTCACGCTCGGCCTGGCGCTGCTCCGGGGTGCGGCGCTCGCCGGTGACGAACTGATCCGGATTGACCTTGATCAGCAGCAATTTGCACGGCAACGCGCCGTTCCAGAACGAATACTGCTTGTGGCTGCGGATGCCCATGCGCTTGCCCAGGTCCGGGGCGCCGGTGAACACCGCCGCTTCCCAGCCCATGCACGCCTGACGCAGGCGCTCGCCGAGGTTCTGGTAGAGGTACAACAGGCTGGCTTCGTCACCCAGGCGCTCGCCGTAGGGTGGGTTGCAGATCACCAGGCCTTTCTGGTTCTGGTCCGGGCGCGGCTCGAAGGTGCCGACTTCGCCCTGGTACACCTTGATCCAGTGGCTCAGGCCTGCGCGTTCGATGTTGTTGCGCGCGGGCTGGATCAGACGCGGGTCAGCTTCGTAGCCACGCACCCACAACGGCGGTTTGTTCATGCCGATGGCGGCACGTTCCGACGCTTCGGTGTGCAACTTCTTCCACAGCGCCGGGACGTGACCGAGCCAGGTGGTGAAACCCCAGAGTTCGCGGTTCAGGTTCGGTGCCATGTCGGCGGCGATCATTGCGCCTTCGACCAGGAAGGTGCCCACGCCGCACATCGGGTCAGTCAGCGCGCCGCCTTCGGCAGCAATGCGCGGCCAGCCGGCGCGGATCAGGATCGCCGCCGCCAGGTTTTCCTTCAATGGCGCAGCGCCCTGCTGCAGGCGGTAACCGCGCTGGTGCAGGCTGTGACCGGAGAGGTCAAGGGACAGAATCGCTTCGCCACGGTCCAGGCGCAGGTGAATGCGCAGGTCGGGGTTGATCTTGTCGATGGACGGGCGTTCGCCGGTCGGGGTGCGCAGCTTGTCGACAATCGCATCCTTGACCTTCAGCGCGCCGAAGTGAGTGTTGTCGATGCCCGAACCGTGGCCGCTGAATTCCACAGCGAGGGTGCCGTCCGGAACCATGTGGTCGGCCCACTCGATATCCAGCACGCCGTGGTAGAGGTCTTCGGCGTCCTTCATCGGGAAGCGCTTGAGCACCAGCAGCACTCGGTTGGCCAGACGCGACCAGAGGCACAGGCGGTAGGCGGTTTCCATGTCGGCCATGCCGCGCACGGCCGAGGTGTGCTCGCGGGCTTCCTCAAGGCCAAGCCCGACGGCTTCCTCGATCAGCAGGCCTTCGAGGCCCTTGGGGCAGGTGAGGAAGAGTTCAAAACGGTCCGACATGGGGCATTCCAGGCTTTTCAGCAATAAATGAACGGGCGACGCATCGCCGGTTCGGTTTTCAATCAAGCACTTTTCTTGAAGAGTGCTCGCGTGGCACGAATGTGCCGTTCCACCCCGTCTGCCGGGCCCTTGAGCCTTTATTGACGGGGCAGAGTGAATTTTTGAAGCAACAAAAAGAAATATTCCGACCCTTCGTCGAATAATAACCGACTGCAACAGGCGGGCATTCTCACTAAAGGATTAAACCTGTCCTCTTTGCAGGGTGCATCATAGCTGGCTTTGCCCAATAAAAGGGGCGAAAAGCCATCCCAGCTTATGGCTATAGCATCGTTATCGTTACGTGCTTATGACAAAACGATCATTGAATCCATGTGACCTATTGGTTAGAACTCAACACAGGTTGGCGCCGTAACGACGCCGACACATAGGCTCGCCACGCCGGCAGCGAGCCCACCAACGGCAGAAAAACTCTGCCCGGCCCCAGACGAGGCCGAAGGATATCAAGACAGTCAACAAGTGAGGGAAACACCCTATGAGAAGACTTAAGCGTGATCCGTTGGAAAGAGCATTTTTACGCGGATATCAATATGGCGTTCATGGCAAATCCCGTGAGCTTTGCCCATTTACTCTACCGTCGGTACGCCAAGCCTGGATCAACGGCTGGCGAGAAGGACGCGGCGACAACTGGGACGGTATGACTGGCACTGCGGGAATCCACAGACTCAACGAACTTCACGCCGTCGGCTAATCAAGGGCATTTAATTCCGACACCACCATGAATATGTAACGACTTAACCACGCACGCCCTATCCAGGCGGCGGGCTTCGGCCCAGGGGCTCCTTCAAGGAGCCCTTTTTATTGCCTGCAGATCAAGACTTCTTCGGCAGTGCCGCAATTGCATCCACCGACTGGCGAATCAATTCAGGGCCCTTGTAGATAAAGCCCGAATACAACTGCACCAGGCTCGCACCCGCAGCGATCTTTTCAGCCGCATGCTTGCCTTCGGTAATGCCGCCCACCGCGATGATCGGCAAACGCCCGCCCAACTCAGCGGCCAGCACCTTGACGATATGCGTGCTCTGGTCGCGCACCGGGGCACCGGACAGGCCACCGGCTTCATCGCCATGGGCCAGGCCTTCAACGCCGACACGGCTGAGGGTGGTGTTGGTGGCGATGACTGCATCCATGCCCGAGTCCACCAGGGCCTGGGCGACCAGCACGGTTTCTTCGTCGCTCATGTCCGGGGCAATCTTGATGGCCAACGGCACGCGCTTGCCATGGCGCACGGCGAGGTCTTCCTGGCGCTGGCGCAAGGCTTCGAGCAATTGCTTGAGGGAGTCGCCAAACTGCAGGCTGCGCAGGCCTGGCGTGTTCGGCGAGCTGACGTTGACGGTGACGTAGCTGGCGTGGGCGTAGACCTTGTCCAGGCAGATCAGGTAGTCGTCGACGGCGCGCTCCACCGGGGTATCGAAGTTCTTGCCGATATTGATCCCCAGGATGCCCTTGTACTTCGCCGCCTGAACCCGCGACAGTAAATGATCAACGCCCAGGTTGTTGAAGCCCATGCGATTGATGATCGCCTCGGCTTCCGGCAGGCGGAAGATACGCGGCTTGGGGTTGCCCGGCTGCGGCCGTGGGGTCACGGTGCCGATTTCGACAAAACCGAAACCCAGCTGTGCAAAGCCATCGATGGCCGCGCCGTTCTTGTCCAGGCCAGCCGCCAGCCCGACCGGGTTGGGGAAGTCCAGTCCCATCACCGACACCGGCATTTTCGCCGGCGCCTTGCACACCAGACCATTGAGCCCCAGGCGGCCACCGGCACCGATCAGGTCCAGGGACAGATCGTGGGAGGTTTCCGGGGAGAGTTTGAACAACAGCTGGCGGGCCAGGGTATACATGGGCGGGCTAGACTCGGATGGCGGCGAAAGGTGGCGCCGATTATAGCCGGGGTCACGGCGCGCGCGCGAGGCGTGCCGTGCAAACGTCAATGCCGCTGCATGACCAGGGCCTCGTACTGCGTCCAGATTTTTTCTGCATAACGCAGGCGCAACGCCTCGAGCTGCGGCCCGCCGCCCACTCCCACGTTGTAGGAACCCACCGCCGTCCAGTTATAGCCAAAACGCTGGATGAACTCCGCGAGAATCGAAGCGCCCACCTCCACCGACAGGCAAGGCTCGGTCAACAGACGCTCCTCGGTAATCCCCTGCTTGAGCAGGCGCGGCAAATGAATGCTGTTTATCTGCATCAGGCCGATGTCTCGGGTGCCGTTGCTGTTGGTTGCGTTGACCGCCCCGGCACGGGAACCCGACTCCACCACGGCGATAGCTTGCAACAGTTCCGGCTCGATGTCGTAGCGACTGGCAGTCTCGGCCCAGCAATTGGCCAGCACCTGGTTGCTGCCCATCAAGATGCCGACCAACAGCCCTTTGCTCCAGAACCTAGCCATGTTTCAACCGCTCATGGCTGACCTGGCCGCAGACCGAACACACATGCCCTCTCTGCCCCCGTCCCCCCGCCGACGCTTCCCGATCGGTCTGCACCGCGCAGGTAAAACGATAACCTCGACCGTAGATCGTCTTGATAAACACCTTGTCCACGCCCAGGTATTTGCGCAGCGAGTAAATGCAACGTGTCAGCGACTCCTCAGAGACTTCCCCCTGCGGCCAGGCCAACTCCAGCAGGCGATCCTTGGTCATCAACCCACCACCGGAAGCCAGCAGCAATCGCAATACATGCCATTCCTTGGGCGGTAACTGAACATCTGACCCCTCCCCGGTCAGGCGCCCGTCGCCATGCAGGGTCCAACGCGCAAAAACCAGCGCATGTGTCGTCATTTCACTCTTCGCGACGACCATACATACCTCGGTATCCGACAACTGACATTGAAGCCCCTATTTCCAGTAACGGCGTATCCGCCCATGTCACAACTATAAAAACCTGCCCTACTCCTCACGCTAGGAAAAAACCTATATATCCAGAGATATCAAGAACCAAAACGTAGGACGCTTCCCTACCCTGCGCCCCCCTCATAAATCTCATGCAGCTCAACGCCCAAACGATCCTCCAACTGCACCAACTCCCCCAAGGCAAACAGCAGGCCATTGACGCGTACTTCCACGCAGTGAATAGCCTCAGGCGCCAATGGCAATACCTTGCCTGGCGCAAAAGCTGCGAGGCGCCTGCGGCTGACCAATTGTTCCTGTAGCAAGATTTCCAGATGCATGGGGTAACGCCTTCTTCACGGAGAAACTTCGCGGCCCGGTTGTACAAACGCACGCTGCACACGCTCGTATTGCGCCGCAGTCAATGGCGGAGGCCCGACGCCCCCTGCCGGAGTCTTGAACTCGTCACCCACGGCCCGCGCCTGAATGACAAACAGGCGCACCGGCGCCGAACGCCCGGCCACCGTGCTGCGCACCTGCTCTGTCGAGTCTCGTCGAAACGCTCCCAACCACAAACGTTTGCCTTGCGGCACACGAACCACGCTATCAATGCCCACCCACCCCACCGCTGAAGGCACGTCGCGTCGCGCCGCCTCGGTCATCTGGCGACCATCCTCGACATCAAGGTGCAACGCAATCTGGTTAGCCTCGGTAAAACGCGGCAATACGCTGACCTGCGTGCCATAACGCACGGGCTTCCAGTCGGCCTCATCGCTACCGGGGGCAGGCAAGTAGAAGGTGTGGTTGTCCTGGAACACCGCCGGCACATTCTCCTGGGTGAGAATCACCGGCAACGTCACCACCCTTGCGCGCCGCCGGCGTTCCAGCACCGTGATCTGCGCCATCAAACGGTTATCGTCCAGGGGGTCCATGATTCGAGTGGTCGAGGCTTCGCCGTCGTCCCCTCCACCGAGCCCGAGCTTCTTGAGCTCGTCACGATCCACGTCCACCAGCCACAACGACACTTCGATCGATCGCTTGGGTACATCCAGTTCGGCCACCAGTTTCTGGATCAAGCTCACCTGCGCCGGCTTGCCCTTGATCAGCAGGCTATTGGCGTCCGGAAAGGCGATCACTCCGATTGTCTTGTCGGCCAGCAATCCCTTGCGCTCACTGGCCAGCAACGTTTCGATCATCGATGCCATGCCCGGCACTGTGACCGGGCTGTCGCTGGCGCCGTAATGGCGATCTTCCACCTGGGTATTGAGTACCTGAACCACTGCAAAGGCCTGGGTACCTACGCGCAGGTCCGCCCGTTGCCGGTCCATCAGTTGGGCCAGGCGCAGAACCTGATCGACATAATTCGGCGGGCCGGACACGTAAAACGTCCGCCCTCCACTTACGCGCAAGGGATAGCGCGACTCATCGAGGCCCGAGCGGCGCATGAGGGCACGTAGCCTGTCGATGGAAATATGCCGCAACGCGACCGCCGAGTTCTTGGCTTCGCCAGCGTCATAGACATAAAGCACTTGCCCGTCGCTGTACCAGATCAAATCCTGTTGCAGCGCGAGTGCCTCCAGGGTCTGTTGCGGCGCATCGAGGTCAAGCAGCCCGCTGATGCGCTTGCGCGCCACCGCACGGCTCACGACGATGGGCACGCCCAACGGCAAAGACAATGCGGTAAACACGGTATGCAGGCTTTCGTCCTGTGCCTGGTAAGTTTCGCCACAGGCAAGCGAAGTGCCCAACATCAACGCGGCAAACAGCAGCCAGCGACAAAGCCAGCGGCGGGGCATGGTTGCGGAGAATTCAGCGTACACCGTGGGGCTCCCTGGGCAGCCTGGCATAAAGAAGCGGCCATACTGAAAGGCAGTCCAGTTTCAATCTTGATGGAAAGTTGACGGCCAGCCGCGCCTGTCGCCCCGTGGCATGTGCCTTGCTATGGACTCTGTATCAGAGCGCGCGCCAACGGCGGAGCGAGCTTACGGACAAAGGCGTCGTTACCTGCAATGGCTTACATCGCCAGGTGCAGGGAACGACGCTTTTTTTTGAAAGAAAAGGTAGGTCTTGATGAACGATTCGGTTGGCAACAGCCCGAGAAACGACGCGTTGGCCTGGGTCAACGGCAGTGATGCCCCGGAAAAAAGCAGCCTCGACCTCGGGTTCATGGCCCTGAGTGATTGCGCCTCGCTGGTGGTGGCCGCCACCCAGGGCTTCGCGCAACCCTATGGGCTGACCCTGAACCTCAAGCGCCAATCCTCATGGGCCAACCTGCGCGACAAACTGGTCAGCGGTGAACTGGACGCCGCCCACAGCCTGTACGGGCTGATCTATGCCGTGCACTTGGGCATCGGCGGCGTGGCCCCCACCGACATGGCAGTGCTGATGGGTCTGAACCAGAACGGCCAGAGCATCAACCTGTCCCGTGGCTTGCAGGAGCAAGGCGTGACCACTCCTGAGGCACTCGACCGCCACGTGCACCAAAGCCGAACAAAACTGACCTTCGCTCAGACCTTTCCCACAGGCACCCACGCCATGTGGCTGTATTACTGGCTGGCGAGCCAAGGCATTCACCCTTTACAGGATGTGAACAGCGTAGTGGTCCCGCCGCCGCAAATGGTCGCGCACCTGCAAGCCGGGCGTATCGACGGCTTTTGCGTCGGCGAGCCTTGGTGTGCCAGCGCTGTCCAGCAACACCAGGGTTTTACGCTGGCGACCACCCAGGCGATCTGGCCGGATCATCCGGAAAAAGTCCTCGGCTGCACCCAGGCCTTTGTCGATCAGTACCCCAACACCGCCCGCGTGCTGGTGATGGCGGTGCTGGAGGCCAGTCGTTTTATCGAACAGAGCATCGAGAACCGTCGCTCCACCGCGCAATTGCTCAGCGGGCGCGATTACCTTGATGCCCCGCTCGACTGCATCGAGCCGCGCTTGCTCGGCGCCTATGCCGATGGCCTCGGCAACAGGTGGCAGGATCCTCACGCCCTGCGCTTCTTTGGCGCTGGCGAAGTGAACCTGCCGTACCTGTCGGACGGCATGTGGTTCATGACCCAGTTCCGGCGCTGGGGCCTGCTGCGCGAAGACCCCGACTACCTGAGCGTTGCCCGCCAAGTGCAACAGCTGCGGCTCTACCGCCAGGCTGCCGAAGCCGTGGGGATCACGGCCAGTGGGCACGACATGCGCAGCAGCCAATTGATCGACGGCAAGGTCTGGGATGGCTCGGACCCCGCCGGCTATGCGCGCAGCTTCCGCCTGCATGCCATGGCCGACGCAGCCCACCGCCAAGCCTTGCGCTGACAGGAGCCCACCATGCTGCGAATCCTGTTGATCAACGACACGCCGCGCAAAGTCGGCCGGCTCAGGGCCGCGCTGATCGAGGCCGGTTTTGAGGTGATCGATGAGTCGGGCCTGACCATCGACCTGCCCGCGCGCGTCGAAACGGTGCGCCCGGACGTCATCCTGATCGATACCGAGTCACCGGGCCGTGATGTGATGGAGCAAGTGGTGCTGGTCAGTCGCGACCAGCCGCGGCCGATCGTGATGTTTACCGACGAGCATGACCCGGACGTGATGCGCCAGGCCATTAAATCCGGAGTCAGCGCCTACATTGTCGAAGGCATCCAGGCCCAGCGCCTGCAACCGATTCTCGACGTGGCCATGGCGCGCTTCGAAAGCGACCAGGCCCTGCGCGCCCAGCTCCAGGCCCGCGACCAGCAGTTGGCCGAGCGCAAGCGCATCGAGCTGGCCAAGGGCATGCTGATGAAAATGAAGGCCTGCAATGAGGAAGAGGCCTACACCCTGATGCGCCGCCAGGCCATGAGCCGCCAGCAGAAACTGATCCAGGTCGCGGAGCAGATTATCGCCATGAGTGAACTGCTCGGCTGATGTGGCTCAGCTCTTGCTAAAGAATCATTACAGGTAACCAACGGCGGTTGCCCCTCCACGACAAAGACGTCGCACACCCGGTTTGCCCTCGCGAACCCGGTGGCGGCGTTTTTTCGTTTTGGCCCCTTAACACGGGGCCGGTGGGGTGGCCTCAACCGGCAACTCCATCACCAGGCCTTCTTACAAGACTCCCAACCGTTGAGGTGCGTGATGAAATCAAGCTTCTGGAAATCCGGGCACACCCCGACCCTGTTTGCCGCGTTCCTGTATTTCGACCTGAGCTTTATGGTCTGGTACCTGCTGGGCCCGCTGGCGATACAAATTGCCGCCGACTTGCACTTGACCACTCAACAACGCGGCCTGATGGTTGCGACGCCGATCCTCGCCGGGGCGATATTGCGCTTTCTGATGGGCATGCTGGCCGACAAGCTGTCGCCCAAGACCGCCGGGCTGATCGGCCAGGTGATTGTGATCGTGGCGCTGTTCGGTGCCTGGAAGCTGGGCATCCACAGCTATGAACAGGCGCTGTTGCTGGGCGTGTTCCTGGGCATGGCCGGCGCGTCCTTTGCAGTGGCGCTGCCGCTGGCATCCCAGTGGTACCCGGCGGAACACCAGGGCAAGGCCATGGGCATCGCCGGTGCCGGTAACTCGGGCACTGTGTTTGCTGCGCTGCTCGCACCGGTGTTGGCTGCGGCGTTTGGCTGGAGCAATGTGTTTGGCTTTGCGCTGATCCCGCTGATCCTCACCCTGATCGTGTTCGCCTGGCTGGCCCGCAACGCCCCGGAACGCCCGAAAGCCAAATCCATGGCCGACTATTTCAAGGCCCTGGGCGACCGCGACAGCTGGTGGTTCATGTTTTTCTACAGCGTGACCTTCGGTGGTTTTATCGGCCTGGCCAGCGCCCTGCCCGGCTATTTCAACGACCAGTACGGCCTGAGCCCGGTCACCGCCGGCTACTACACCGCCGCCTGCGTGTTCGGCGGCAGCCTGATGCGCCCACTGGGCGGCGCCCTGGCCGACCGCTTCGGCGGGATCCGTACCCTGTTGGGCATGTACAGCGTGGCGGCGATCTGCATCGCGGCGGTCGGTTTCAACCTGCCAAGTTCCTACGCGGCACTGGCACTGTTCGTCTGCACCATGCTCGGTCTCGGCGCTGGCAATGGCGCCGTGTTCCAACTGGTGCCCCAGCGTTTCCGGCGTGAAATCGGGGTGATGACCGGGCTGATCGGTATGGCCGGCGGCATCGGCGGTTTCGCCCTGGCGGCGGGCATGGGCGCCATCAAACAAAGCACCGGCAGCTATCAACTGGCCCTCTGGCTGTTCGCAAGTTTGGGTGTGCTGGCCTGGTTCGGGCTGCATGGCGTCAAGCGTCGCTGGAGAACCACTTGGGGTTCCGCCGCCGTAACGGCCGCACGCGTCTGATGAGCCTGCAACTGAGCGTCGCCCAGGCCAGCGCCATCGGCCCCCGGGCCGAAAACCAGGACGCGCTGCGGGTGGTCACCCCGGTGGCGGAGCTGGCGGCAAGCAAAGGCTACCTGTGCGCCATGGCCGACGGTGTGAGCCAGTGCGCCGACGGCGGCCTGGCCGCTCGCTCGACCTTGCAGGCCCTGGCGTTGGACTACTACGCCACACCGCAAACCTGGGGCGTGGCGCAGGCGCTGGAGCGCTTGCTGCTGGCGCAAAATCGCTGGCTGCAGGCCAACGGTGGCGGCCAGCCATTGCTCACCACCCTCAGCGCCCTGGTGTTTCGCGGTCAACGCTTCACCCTGGCCCATGTCGGCGATTGCCGGGCTTATCGCTGGCTCGACGGTGAGTTGCAACGCATCAGCGAGGATCACGTATGGGAACAGCCCGGTATGCAGCATGTGCTCAAGCGCGCGCTGGGGCTGGACCAACACCTGGTGCTGGACTTCCTTGATGGCCAACTGCGCGAAGGCGAGTGCTTCCTGCTACTCAGCGATGGGGTGTGGGCGACCCTGGGCGATCACAGCATCAGCGCCATCCTGCGTGAGCAATTGGACCTGGAGCGGGCGGTCAACACCCTGGTGAGCGCCGCTCACCTGGCGGGCAGCCAGGACAATGCCAGCGCCCTGTTGGTGCGCGTCGACAGGCTCGGCGCGGCCACCCTCGGCGATGCCTTGGTGCAGTTGCAGCAATGGCCGTTGCCGCCGCCGTTGAAGGCAGGGCAACACTTTGAGGGCTGGCAGGTAGAAAGCGTATTGGCGCAGAGCCGGCAATCATTGTTGTACCGGGTGCGGGATGCCCAAGACCAACCCTGGCTGCTGAAAACCCTGCCCCTCAGCCACGACGATGACAGCGACGCCGGCCAGGCGTTGTTGTCCGAGGAGTGGTTTTTGCGGCGAGTGGCCGGGCGCGCCTTTCCTGAAGTGCATGCCGCCAGCGGCCGTCAGCATTTGTACTACGTGATGCGCGAATACCCGGGTAAAACCCTGGCCGAACTGTTCGCGCAACAAGGTCCGTTACCGCTGGCACAATGGCAGTCCGTGGCCGAGCGCCTGCTGCGGGCCGTGGGCATGCTGCATCGACGACAGATCCTGCACCGCGACATCAAGCCGGAAAACCTGCTGCTGGGGGACGACTCGGAACTGCGCGTACTGGATTTCGGCCTGGCGTACTGCCCAGGCCTGTCGCAAGACCGCGCTCACGTACTGCCCGGCACGCCGAGCTTTATCGCCCCCGAAGGCTTTAATGGTGAGCCTCCTACGAGCCAGCAGGATTTATACAGCGTCGGCGTCACCTTGTATTACCTGCTGACCGGGCATTACCCCTACGGTGAAATCGAAGCGTTCCAACGCCCCAGATTCACCCAGCCCATCAGCGCCAGCCGCTATCGCCCCGACCTGCCGGATTGGCTACCACTGAGCCTGGAACGGGCAGTGGCCGCCAACCCGGCACAGCGCTACGAAACCGCCGAGGAATGGTTGCGGGTATTGGAACAGGCCGACCGACAAGAGCTGAGCATTCGACCCAGACCGTTGCTGGAGCGCGAGCCCTTGAAGGTCTGGCGCACCTTGGCGCTGCTTTCGATGCTGATCAATCTGGTGCTGCTTTATTCACTTTTTCACAGCTGAACCAATCTCTACACGAGGGTAAACCCATGAATGCAAAAGTCTGGCTGGTGGGCGCAGGCCCCGGCGACCCGGAGTTGTTGACCCTCAAGGCAGTGCGAGCCATGAACGAAGCCGATGTGGTGCTGATCGATGATTTGGTCAACCCAGCGGTGCTGCAACATTGTGCCAAGGCGCGGGTGGTCACCGTGGGTAAACGCGGCGGCTGCCGATCCACCCCTCAGGCGTTTATTCACCGCCTGATGCTGCGCTACGCACGCCAGGGCAAGTGTGTGGTGCGGCTAAAGGGCGGAGATCCGTGCATTTTCGGACGCGCGGGTGAAGAGGCCATGTGGCTGCGCGAACGAGGAGTCGAGGTAGAGTTGGTCAACGGCATTACAGCAGGGCTGGCCGGGGCGACGAATTGCGATATTCCGCTGACCTTGCGCGGAGTCAGCCGTGGCGTAACCCTGGTCACGGCCCACACTCAGGACGACAGCCGCCTGAACTGGCGTGCATTGGCCGAAGGCGGAACCACGCTCGTGGTGTACATGGGCGTGGCAAAGCTGGAGGAAATTCGCCAGCAATTGCTGGAAGGCGGGATGGCGGCGGACATGCCGGTGGCGATGATCGAAAATGCCTCGTTGCCCCAGCAGCGCGAATGTCGCAGCGAGCTGTCGCGCATGTATGAGGATGCCCAGGCATTCGCGCTGAAGAGCCCGGCAATCCTGGTGATCGGCCGTGTTGCCTGCGCAGCCCAAGCTGCTTGTATCGCCTCGGTAGCCAGCGCCTGAGGCAAATCGCAGGCGAAAAAAAGCCCGGCCTAAGCCGGGCTTTTTTCTACCACTCAGTAATTACTGAGCTTGAGCTTCAACCGACGCTTCTACGCGACGGTTAACAGCACGACCAGCTTCAGTTGCGTTGTCAGCAACTGGGCGGGATTCGCCGTAACCTACAGCAGTTACACGGCTAGGAGCCACGCCGTCTTTAACCAGGACTTGCTTAACAGCGTCAGCACGACGCTGGGACAGCTTCTGGTTGTAAGCGTCTGGACCTACGGAGTCAGTGTGGCCAGCAACTTCTACGTTGGTAGCTGGGTACTGAGCCATGAAGTCGGCCAGGTTTTTAACGTCGCCGTAGCTGTTAGGCTTAACAACGGACTTGTCGAAGTCGAACTTAACGTCCAGCTCAACACGAACAACCTGAGCAACTGGAGCTTCTGGCTCTGGAGTTGGCTCTGGAGCTGGTGCTGGGGTAGGAGCTGGAGCTGCTGCGCCAGCGTTACCGCCGAAGTTCACACCCAGGCCGACCAGTGCGGAGTAGTCCCACTTGCCGTTGTCGATTGCGTAGTCAGCTTCAACACCAGCACGAGCGTACAGGTTGTTGGTGAAGTAGTACTTCACGCCAGCGCCAGCGATAGCCAGGGTCGACTGATCGCGACCACTGTGGCCGTCAGCCTGAACGTTGGTACGGCTCTGGTGGCCGAAACCGCCTTCAACGTATGGACGCAGGCTATCAACGCCAGCCTGACCGAAGTGGTACTGAGCAGTCAGGCTGCCGGTATCGCCTTTGATCTTCTGGTTGCCAGTGCCGTCGTTCGAACGGGTGTGGTTAGTCTTGTCGTACGACAGGTTCAAGGACAGGTCGTCGGTCAGGAAGTAACCAATGCGAGCGCCTGGATTGAAGCCGTCTTCGATGTGCTTGACGCTATCGTTGTACTGCTTCTTGTAGAACAGCTCGCCTTCAACTGCGCCTTGGCCTTGTGCCAGAACGCCGAAAGAAGTAGCGGCAATAAGAGAACCAATGGCCAAGCCCAAGGTGTTTTTCAGTTTCATCCGTTAAATCCCCATCTGGTGATTGTAAAGCAGTCCCACAAACCGGGGGACAACTCGGTGGCAAGTCTAACAGAACTTGCCTACACGTAAGAGATATTTGCCACGCACTAAGTTTCAGTCTCGCCCGCAAATTTCTCACGTAATTTATCTAGAGCACGTTTGTAACGCATTTTTGTAGCACTCAAACCCATGTGCATGATGTCAGCGATTTCCTGAAATTCCAGCTCTGCGACAAATCGTAGCACCAGAATTTCCCGGTCAATCGGGTTCACATACACCAGCCAGCGATCGAGTCCGCCCTTCTCCTCGGGTGCCGGCGTCTTTTCTTCAGACGCCTCCTCAAGGGGGTCAAGACTCAATGCGTCCATCAAGCGACGCTTTCGCCGTTCCTTCCGATACTGCGTGATGCACTCGTTGTACGTGATGCTGTATAGCCAGGTTTTGAACTTCGATTTGCCCTCGAAGTTCTTCAAGCCGTACAGCACCTTGAGCATCACTTCCTGACAGACATCATCCGCATCTCTATCGTTCCCTAAATACCTTGAACAAACGTTGAACAAAGTGCGTTGATATCTGCGCATCAATTCTTCGTAAGCGCGAGTTACGTGAAACAGCTCCGTGTGCGCGCGCGCGACCAACTCCTCATCAGAGAGCTCACGGGGGTCATAGCGCGTGGACAGCGTTTGGGCTTTATTCAAAACAAGTCGTGCCGACAGTCAGGTCAATGTCCGCTACAGCCCGGTCAGCCGGGTTTGCGGCGGCGTACATTAGCAGGGTTTACCGGGTTAGCGGCTACTGACCTGCTGCTCGAGGAGGATCCGATTGGACAACGACACCAGGTCGCCGTCATCGGTCAGCACCGTCGTCTTGACTGTGCCGATCTCTTCGATTTGCCCTTCGACCTCGCCCACACGCACCTGTTGCCCTACCTGATACAGCTCACGCACATAGATTCCCGCAAGAATCTGCCCGGCAATTTCCCGGCTTCCCAACCCCATGGCCAGCGCAACGGCCAGACCAACGGTAATCAAAACAATCACAATCACATGGTTGAGCAGGTCAGTCTTGACCTCCAACTGGCTGATTGCGACTGAAATACTGATGATGATCACCAGGCCCTGAGCGATTCGCCCCAGGCCGGCAGCATAGTCCAGCCCCACGCCTTCGGCCGCGCCGCGCACCAGGCCATTGGCCAGTTGCGCGAGCAAAACACCTACCAGCAGTACCAGCGCGCCACCGAAAACCTTCGGCAAATACAGCGCCAGCATGTCGAGCGTAGCTGAAACTCGCTCAAGTCCAAGGGATTGAGCCGCAGAAACCAGAAAAATCAGCAAAACAAACCAATAAACGATCTTGCCGATCAATGTGGAGATCGGCACTTGCAGCCCGGCACGCCCCAAAAGCTTGGTCAGGCCGGTGCCTGCCATCAAGCGATCAAGACCCAGCTTTGCGAGCAATTTGGACAGCAGGGTGTCGAGCAGTTTGGCCACGACAAAGCCCAGCAGTACCAGTACCAGGGCACCAAACAGGTTGGGAATGAAATTCGCCACCTTGGTCCACAATGCGGTCATCGCGGTGACCAGGCTCTGGGTCCAGAGATCAAGTTCCATATTCAATCAGCCTTATCAGCAGTGCGAGCAAGAGGTTTACGACGGGAAACAGGCGATACGTGGGCCGAACCGTTGTTCAGGGCCATCATCAACGCCGGCAGCCAGCGGCCGAGCAGACCGAACAGGTCACCCGCCCCCACCTGACGGTTGGCGGTTTTCAACACGCGGCCCAGGCAGGCATCGTCGTCACGGTTGGACGGCGAAGCATTGAGCATGTCACGCAAAGACTGTTCGAACGGATCGTGCATATAGACCTCTCGCAAGTGTTTTAAAAGACGAGGGTTAAATTCCCGGGGTCACATACCCCGTGCTTGCATTCAGCTCATATTCAGCTCAAACCCAGCGTAATCGTCGAAATAGCCACCATTGTCCGAATGCCACCGACACCATCAACAGGCACGCAATCACGAATCCGTAGGGGCTGGCGGAGAAGGGTATGCCCCCTACGTTGATGCCCAGCAAGCCGGTCAGGAAACTCATCGGGAGAAAGATCCCGGTGATGATGCCGAAGCGGTACATGGTGCGGTTCATGCGCACGCTCAAGCGCCGGTCTTCGGCCTCAAGCACAAGCCCCACGCGCTCCCGGGTCAATTCGAGCTCTTCCAGGTAGCGAGTCAGGCTGTTGTTCAATTCGTTCCAGTAGTCGGCATCGTCATCGCAGAACCACGGCAGTTTTATCCGGGTCAGCTGGGCGAAAATATCCCGCTGCGGGGCGAGGAATCGCTTGAGCCCCGCCGCTCGCCGACGGATCTGCAAAATGCTGCCATGCTCCGGCGTATACCGTTCGTCGGTATCGAGCTTTTCTTCCTCTGCGTCGACGACTTCCGACAAGTCAGTGACCAGATCCTGCACTTTATTGGTCAGGTACTGCGCCATATAAAGGATGAGTTCCGACGCGGTTTTCGGCCCTTTGCCATCGGCCAGTTGCACCAGCAACTCGTCGGTGGCGCGCAGCGGGCGCAAGCGCAGGGAAATCACGCGGCTGGCGGCGGCAAAAATACGCACCGAAACCATGTCTTCCGGCTCGGCCCCCGGGTTGAGGTTGACCCCACGCAGGAACAGCAGCAGTTCGGCGTCCGGCAGCGGCAACAGGCGCGGGCGGGTGTTTTCCTCCAGCAGCAGGTCACAGGCGAATTCGCTCAGGCCGCTGGATTTGCGCAGCCAGGTCTGGGTTTGCGGATGGCTACGATCCCAGTGCAGCCACAGGCTTTCGTGAGGCTGCAGTTGCAAGTCGTCGAGCTCAGTCCGGGCAATCGAACGCGCACCGCCTTTACCGTCCAGCACCAGGGCATGCACCAGCCCCCATTGCGCGTTTTCTTCCTCGAACATCCTCACCCCTGTCGGTTATTGCGGTTTATTCAGGCATTTTCAGCGGGCTGGGCGATACGATTACACCGTTATTGTCGGCATACACGTATTCACCCGGACGGAACGTCACGCCAGCAAAGGTCACCACCACGTTGAGGTCGCCGATGCCGCGCTTGTCGGTCTTCATCGGGTGGCTGGCCAGGGCCTGCACGCCCAGATCGGTCTGGGCGATCACATCCACATCACGGATGCAGCCGTAGATCACCAGCCCTTCCCAACCATTTTTCGCGGCTTTCTCGGCGATCATGTCGCCCAGTAGCGCGCGGCGCAGTGAACCACCACCGTCAACCACCAGCACCTTGCCAGCGCCCGGCTGGTCAGCCTGCTCCTTGACCAGGGAGTTATCCTCGAAGCATTTGATGGTGACAATCTCGCCACCAAAGGAATCTCGGCCGCCGAAGTTGCTGAACATCGGCTCAAGCACTTGCACCAGGTCCGGGTAGGCGTCGCACAGGTCAGGGGTCACGTAGTGGTTCATTGAAAAATTCCTTTCCGTCAAAGAAGCGTCTTTCGAAAGAAGCGTCGGCAATGCAGGTGCGCAACATCCCATCCGGATCGTCGCAACGCAATAGCCACTGCGCGACTGAATATGACCAGAAGCGTTTAACGCGTCATATGTTAGCCGCAACCAGACACGAGCGAAACGCCCTTGGCAGAGCGCCCTTTCACACCGTGGCCAACGCCTCGGAAGGCGCGCCGAACAGAGGTGTCAGCGGATCCTTCAGCCATTGTGCAACCAGCGGCCACACTTCAACCTGCGCGGCTTTGCTGACGAGCATTTCCACATGGCCGAAATCGCCGGTAAAACCTTGCTGGCGTCCCAGGCACAGGTATTGGCGGTGGTCGGAGCCAACCTGCTCGAAGAGCTTGCGGCAGGCCCAGTCGGGGTCTTGCTGATCACCTGCGGCGCTGACCGCCAACAGGGGCACATCGACCTCGGCCAGCCCCTTCCACCAGTCCTGCTTGCCCTCGCCAAAGCGCCCGAACAGGCCGTTCCAGCGCATGGCTTCGATCATCACGCCCGCCGGCTCATCCTCGGGGCCACGCTTGAGCCGTGAGCCGGACACCTCGCCGAAGCGTTTAAGCAGCAAACGCCCGGTCCACTCCACCGGTGGAATTTTCAACGGCCAATGGGTACGGCTGACCTGGGAGCCAAACAGGGCCACCGAGGCAGCCGCCGGCGCGCCAAGGTGCTGGCCGCCAAGTGCCGCTGCCAGGGCGATACCGCCCAGGGAATGGCCGAGCCAGTGCGGGATCTGCTTACTCTGCTCACGTACAAACGCACCAATGGCCGGCAAATCGTAACGCGCGTAGTCGGCCACGCGATTCTTCGCGTAGCCCTGGTTGCGCTTGGACAGGCCATGGCCGCGCATTTCCGGGATCCATACATCGAACCCCTGGCGCGCCAGATACGCGCCCAGGCCGATGCCCTTGGGTGAATACCAGAAGCGCCGATTGGAAAAACTGCCATGTAACAAAATGATCGGGATGCCCCGGTTTTCCGGGACATCGGCCAGGCCCAAACGAGTGACTGCCAACTCGACGGTGCCGTCGGGGCTGTTACCGGGTTTGAGGCGGTATACGTCTTCACTCAGGTCGCCACGACGTTCAGCGCTGATCAGGGCGACGGGAAATAGATTGCTGCTGCTTTGCATAATGCTCTTGCACAAAAAAGGGCGACGTCCGCAAAGATTCCGCCCTGTACAGATAAGAATGCCGGTCACCCACAACGGGTGACCGGCACTTTTGACGTATCGACCTTAAACGGACGCTTGGCCTTCCGCGAGGAAGAACCAGGTTTCCAGCACGGAGTCGGGGTTCAGCGAGACGCTTTCGATGCCCTGCTCCATCAGCCATTTGGCCAGGTCAGGGTGATCGGAAGGGCCTTGGCCGCAGATGCCGATGTACTTGCCAGCCTTGTTACAGGCCTGGATAGCGTTGGCCAGCAGCTTCTTGACCGCCGGGTTACGCTCGTCGAACAGGTGCGCAATGATCCCCGAGTCACGGTCCAGGCCCAGGGTGAGCTGGGTCAGGTCGTTGGAACCGATGGAGAAGCCGTCGAAGAACTCCAGGAACTCCTCGGCCAGGATGGCGTTGGACGGCAGTTCGCACATCATGATCACGCGCAGGCCGTTTTCGCCACGGGACAGGCCGTTTTCAGCCAGCAGGTCCACTACCTGGCTCGCCTCACCCAGGGTGCGTACGAACGGCACCATGATTTCGACGTTGGTCAGGCCCATCTCGTTGCGCACACGTTTCAGCGCGCGGCATTCGAGTTCGAAGCAGTCACGGAACGCTTCGCTGATGTAACGCGAGGCGCCACGGAAGCCCAGCATCGGGTTTTCTTCTTCCGGCTCGTAGAGCTTGCCGCCGATCAGGTTGGCGTATTCGTTGGACTTGAAGTCCGACAGTCGCACGATGACCTTTTTCGGGTAGAACGCCGCCGCCAGGGTGCTGATGCCTTCCACCAGCTTCTCGACGTAGAAGCCCACCGGGTCGTTGTAACCGGCGATGCGCTTGTCGACGCTTTCCTTGATCTCCAGCGGCAGGCCGTCGTAGTTCAACAGGGCCTTGGGGTGCACGCCGATCATGCGGTTGATGATGAACTCCAGGCGGGCCAGGCCCACACCGGCGTTCGGCAACTGCGCGAAATCGAAGGCGCGGTCCGGGTTACCAACGTTCATCATGATCTTGAACGGCAGGTCCGGCATCGCGTCGATGGAGTTTTGCTTGATGTCGAAGCCCAGTTCGCCTTCGAAGATGAAACCGGTGTCGCCTTCGGCGCAGGAAACGGTTACACCCTGGCCGTCTTTCAACAGTTGGGTGGCGTTGCCGCAACCGACGACTGCAGGAATCCCCAGCTCACGGGCGATGATCGCCGCGTGGCAGGTACGCCCGCCACGGTTGGTGACGATGGCGCTGGCGCGTTTCATCACCGGTTCCCAGTCCGGGTCGGTCATGTCGGACACCAGCACGTCGCCTGGCTGGACCTTGTCCATCTCGGACACGTCCTTGATGATCCGCACCTTGCCGGCGCCGATGCGCTGGCCGATGGCACGGCCTTCCACCAGCACGGTGCCGGTTTCTTTCAGCAGGTAGCGTTCCATGACGTTGGCCGAGGTGCGGCTTTTCACCGTCTCAGGGCGCGCCTGCACGATGTAGAGCTTGCCGTCGTCACCGTCCTTGGCCCACTCGATGTCCATCGGGCACTTGTAGTGCTTTTCGATGATCATCGCTTGTTTGGCCAGTTCGCTGACTTCAGCGTCGGTCAGGCAGAAGCGCGCGCGCTCGGCCTTGTCGACATCAACGGTTTTTACCGAACGACCGGCCTTGGCCTCGTCGCCGTAGATCATCTTGATGGCCTTGCTGCCCAGGTTGCGGCGCAGGATGGCCGGGCGGCCGGCTTCAAGGGTGTGTTTGTGGACGTAGAATTCGTCCGGGTTGACCGCGCCTTGTACGACGGTTTCGCCCAGGCCGTAGGCGCCGGTGATAAACACCACGTCACGGAAGCCGGATTCGGTGTCCAGGGTGAACATCACGCCGGCGGTGCCGGTTTCCGAACGCACCATGCGCTGCACGCCGGCAGACAGGGCCACGAGCTTGTGGTCGAAACCCTGGTGCACACGGTAGGAAATCGCGCGGTCGTTGAAGAGGGAGGCGAACACTTCCTTGGCCGCGCGGATCACGTTTTCCACGCCACGAATGTTAAGGAAGGTTTCCTGCTGGCCGGCGAAGGAGGCGTCGGGCAAGTCTTCGGCGGTGGCCGAGGAGCGCACGGCAACAGCCATGTCCGGGTTGCCGGCCGACAGTGTGGCGAAGGCGGTGCGGATTTCTTCGTTGAGCTTCTCGGGGAACTCGGCGTCCATGATCCACTGGCGGATCTGGCTGCCGGTCTTGGCCAGGGCGTTGACGTCATCGACGTCCAGGGCGTCCAGCGCGGCGTGGATCTGAGCGTTGAGGCCGCTCAGCTCGAGGAAATCGCGGTAAGCCTGGGCCGTGGTGGCGAAACCACCGGGCACCGACACACCAGCGCCTGCAAGATTACTGATCATCTCGCCGAGGGATGCGTTCTTGCCCCCCACGTGCTCTACATCATGGACGCCGAGCTTATCGAGGGAAACTACGTACTCTACCAAGGTGATCTCTCCACTAACTGTGTTGGAAAAGCTCAGGACGCCGGCAGCTCAGTAGGAGCTAACGCCTGCGCTTGTGGCCTGGACCTGGAAAATAAGTGAGAATGCGGCCCACTGCGGGACGGCAAAATCGCGCCTATCATATCCAAGATTCGCCATCAGCTTAAGGCCCAGGGCTCAAATGAAACGATCTGCTTTCTTTATCTCCGACGGCACCGGCATTACAGCCGAAACATTGGGCCAAAGCCTGCTCGCGCAGTTCGAAAACATTACCTTCGCCAAATTCACGCGGCCTTATATCGACAGCGTGGATAAAGCGCGGGCCATGGTACAACAAATCAATCTGGCGGCTGACAAAGACGGTTTCCGGCCGATCATTTTCGACACCATCGTCAATCAAGACATTCGTGAGATTCTCGCAACGTCGAATGGTTTCATGATCGACATTTTCTCGACCTTCCTGGCGCCGCTGGAGCAGGAGTTGAGTGAACACTCCTCTTATTCGGTAGGAAAGTCCCATTCCATTGGGCACAACTCCAACTACATGGAGCGTATCGAGGCAGTGAATTTTGCCCTCGACAACGACGACGGCGCCCGTACGCACTACTACGACAAGGCCGACCTGATCCTGGTGGGCGTGTCGCGCTGCGGCAAAACGCCTACCTGCCTGTACATGGCCATGCAATTCGGCATCCGCGCGGCCAACTACCCGCTGACCGAAGACGACATGGAGCACCTGACGCTGCCCGCCGCCCTGCGTGCGCATTCCCACAAGCTGTTCGGCCTGACCATCGACCCCGACCGACTGACAGCCATCCGCAATGAGCGCAAGCCCAACAGCCGCTATTCCAGCTATGCCCAGTGCGAGTTCGAAGTGCGCGAGGTGGAAAATCTGTTCCGTCGCGAGAATATTGCGCACATTAATTCCACGCATTTTTCGGTGGAAGAGATCTCGGCGAAAATTCTGGTGGAGAAGGGTGTGGAGCGGCGGTTCAAATAACCTGTGGGAGGGGGCAAGCCCCCTCCCACATTTGGGTCGGCGTACACTCCAAATCTACAGGTGAAACCTGCCCCCGCCCTGCCCCAACGCCGTGGCCAGCGCATCGAACCCCGCCCGCAGTAACTGATCATCCCCCGAGGTATTGCAGATACTCGCGCGGATAAACTGCGGCACCGCCGTTTGCCCCACGGCAAACGCCTCGGCGGTGGCGATCAGGTAATTGTTCTGCTTGAGTTCCGCCTCGATTTCCGACGCGCGCCAGGGCTCCGGTACTTCGATCCAGAAGTGCGGGCTGTTGAGGTGAGTGCGGTATGCAAGGCCGGCCAGCAGGTCCTGCACCAGGGCCTTGCGCCGGCTTATCTCGTTGATCTGCTGGCGCAGCAGGTATTCCGCCGTGCCGTTTTCGATCCACTGGGTGGCCAACTCCAGGGTCACCGGCGTGGCCATCCAACAGGTGGAACGCAAGGCCGCCGAGATGCGACTGACCAGCGCCGGCGGCGCATGCACATAACCCACACGCAAGCCGGCGGACACCGCCTTGCTCAGGCTGCTGATCAGAATCGTACGTTCAGGGGCGAAATGGCTGAGGGGCGCAGGCCGGTCTTCGACCAATACGCCGTGGGCTTCGTCTTCAAGAATCAACAGATTGTGTTCCCGGCACACCTTCACCAACGCTTCGCGGCGCGCCACCGATAACACCGCCGTGGTCGGGTTCTGGATGGTCGGCGTGCAATACAGCGCCGACACCCGGTGATTGCGACAGACCTCATCCAGCGCACTCGGCAGTACGCCTTCCTCGTCCATCTCCAGGCCGATCAGCCGGATCCCGAGCATGCGCGCGGCAGTGATCAGCCCAGGGTAGGTCAGCTGCTCGGTGACCACCGTATCGCCGGCCCGCAGCAACGCCATCATCGAGCAGAGCAAGCCATGCTGGCCGCCATTCACGCAAATGACCTGCTCTGGGATCGGATGAAAATCACGCTGCACCAGCCACTGCGCGCCGGCATCGCGATAACGCGGCAGGCCGGCGTCCGGGGTGTAGGCGCTGATGTCCTGGAGGAACTTGGCGTTGGTCGACAGGGTTTGGAAGCTCTGGGCCAGAAAGGCGGTTTCCTGCCCCGGGATATGCATGTTGCGGCTCATGTCGAAGTACTGGCGCGGCTCCTCGCTGAAGTTGCGAAAGCCTTCATCGCGCTGGCGCTCCATCCCACGCTTGCGCACGAAGGTTCCGTCACCCACCCGCGCCACTACCAACCCCAAGCGTTCCAACTCGCCGTAGGCCCGGCTGATGGTGCCGATGGTCACGCCCAGATTGTCGGAAAGCACCCGATGGGGCGGCAGTTTTCTTCCCGGTTCAATCAAGCCTTCGAGGATGCCCCGTTCCATGACATCGGACAGGCGCTTGTACTTCACGCCCTGCCCGTTGGACAACCCCTCACGCATAATTGACACCATGTCAATATTTGTTTTGACAGCCATCTTTCGCCCTAATAGTGTGCTTTTACGGGTTCAATCGCCGAATTTTACAACTCATTACAAGCTCAATATAGAGTTCAATTTCGGCTCAGGGAAGCAATAAACGATGCCAATGTCCGCCGTTCTCGAAAACACCGCCAAAACAAAAAGCCAAAAACAGTGGTTGGCCGGCCTGGTCACCAGCGTGATGTTCCTGATCGTGTGCCTGAGCTGGGGTACCACCTGGCTGGGCATCAAGATTGCCGTGGAGAGCGTGCCGCCGCTGACGTCCGCCGGCCTGCGCTTCCTCATCGCGTTCCCGCTGTTCCTGTGTTTCGCCCTGGTGCGCCGCGAGCCGATCATGTTTCCGCGTGAGAGCCGCTGGTTCTTCGTATTCGTAACCCTGTCCTACTTCAGCGTGCCTTATTACTTGCTCAACTACGGCGAGATGCATGTGTCGTCGGGCCTCACCGCCCTGCTGTTCAGCTGCATGCCGGTGTTTATCCTGATTTTCTCTGCGCTGTTTCTGCGCGAACGCATCTACTTCTCCCAGGTGGTCGGCATCGGCATCGGTTTCGGCAGCCTCTACATGATCATCCGCAGCCAGGGCCTGCACCTGGACCACGCCGAGTTTTTCGGGGTGCTGGCAATTCTGACCGCCGCGATCATGCACGCCTTGTGCTACGTGATCACCAAGCAGAAAGGCAGCGCCATCAGCGTGATCACCTACAACACCCTGCCCATCGGCATTGCCGGGCTGATGCTGTTCGTGGCGGGGCTGTGGTTTGAAACCCCCACGTTCGAAGACATCACCCTGCGGTCCTGGAGCGCCCTGTTCTACCTCGGGCTGGTGGCGTCGGTGGGCGGGTTTATCGTGTATTTCATGCTGCTCAAGCGTTTGAGCCCGATCATCCTGTCGTTCGTGTTCATCATCTTTCCGGTGTTCGCGGTGATCATCGGCGCCTGGTACGAGGGCGTGGCGATATCCCGCGACCTGATGCTGTATTCGGCCATCCTGCTGGCCGGTTTTGCGATCACCAAATTGCCCATCGAAAAACTCCTGGCCAAGAAAAATTGACCCTTCCACCTCTATGCGAGAGAAACATGGACGTCCTCCGCCCTACCGCCCTGGAACAGATCTACGCCCACGCCAGCCGCAGCTATCCCGAGGAATGCTGCGGTTTCGTCTTCGCCGACGGCAGCGTGTACCTGGGCAGCAATATCCAGAATGAGTTGCACCGCAAGAACCCCGAGATGTACCCGCGCAGCGCCGCCAACGGCTACACGTTCTCGGTGGCCGACACACTGTTGATGAACAAGGCGTTGCGTAGCGACAACCCGGTGGTGGTGATCTACCACTCCCACCCGGACGTCGGCGCGTATTTCAGCCAGGAAGACCAGGACAAGGCGCTGTTCATGGGCGAACCGATCTACCCGGTCAGTTACCTGGTGGTCGACGTACGCCAGGGCCAGGCCCTGGGTTCCAAACTGTTTGCCTGGGACGGCGAAGATTTTGCCCTTCAACCCTTCAACGACCTGCACACGGAGTTGTCCATGAACGCTGTCTCTTTCCCCGACATTCTGGTCCGCGTGGCCAAGCTGCCAGAGTCGACCCTTGAGGGCACCGGATCGACATTGCGCGAAGTCATTGAAAACCTCTGCAGCAGCCATCCGCAGTTGCGCCCGCACCTGTTTCACGAAAAGAACAACCAGCTCAAGGAACACTTCCTGTTTACGGCCGAGGAAGAGCTGATCAGCGCCGATGACCGGCTGCCGGAAAAGGCCAGGATTGAAGTGCTGCTCGCCACCTCGGGCGGCATGGATGTCGACACGTTGAGTAATGAAGAAGTACAGCGTTACGTACGCCACATCACCCTGCCCGGCGTTGGTCGCGAGGGCCAGTTGAACCTCAAGAAAGCCAAGGTCCTGGTGATCGGCACCGGCGGCCTGGGTTCACCCATCAGCCTCTACCTGGCGGCGGCCGGCGTTGGCACCCTGGGCCTGGTGGACTTCGATGTGGTCGAAAGCAGCAACCTGCAACGCCAGATCGTCCACGGCAACAGCACCCTTGGCATGCCCAAGGTCGACTCCGCCAAGCAGCGCCTGCACGACCTCAATGCGCATATCCAGATCAACGCCCACAACACCGCCTTGAATGCCGACAACGCTCTGGAACTGGTGGGCGCCTACGATCTGGTGATCGATGGCACAGATAATTTCGACACCCGCTACCTGGTCAACGATGCCTGCGTGCAACTCGACAAACCCCTGGTGTACGGCGCCATCTACCGTTTCGACGGGCAGATCAGCGTGCTTAACTACAAAGGCGGGCCCTGCTATCGCTGCCTGTTCCCCAGCGCACCACCGACGGAACTGGCACCCAATTGCAGCGCCGGCGGGGTGATTGGCGTGCTGCCCGGCGTGGTTGGGATGATCCAGGCCACCGAGGCGATCAAATTGCTGATCGGCATCGGCGAACCCCTGTCCGGGCGCTTGATGCGCTTCGATGCCCTGGCGATGAAATTCAGTGAGATTCGCTTCAAGCGCCGCGCCGACTGCCCGTGCTGTTCCGAGCTGCGTCACAGCGAAACATTGGCCCCGGCGGCCTGCGCCGATGCCGTGCCGAGCCGGCCAACGCTGGCCGAAGAGCGCTACATCAAGCCGCGAGTACTCAAGCAATTGCTCGACCACCCGCGCAGCGCCGACGTGCTGCTGGACGTGCGCGACGCCAGCGAACTGGAGGTGTGCAAGTTGCCCGGTGTGGTGCATATCCCCCTGGCCGAACTGGACGCGCAGCTCGCCAGCCTCAGCCGCGACAACACCCACTACCTGATCTGCTACGCCGGCACCCGCGCCGAGCAAGCCGCCAGCACCTTGCTGGCGGCGGGCTTCGCCAACACCAAAGTCCTGCAGGGCGGCATGAAACACTGGGTTCGCGACGTCGAACCCGACATGCCTTTGTACTGACCTCCGGCCATGGGCTTCTACCTGATGTTGCATAACTCCATCCTCGACGCCATCGGCCACACGCCGATCGTGCGCCTGGCGCAATTTTCCGAAGACCTCGGCATCGAGGTCTACGCCAAGCTCGAATCCCTCAACCCCGGCGGCAGCCACAAGGCGCGCATCGCCTTGGGCATGATCCTCGACGCCGAGCGTCGGGGCGTGCTGATCCGTGATTCCGGGCAAACCATCATCGAGCCCAGCGGCGGCAATACCGGCATCGGCCTGGTCATGGCCGGCAACGTGCTGGGCTACAAAGTGGTGCTGGTGATACCGGATAACTACAGTCCGGAAAAACAGAAGTTGCTGCGCCTGTACGGCGCCAAGGTGGTGCTGTCGGACAGCCGACTCGGTAACAATTCCCACGGCGAAAAGTGCATGGAACTGCAGCTGGAAAACCCCAGCTTCGTGATGCTCAACCAGCAACGCAACGGCGCCAACCCGCAGACCCATCGCGACACCACTGCGCGGGAAATCATCCGCGCCTTTGGTGAACGCCGCGTGGACTACTTCGTCAGCGGCATCGGCACCGGCGGCCATATCACTGGCATCGGCGAAACGATCAAAGCCACCTGGCCGGCCATCCGCGTGATGGGCGTGGAACCGGAAGAATGCGACCTGCTGAAAAACCAGCATGCGCCGCACCATATCCAGGGCCTGTCGATCGGCCTGATCCCGAGCATCCTCAACCTGAACGTGATCGACGGCATGCTCAAGGTCTCGCGCCAGGAATGCATCGACATGATGAAACGCATCATGCGCACCGACGCCATCAGCCTGGGCCTGTCCTCCGCCGCCAACATGGTGGCCATCGCCAAGCTCGCTCCCGAACTGCCGCCCGAAGCGGTGGTGTTGACCATGGTTTACGACAATGCCGACAGCTACCTGCCCAGTTTCGAATAGGCGGTTTCCCAACCATCCAGAATGCGGGGGTGCCTCCATGGGGGGCTTTATCGACATGCAACAGCTGCACGATGAGTTGCTCACCCACCTCATCAAGACCCTCACGCCCGCGCAGATGAAGCAGCTGGAACCGCACCTGGCGCCGCTGATCCAGAACGCCGCCCAGGCTGTGGCCGAAGACCTGATCGCCTATGCCTATCGCGACCCGGCCTCGCGCGGGCGCGGCGAGCTGATCCTGGAATCCTACGCATCATTCAAGGCCGTGCTGTTCTACCGCCTGGCGCACCTGGTGTGGAATTTTCCGGATGGGGTCAACGGCGTGTTTTCGCGTATCGCCCTCAAGCTGAGCAACCAGGGCAAGGTGCTCTCTGGCGCCGAGATCCACCCGGCGGCGCGCATCGGTCGGCGCTTTGTGCTGGACCACGGCTACGGCACGGTGATCGGCGAAACCTGCGAGATCGGCAACGACTGCTACATCCTCTGCGGCGTGACCCTGGGCGCGCGTGGCATCGCCAACAACCCCGACGGCAAGCGCCACCCACGTCTGGGCAACAACGTGGAAGTGGGGTCCGGCGCCCGCGTGCTGGGCTATGTGCTGATTGGCGACAACGTGTTTATCAGCCCGTCCTGCGTGATCACCCAGGACGTGCCCGCCGGCACCAAAGTGAAGGTGGTGAACCAGATCCAGCTGCAAAAAAACCACGAGTCTGACCACAGCAACTACCTCGGCGCCTTCGCCCTGGATGAGCGTTTGCACGTGGTCGGCGAGGTCAACGCCAGCCATAAGGTCACCGTGCTGGACGCTGACTTCCACCCCCTGCCGGGGCTGATGCTGGAGCCCACGGTGAAGGAGCGTCACCACCTGCAATTTCGCCTGCACCGCCTGGAACCTGGCAATTACCTGCCGCGCCTGCCGCTGAACCTCAAGGTTTGCGGCCCGGAATTTGAAATCACCCTGCTCTCCCCGCCTGGCCTGAGTGCAATGGTGCGCTCCCTTTTGCAAGCCAGCCCAATGAAGGTCGGAGGTTGAACATGTCCGTGCATACCATGGAAACCCTGGCGCTGTTTGACAGCGCGCCCTACCAGAACGCGTTCAACGCCCGGGTGATTGCCGTCAGCGAACACGGCATCGCTCTGGAGCACACGCTGTTCTATCCCACCGGCGGCGGGCAGCCGGGCGACACCGGGCACTTCATCCTGGCCGACGGTACACGGGTGGAAATAACCGGCACGGTGCGCGACCCGGTGTCGCGTTCGATCATCTGGCACCAGCTGGATCACTGCCCCGAGCAATTGATCGCCGGGGTACAGGTGGATGCCGGTATCGACTGGGAACGGCGCTACCAGCACATGAAAATGCACACTTGCCTGCACCTGCTGTGTTCGCTCATCGACGCACCGGTGACCGGCTGCAGCATCGGCGCCGATAAAGGCCGCCTGGATTTCGACCTGCCGGAAATGACCCTCGACAAAGACACCATCACCCGTGATCTCAACGCCCTGATCGAACAAGCCCACGAGGTCAAAACCCTGTCGATGCCCGCGTCGGAGTACGCCACCCTGCTGCAGATCACCCGCACCCAGGCGGTAGCGCCGCCGGTGATCCAGGGTTCGGTACGCGTGATTGAAATTGGCGCGATCGATATCCAGCCATGCGGCGGTACCCATGTGATCAACACCGAGGAAATCGGCCGGGTGTTCTGCGAGAAGATCGAGAAGAAGAGCAAGCACAACCGTCGGGTGATACTGCGCTTCGAATAGACATCCGAGGCAGACGCGCTCAAGCGTGGGAGGGGGCCGCCCCCACGCTGGCGGAAAGGATATCGGACCTTAATTCGTTTGCTTCTCGAGTTGCTGGGCCAAGCTTTCAACCTGCTGCTCAAGTGTCGAAATGACCTTCTGAAAATGTGTAGACGCTTGAGTCAACCCGGTCTGAAGATGTTCGTTTTCGAGCTGGAGTTGCTCAAGGGTGCGCGTTTGCGTCGTTGTGGGCTCAGTGGTCTGGCTTGTTGCTTCGCTTGGCTTGTCGCCAAGTGTTGACGGCTGCACGGAGTCTGACTCTGCCGTTTCAGGGGTGCCCGCCGACTCGACAGACGTCGGGGTCTGAGGGGTATTCGGGTTGTTGATGCGTTGAGCCAACTGCTCAATTTTCTGTACCAACTCTGCGATCAACGTCTGGAGCTGACCAAACAGTACTTTGATCTTTTCGAAAAAATCATTGGTAGAACCGACCTGAGCGTCAGGACTCGAAGGCTGCGGTGGCTCAGCTGCCGGCGGCTCCTGAACGGGGGGCGTCTGAGGTTGCTCCGACACAGCGCTCTTGGCCTCGGCAGTGGGCTGCTCTGGCTGGGGCGCAGTGGTAACAGCAGGGGTTTGGGTGGTTTTAGCCGACTCATTGAGTTGTTGGGTCAGTTCGCCGACTCGCTGATTGAGCCGTTCAATCAGCGGCAAGAACTGGGCGGCTAGCGCTTCGATTTTGGCGCGAAGTTCCTGGTTCTTTTTAGTCGCCTCTGCCAACTGGCCGGGTTCAGAAGCTTGCGTTGAGTTCGGGTTGACGAGCCCATTGTGACTCGAAAAAGGCCCACGCTGTTCAGGCGTCATCGGACTACGAGGCGACGCCGAATCAGCCTGTGGGCCTGATTTCCCGGCGGCTTCAGCACTCTCCTCGTAGCGGATGGGTGCCGGCTTCGGGGGCATTTCGTAGCCGACGGTATAGGGCGTTGGTTGCCGAGTGTTTACGTTGGTCATGGGGGCCACTCTCCGATTCAGATAATAAATACGCAGTTACCGATTGCCATAAGACTTGCGACAGCACGTCCTATGGCAACTTGATTGGCGTTTATCCGAAAGAAGTTCCGCGAGCGTAGGAAGAGTGAGTAGCAGACTGTTTCAGGCCAGGAAACCCAGGCTGCACAGGCTCGGCTCAGATCACGAACAGATCGACAAAGCGATTCACCGGCGTGGCCTCAAGCCTTGCCTGATCCTTGCACAACGCAAAGATTTCGGCGCTACGCTGGGCGGTAAACCGTGTGGCCAGGTTGGCTTTGAACTTGTCTTCCAGTAACGGAATGCCATCGACGCGACGACGGCGATGGCCAATCGGGTATTCCACCGCCACCTGCTCGGTGCTGCTGCCGTCCTTAAAGAACACCTGCAGCGCATTGGCGATAGAACGCTTATCGGCCTCAAGGTATTCGCGGCTGTAGCGCGGGTCTTCGACGATGACCATCTTGTCGCGCAACTGATCGATGATCGGATGCGCAGCGTGGAACTCATCCTCGTACTGCTCGGCCACCAGATTGCCAAAGGCCAGCGGCACGGCGGTCATGTATTGCAGGCAGTGGTCGCGGTCGGCGGCATTGGCCAGTTGGCCGACCTTGGAAATAATACGAATCGCCGACTCATGGGTGGTGATCACGATGCGCTCGACTTCATGTAAACGATCTTTCACCAACGGGTGCAAGGTTACCGCCGCCTCGCAGGCGGTTTGCGCGTGGAACTCGGCGGGGAAGCTGATCTTGAACAGCACGTTTTCCATCACGTAGGTGCCGTACGGCTGGGATAGGCTGAACGCGCGCTTGTCTGCGGGCTTGAGGGCCAGGTCGTTGTTGGTGTGGCTGAACAGCACGTCATAGAAACCCCATTGCGGCGCACTCAGCACACCGGGGATGCCCATCTCGCCACGCAGGGCGATATCCGCCAGGCGCACGCCACGGCTCGACGCATCCCCCGCCGCCCAGGATTTGCGCGAGCCGGCGTTCGGCGCATGCCGATAGGTGCGCAAGGCCTGGCCATCGACAAAGGCGTGGGACAGCGCCGCCAGCAATTGCTCGCGACCGGCGCCCATCAGCTTGGCGGTCACCGCCGTGGAGGCGACTTTCACGAGCAGCACGTGGTCGAGGCCGACGCGGTTGAAGGAGTTTTCCAGGGCTATCACGCCCTGGATTTCGTGGGCCATGATCATCGCTTCCAGCACGGCGCGCACGGTCAACGGTGCGTCGCCGTTGGCCACGCGTTTTTGCGCGAGGTGATCGGCCACCGCGAGGATGCCGCCGAGGTTATCCGAGGGGTGGCCCCATTCTGCAGCGAGCCAGGTGTCGTTGTAGTCGAGCCAGCGCACGATGCAACCGATGTCCCAGGCGGCCTTGACCGGGTCCAGGCGGAACGAGGTGCCCGGTACGCGCGCGCCGAATGGCACCACGGTTCCCTCCACGATCGGCCCCAGGTGCTTGGTGCACTCGGGGAAACGCAGGGCCAGCAGGCCGCAACCGAGGGTGTCCATCAGGCAGTTGCGGGCGGTGTCCAGGGCAGCCTGGGAATCGATACGGTAATTGAGGACGTAGTCGGCGATGTCCTGCAAAACCTGGTCGTAGTCGGGGCGGTTGTTCTGGTCGACGTTGGCGCTCATGGCAGTACTCCAAAAAGTTTGGGTTATTCCTCAGGCTCACGGTTGATCGCAGGTCTGGTCGCCTGCTTGGGGATAAGGAGATCCAATGTGGGAGGGGGCAAGCCCCCTCCCACAGGGGATTTGTGTTGGGCTTTAGTTAGAAGGCGTCGCCGGGGATGCGCACGAAACCTTCCATCAACACCCGCGCACTGCGGCTCATGATGGCTTTTTTCACCACCCATTCGCCGTTCACCTGGCTGGCTTCAGCACCAACCCGCAAAGTCCCGGATGGGTGCCCGAAGCGCACGGCATTGCGCTCCACACCACCGGCCGCCAGGTTGACCAAGGTCCCGGAAATCGCCGCCGCCGTGCCAATCGCCACCGCCGCCGTACCCATCATCGCGTGATGCAACTTGCCCATGGACAATGCGCGCACCAGCAAATCCACATCCGCAGCCTTGATCGCCTTGCCGCTGGACGCCACGTAATCGGCCGGCTTGGCCACAAACGCGACCTTCGGTGTGTGCTGACGCTGGGCGGCTTCGTCCAGGTGCTGGATCAACCCCATGCGCAACGCGCCGTAGGCCCGCACGGTTTCGAACATGGCCAGGGCTTTCGGGTCGCTGTTGATCGCGCCTTGCAGCTCGGTGCCGGTGTAGCCGAGGTCTTCGGCGTTGATGAAGATGGTCGGGATGCCGGCGTTGATCAGCGTGGCCTTGAAGGTGCCGACGCCGGGCACTTCCAGGTCGTCGACCAGGTTGCCGGTGGGGAACATCGAACCGCCGCCGCCCTCTTCTTCGGCCGCCGGGTCCATGAATTCCAACTGCACTTCGGCGGCCGGGAAGGTCACGCCGTCGAGTTCGAAGTCGCCGGTTTCCTGCACCGCACCGTCGGTGATCGGCACGTGGGCGATGATGGTCTTGCCGATATTGGCCTGCCAGACACGCACCACGGCCACGCCGTTGTGGGGTACGCGGGCCGGGTCGAGCAACCCGGCGCTGACGGCGAATGAACCGACCGCCGCCGACAGGTTGCCGCAGTTGCCGCTCCAGTCGACGAAAGGCTTATCGATGGAAACCTGGCCAAACAGGTAGTCCACGTCGTGATCAGCACGCGTGCTTTTGGCCAGGATCACGGTTTTGCTGGTACTCGAGGTGGCGCCGCCCATGCCGTCGATCTGTTTGTCGTAGGGGTCGGGGCTGCCGATCACCCGCAACAGCAGGGCATCGCGTGCGGCGCCCGGTACCTGCGCCGCAGCGGGCAGGTCCTGGAGGCTGAAAAACACGCCCTTGCTGGTGCCGCCACGCATGTAGGTGGCGGGGATCTTGATTTGCGCTGCGTGTGCCATGGTTAACCTCTTAAGCGGTCGCGGCCGATTCCAGGAAGTCCTGGGCAAAACGTTGCAACACGCCGCCCGCCTCGTAGATCGACACTTCTTCGGCGGTATCGAGGCGGCAGGTCACCGGCACTTCGACACGTTCACCATTCTTGCGGTTGATCACCAGGGTCAGCTGCGCACGCGGGGTGCGTTCGCCGACCACGTCATAGGTTTCGCTGCCGTCGATCTTCAAGGTGTGGCGGTCGGTGCCCGGCAAAAACTCCAGGGGCAGCACGCCCATGCCCACCAGGTTGGTGCGGTGGATGCGCTCGAAACCTTCGGCGGCAATCGCTTCCACACCGGCCAGGCGCACGCCCTTGGCGGCCCAGTCGCGGGACGAACCCTGGCCGTAATCGGCGCCGGCGATGATGATCAACGGCTGCTTGCGTTCCATGTAGGTCTCGATGGCTTCCCACATGCGTGTCACCTGGCCTTCCGGCTCGATGCGCGCCAGCGAACCCTGCTTGACCTTGCCGTTTTCCACCACCATTTCGTTGAACAGTTTCGGGTTGGCGAAGGTGGCGCGTTGCGCGGTCAGGTGGTCACCCCGGTGAGTGGCGTAGGAGTTGAAGTCGACTTCCGGCAGGCCCATTTTCGCCAGGTATTCGCCGGCGGCGCTGTCGAGCATGATCGCGTTGGACGGCGACAGGTGGTCGGTGGTGATATTGTCCGGCAGCACCGCCAGCGGGCGCATGCCTTTTAGCGGCCGCGCGCCGGCCAGCGCGCCTTCCCAGTACGGCGGGCGGCGGATGTAAGTGCTTTGCGGGCGCCAGTCGTACAGCGGCGTAACCTTGGGGCCGGTGTCTTCGTGGATCGCAAACATCGGGATATACACCGCGCGGAACTGCTCCGGCTTGACCGAGGCCTTGACCACCGCGTCGATCTCTTCGTCGCTCGGCCAGATGTCTTGCAGGCGGATTTCCTTGCCGTCGGCGTCGAGGCCCAGCACGTCCTTTTCGATGTCGAAACGAATGGTGCCGGCAATCGCATAAGCCACCACCAACGGCGGCGAGGCCAGGAAGGCTTGCTTGGCGTACGGGTGAATGCGCCCGTCGAAATTGCGGTTGCCCGACAACACGGCGGTGGCGTACAGGTCACGGTCGATAATCTCTTGCTGGATCACCGGGTCCAGCGCGCCAGACATGCCGTTGCAGGTGGTGCAGGCAAACGCCACCACGCCGAAGCCGAGTTGTTCCAGCTCATGGCCCAGGCCGGCTTCTTCAAGGTACATGGCGACGGTTTTCGAACCCGGTGCCAGGGAGGATTTGACCCACGGCTTGCGCGTCAACCCGAGCTTGTTGGCATTGCGCGCCAGCAGGCCTGCGGCAATCACGTTGCGCGGGTTGCTGGTGTTGGTGCAACTGGTGATGGCGGCGATGATCACCGCGCCGTCGGGCATTTGCCCCGGCACGTCGTCCCACTGGCCGCTGATGCCTTTGGACGCCAGGTCACTGGTGGCCACGCGGGCATGCGGGTTGCTCGGGCCGGCCATGTTGCGCACGACGCTGGACAGGTCGAAGGTGAGGCCGCGCTCATATTGCGCGCCTTTGAGGTCATCGGCCCACAGGCCGGTGTGGCGGGCGTATTGCTCGACCAGCGCGACCTGCTCGTCTTCACGGCCGGTAAGTTTCAAGTAGGCGATGGTTTGTTGGTCGATGTAGAACATCGCCGCCGTGGCGCCGTATTCCGGGGCCATGTTGGAGATGGTCGCGCGGTCGCCGAGGGTCAGGTTTGATGCGCCTTCACCGAAGAACTCCAGCCACGCGCCAACCACTTTTTGCTTGCGCAGGAACTCGGTCAGCGCCAGCACCATGTCGGTGGCGGTAATGCCCGGCAACAGCTTGCCGGTCAACTCAACGCCAACGCTTTCCGGCAGGCGCATCCACGACGCGCGGCCGAGCATCACGCTTTCGGCTTCGAGGCCACCGACGCCGATGGCGATCACGCCCAAGGCATCCACGTGCGGGGTGTGGCTGTCGGTGCCGACGCAGGTATCCGGGAAGGCAACACCGTCGCGCACCTGGATCACCGGGGACATTTTCTCCAGGTTGATCTGATGCATGATGCCGTTGCCCGGCGGGATCACGTCGACGTTCTTGAAGGCCTTTTTGGTCCACTCGATAAAGTGGAAACGGTCTTCGTTGCGACGGTCTTCGATGGCGCGGTTTTTCTCGAACGCCTGTGGGTCGAAACCACCGGCTTCGACGGCCAGGGAGTGGTCGACGATCAGTTGGGTCGGCACCACCGGGTTGACCTGCGCCGGGTCGCCGCCTTGCAGGGCGATGGCGTCGCGCAGGCCGGCGAGGTCGACCAGGGCGGTCTGACCGAGGATGTCGTGGCACACCACACGCGCCGGGAACCAGGGGAAGTCGAGGTCGCGTTTGCGTTCGATCAACTGGCTCAGGGACGCGTTGAGGGTCGCCGGGTCGCAACGGCGCACCAGGTTTTCGGCGAGCACGCGGGAGGTGTAAGGCAAGGTGGCGTAGGCGCCGGGGGTGATGGCTTCGACAGCCGCGCGGGCGTCGAAGAAATCCAGGCGGCTGCCGGGGAGCGGTTTGCGAAATTCTGTGTTCATCGTCAGGACTCGGTCACGGTAGTTGCAAAAGAAGCCGGCTGGTCCCGGGCTGGAATACGGTCAAAATGTGGGAGGGGGCAAGCCCCTCCCACATTTGATTCGATTACCACTTCGGGATCGCCGATCTTCAGCGACGTTCGATTGGCACGAACTTGCGCTGCTCAACGCCGGTGTACTCGGCGCTTGGACGGATGATGCGGTTGTTGGCGCGCTGCTCGAATACATGCGCGGCCCAGCCCGTCAGGCGCGAGCACACGAATATCGGCGTGAACAGCTTGGTCGGTATGCCCATGAAGTGGTACGCCGAGGCATGGTAGAAGTCGGCGTTGGGGAACAGTTTCTTCTGCTCCCACATGGTCTTGTCGATGGCTTCCGAGACCGGGAACAGCACCTTGTCGCCCACTTCGTCGGCGAGCTTTTTCGACCAGCCCTTGATCACTTCATTGCGCGGGTCGCTGTCTTTATAGATCGCGTGGCCAAAGCCCATGATCTTGTCCTTGCGCGCCAGCATGCCGAGGGTGCCTTCGACGGCTTCTGCGGCCGAGCCGAAACGCTCGATCATTTCCATCGCCGCTTCGTTGGCGCCGCCGTGCAGCGGGCCGCGCAGCGAGCCAATGGCGGCGGTGACGCAGGAATACAGGTCGGACAGGGTCGAGGCACACACGCGCGCGGTAAAAGTCGAGGCGTTGAATTCGTGTTCGGCGTAGAGAATCAGCGATACGTTCATGACTTTTTCATGCAGCGCGCTTGGTTTCTTGCCGTGCAGCAGATGCAGGAAGTGGCCGCCAATACTCGGCTCGTCGGTCACGCAGTCGATGCGTTTGCCGTCGTGGCTGAAGCGGTACCAGTAGCACATGATCGCCGGGAAGGCCGCGAGCAGGCGGTCGGTCACATCGCGTTGCACACTGAAGTCTTGCTCGGGCTCGATATTGCCCAGGAACGAGCAACCGGTGCGCATCACGTCCATCGGGTGGGCGTCGGCGGGGATGCGCTCCAGCACTTCTTTCAGCGCTTGCGGCAGGTCACGCAGCTTGCTCAGCTTGGCGCTGTAGTCAGCCAATTCGGTTTTTGTTGGCAGTTCGCCGTACAACAGCAGGTAGGCCACTTCCTCAAACTGCGCGTCGGCGGCCAGTTCACGCACGTCGTAGCCGCGATAGGTCAAGCCGGCACCGGCCTGGCCCACGGTGGACAGTGCGGTCTGCCCGGCCACCTGGCCACGCAGGCCGGCGCCACTCAATACTTTTGCTTCAGACATGTTCGTTCTCCAATTTTGTAGTTATTCAGGGAGGCGTGTTCGTTACTTTTTCGCGGCGAACAGCGCGTCGAGCTTTTGCTCGAAGGTGTGGTAGTCGATGCGATCGTAAAGCTCCATGCGGGTTTGCATAGTGTCGATCACGTTCTGTTGGGTGCCGTCGCGACGGATCGCGATGTAGACGTTCTCGGCGGCCTTGTTCATGGCGCGAAAGGCCGAGAGCGGGTACAGCACCAGGGAAACATCGGCAGATTTCAACTGTTCGGTGGTGTACAGCGGCGTCGAGCCGAACTCGGTGATATTGGCCAGGATCGGCGCTTTCACACGGGCGGCGAACAGCTTGTACATCTCAAGTTCGGTGATGGCTTCGGGGAACACCATGTCGGCACCGGCCTCGATGCACGCGGCGGCACGCTCCAGTGCAGACTCCAGGCCTTCGACAGCGAGGGCGTCGGTGCGCGCCATGATCACGAAGCTGTCATCGGTGCGCGCGTCCACGGCGGCCTTGATGCGGTCGACCATTTCCTGCTGGGACACGATTTCCTTGTTCGGGCGATGACCGCAGCGCTTGGCGCCCACCTGGTCTTCGATATGGATGGCGGCGGCGCCGAACTTGATCATCGACTTGACCGTGCGCGCCACGTTGAAGGCCGAGGAGCCGAAACCGGTGTCCACATCCACCAGCAGCGGCAGGTCGCACACATCGGTGATGCGGCGCACGTCGGTGAGCACGTCATCCAGGCCGGTGATGCCCAAGTCCGGCACGCCGAGGGAGCCGGCGGCCACGCCGCCGCCCGACAGGTAAATGGCCTTGAACCCGGCGCGCTTGGCCAGCAGCGCATGGTTGGCGTTGATCGCGCCCACCACCTGCAAGGGGTGTTCGCTGGCAACGGCGTCACGGAAACGCTGGCCGGGTGTGCTTTTATTGTTAGAACTCATGACTCACCTCGTGATTGGGGAGCGCCGTCCGGGAAATGACGGGCAATGTTGCGTTTGGACGCGCCGATATGGCGGCGCATCAACAATTCGGCCAGTTCACCGTCGCGATCGGCAATCGCGTCCAGAATGCGGTGATGCTCGGCAAAAGCCTGGCGTGGACGATTGGGTGTGGCGGAGAACTGGATGCGGTACATGCGCACCAACTGGTACAGCTCGCCGCAAAGCATTTGGGTGAGGGTGCGGTTACCGGCGCCTTGAATTATCCGGTAATGAAAATCGAAGTCGCCTTCCTGCTGGTAGTAGCCGACGCCGGCCTGGAACGCGGCGTCGCGTTCGTGGGTGTGCAGCACTTGGCGCAATTCTTCGATTTCCGCATCGGTCATGCGCTCGGCGGCCAGGCGGCAGGCCATGCCTTCGAGGGATTCGCGGATTTCGTAGAGTTCGATCAGCTCGGCGTGGCTCAACGACACCACTCGCGCGCCCACATGGGGCACGCGCACCAGCAGGCGCTGGCCTTCCAGGCGGTGGATTGCCTCACGCAGCGGGCCACGGCTGATGCCGTAGGTGCGCGCCAGTTCCGGCTCGGAGATCTTGCTGCCGGGGGCGATCTCGCCCTTGACGATGGCGGCCTGGATACGCCGGAAGACGTTCTCGGACATGGTCTGGGAATCGTCTTGCACCACCACTGGGGTTTCCAGTTGCTCCAGCATATTGTCGACACCTTTAAAAGCAATGCCGCAAAAACTAGCCAATCAGCCCCGCTTAGTCAAAGAATAAATCCATATTGTCGACAATCGTCTAATAACCCTTGTTGCACTCTATCGGGGCATGGCCGCCTGCCAGCGCTGGCGTCAGAAAAGCATCATGTTAGAATGCCCGCCGCTTTTGCCTGACATCATTGGATGAAACGGCGCACGAGGGAGTTTGCGCAGCAATGCCAGTCGCCTTGAATTGAACATCGCACTGCACCGCCTCAGGATCTATGAGACTCAAGCCCTTCCCCCTGTTATGCCTACTGCTTGCACCGAGCCTCGGCGCTGCCGCCGAGAAGACCGTGTATGGCCTCAACGAATATGCGCAATTGGCCGGCATCGACCTTGAAGTAGCCGCCAAACTCGACACCGGCGCCAAGACCGCCTCCCTCAGCGCCCGTGATATCAAGCGCTTCAAGCGCAATGGCGAGTCCTGGGTGCGCTTCTACCTGGCCATCGACACCGCCCATTCCCACCCCATCGAACGCCCCCTGGCCCGCGTCAGCAAGATCAAACGCCGCGCCGGTGACTACGACCCCGATGAGGACAAGAACTACACCGCCCGTCCGGTGATTGCCCTGGATATCTGCATGGGCGCGGCTTTACGCAGCATAGAAGTGAACTTGACCGACCGAAGTGCCTTCCAATACCCGCTGCTGATCGGCTCCGAAGCGCTGAAACGCTTTGATGCGCTGGTCGACCCCAGTCTTAAATACGCAGCAGGCAAACCCGCCTGCGCCGCCGACGCTCATACCGCCGAGTAAACCGAATGCGCTCTCTAACCCTGCACCTGAGAATCCTGATCGCCATCCTGGTGGTGTTGGGTATTTCGGTCACCGCCTACCAGATCTTCGTGCTTGGCATTCCCGTCACCGAAGACGCCACCGACGACTTGTGGAACATCGACGCCAAGGTCGAGTTCGTCGCCAACCCGAAAGACCCGGTAAAGATCCAGATGTTCGTGCCGCCCCTGAGCCGCGACTTTGTGAGCCTTAACGAGAGTTTTATCTCGAACAATTACGGCGTGAGCGTCAACCGCACCGACGGCAACCGCAAGGTCACCTGGTCGGCACGCCGCGCCAAGGGCAACCAGACCTTGTATTACCGCCTGGTGCTGACCAAGCGTTACAGCGGCGAGAAGGTCAAGGTCAAGGGCCCGACCTTCCGCGACAGCATCGCTGTGGAAGGCCCGGAAAAAATCGCCGCCGAGGCCCTGCTGGCGCCGATCCGCCAGCACTCGGCCGACGTCGAAACCTTTATCACCGAAGCGATCAAGCGCACGAACAACCTCAATGACGACAACGTGAAGCTGCTGCTGGCCGGCGACCCATCGGTACCGCACAAGGCCAAGATTGTCGAATTGCTGCTGTCGATTGCCCATGTGCCGGTAGAAAAAGTCCACACCATCCGCCTGGTCGCCGACCAGCCGCAAGCCCCGGAACTGTGGCTGCGCAGCTTCAATGGCAATGACTGGCTGTACTTCAACCCGGAAACCGGCGAACAGGGCCTGCCGGCCGACCGCCTGCTGTGGTGGACCGGTGATGAAAACCTGATCACCGTGGATGGCGGCAAGAAAGCCATGGTCACCTTCAGCCTCAACAACAGCGAAATGAATGCGATTCGCCTGGCCAAGCTGACCGACGAGAACACCGACGCCAACTTCCTCGAATACTCGCTGTACGGCCTGCCGCTGCAAACCCAGCAAACCTTCATGATCATGGTGATGATCCCGATTGGCGTGCTGGTGATTCTGATTCTGCGCAATCTGATCGGGCTGCAGACCCTGGGCACCTTCACCCCGGTGCTGATCGCCCTGGCGTTCCGAGAGACGCAGCTGGGCTTCGGGATTGTGCTGTTTACGATTATTACCGCGCTGGGCCTGTCGCTCAGGTCGTACCTGGAACATTTGAAGCTGCAGATGCTGCCAAGGCTGTCGGTGGTGCTGACCTTCGTGGTGGTGCTGATCGCGGCCATCAGCCTGTTCAGCCATAAACTCGGGCTGGAACGCGGGCTGTCGGTGGCGCTGTTCCCGATGGTGATCCTGACCATGACCATCGAACGCCTGTCGATCACCTGGGAAGAACGCGGCGCCAACCATGCGCTGAAAGTGGCGATCGGCACGCTGTTCGCCGCCTCCCTGGCACACATCATCATGAGCGTCCCGGAGCTGATCTACTTCGTATTCACCTTCCCGGCGATCCTGCTGATTCTGGTGGGCTTCATGCTGGCCATGGGTCGTTATCGCGGCTACCGCCTGACCGAACTGGTGCGTTTCAAGGCCTTCCTCAAGGCTGACTCGTAATGTTCGGCTTCTGGAAGACCTGGAAGGCCCTGGAAGCGCGGGGGATCATGGGCATCAACCGGCGTAACGCCGACTATGTGCTCAAGTACAACAAGCGCAGCCTGTACCCGATTGTGGATGACAAGATCATCACCAAGGAACGGGCGATTGCCGCCGGCATCCATGTGCCGGAAATGTACGGGGTCATTTCCACCGAGAAGGAAATCGACAAGCTCGACGAGATCCTCAAAGGGCGCAGTGACTTCGTGATCAAGCCGGCCCAGGGCGCCGGCGGTGACGGCATCCTGGTGGTCGCCGACCGTTTTGAAGGGCGCTACCGCACGGTGTCCGGCAAGCTCATCAGCCATGAAGAAATCGAGCATCAGATTTCCAGCATCCTCACCGGCCTGTATTCCCTCGGTGGCCATCGCGACCGCGCGCTGATCGAGTACCGCGTGGTGCCCGACCAGATCTTCAAGAGCATCAGCTACGAAGGCGTTCCGGACATCCGCATCATCGTGTTGATGGGCTACCCGGTGATGGCCATGCTGCGCTTGCCGACCCGTCAGTCCGGCGGCAAGGCCAACCTGCACCAGGGTGCGATTGGCGTGGGCGTCGACCTGGCCACCGGCCTGACCCTGCGTGGCACCTGGCTGAACAACATCATCACCAAGCACCCCGACACCACCAACGCGGTGGATGGCGTGCAACTGCCCAACTGGGACGGTTTCATGAAACTCGCCGCCGGCTGCTATGAGCTGTGCGGCCTGGGTTACATCGGCGTGGACATGGTGCTGGACCAGGAAAAAGGCCCGCTGATCCTTGAGCTGAATGCGCGGCCGGGGCTGAATATCCAGATCGCCAACGACTGCGGCCTGACCTTGCGCACCCACGCCGTAGAAGCGCGACTGGAAGAACTGAAAGCCGCCGGCGTGACGGAAACCCCGGAAGAACGGGTGAAGTTCGTCCAGGAAATGTTCGGGCATATTCCTGCCGTAGAAGGTTGATTCGGTCTTCAATCTGTCTATCACCGACATCCCCCCTAGGACCAAATCTTACGGGGGACTACAATCCCCTCCCCCGCGTCTTGGCTGATCCACCCCGCAATGTCGACCTGTTCCGTACACCCGCTGCCCTACCGTGCCAACCCCGCCGAGTATTTTGCGGCGATCCGCCATGCGCCTGGCGCGGTGCTGCTCGACAGCGGCCGCCCGGCAGCCGAGCGCGGGCGTTACGACCTGCTCAGCGCCTGGCCGCAAGCGACGCTGACGGTAGAGACTGACGAAAGCGGTAGCGATTTCCTGCAGCGATTACGGAAAAACCTGTCGCAGCTGGGTGAAGCTGCAATCCCTCGTGGCCTGGAGTTGCCGTTTGCCGGCGGCCTGATCGGTTACCTGAGCTATGACTTTGGCCGCCACCTGGAGCACATGCCGCACCTGGCGGCCGACGATTTGCACTTGCCGGACGCGCGCCTGGGGCTCTACGCCTGGGCGCTGATCACGGATCACCAGGCGCAGGCCAGCCAATTGGTATTTCACCCGACGCTGGCCGAGGGCGAACAGCAACGCTTGATCGCGCTGTTCAGCACTGCCGTTGTCGACACACCCGCGACTTTCAAACTGCAAGGCCCGATGGCACCGGACTTGACCGCCCAGGCGTATCAGCAGGCTATCGCCCGCATCCACGACTATATCCAGGCCGGCGATTGCTACCAGGTCAACTTTGCCCAGCGTTTCCGCGCGCCGTGCAGCGGCGATCCGTGGGCGGCCTATTGCGCGTTGCGCGAAGCCTGCCCCACGCCGTTTTCCGGGTTCCAGAGCCTGCCGGATGACGGCGCGGTGCTGAGCCTGTCGCCGGAGCGGTTTGTGCGTGTCAGCGAACGCCAGGTCGAAACCCGGCCGATCAAAGGCACCCGCCCGCGTGGCCTCACGCCGGAACAAGACGCCGCCAATGCCGCCGAACTCCTGGCCAGCCCCAAGGATCGCGCGGAAAACCTGATGATCGTCGACCTGCTGCGCAACGACCTCGGCCGCACCTGCCGCACCGGCTCGGTCAGCGTGCCGGAGCTGTTCAGCCTGGAAAGCTACCCCAACGTGCACCACCTGGTCAGCAGCGTCACCGGCGAACTGGCCGCCGACAAAGACGCCCTCGACCTGATCGCCGGCAGCTTCCCGGGCGGTTCCATCACCGGCGCGCCGAAGATCCGCGCCATGCAGATCATCGACGAGCTGGAACCGACGCGGCGCGGGCTGTACTGCGGTTCGCTGGTGTACCTGGACGTGCGCGGCGAGATGGACAGCTCCATCGCCATCCGCAGCTTGCTGGTCAAGGATGGCCAGGTGTGCTGCTGGGGCGGCGGCGGGATCGTCGCGGACTCGCAGTGGGAGGCGGAGTATCAGGAGTCGCTGACCAAGGTGCGGGTGTTGTTACACACTTTGGAAAACCTGTAGCTCCAGGCCAGTCCTGCCTTTGAGAGGCAGAGCCCGCGGCAAGAAAGAATCTGAATCAGAACGCGTGTGGACGGAGTGTGAGTTGGGCGATAGCGTCCGGCTCCTACCCGCCCAATGGCCGTCTGTGAAGGATCACATATGCGACTGCTGACTCATCAGGAATTGTTTCCGGGATTGCATCCCAATCCACCCGCCCCTATTATCTCCCATATTGGGAGGTTGAGCCGATGCGAATAATCGCGTTATCAACCTTACGAATATTTTGGGAAAGCCACCCCGCCCATACCGATGCCAAACCGCCCCTGGTCGAGTTGTATCGCCACATGGAGAAATCTACCTATCCGACGCCGCAGGCACTCAAGGCGCAGCTCAGAACGGCGAGCATTCTCAAAGGCGGCAGGGTTGTTTTCAACGTGGGCGGCAACAAGTATCGGGTAGTCATGGCGATCGATTACCAGCGGCAGCTGGGGTTCATACGTTTTGTGGGAACCCATGCGCAGTACGACTCAATCAACGCGGAGACCGTGTGATGAACATCAAACCTATTCACTCCCAGGAAGACCTGCTTGCCGCGTTGGCGCGCGTCGAACAGCTATGGGGAGCGGACATCGGTTCACCTGAAGGTGACGAGCTGGAAATTCTCGCTGTACTCATTGAGAAGTACGAGGCCGAACACTTTCCAATGCCCCCTTCCGATCCGGTGGAAGCGATCCGGTTTCGCATGGAGCAGCTCGGCCTGACCGCCCGCGACCTGGAGCCTTTTATCGGCACCAGTGGGCGGGTTTCAGAGGTGCTGAACCACAAGCGCAAGTTGAGCGTGGCGATGATCAAGCGGCTGCATGAAGGTTTGAGCATTCCCTACGAGCGGTTGCTGGCAGAGGGTTAAGCGGTGGCTGGGCGGGCCTCATCGGGGGCAAGCCCCCTCCCACATGTTGAATTGTGAATACATTCAAGTGTGGGAGGGGGCTTGCCCCCCGATAGGGCCATCACCATCACTGAATGACTTACAGGCTCAACTGCCGATTCGACGCCTTGATGAACTCTTTCTTCAAATCCTCAAACGCATGCACCGCCGGGAACTGCGGGAACTCGCGAATCACGTTCTCCGGCGCATGGAACAGAATCCCACGGTCGGCCTCGCCAAGCATGGTGGTGTCGTTGTAGGAGTCGCCGGCGGCGATCACTCGATAGTAAAGCGTCTTGAACGCCAGCACCGACTGACGCTTGGGGTCTTTCTGGCGCAGTTGGTAACTCACCACCCGGTCGCTTTCATCGGTGATCAGGCGGTGGCACAGCAGGGTCGGGAAGCCCAGTTGGCGCATCAACGGCTGGGAGAATTCGTAGAAGGTGTCGGACAGGATCACCACCTGGAAGCGCTCGCGCAGCCAGTTGACGAATTCGATGGCGCCGTCCAGCGGCTTGAGGGTGGCGATCACTTCCTGGATGTCGGCGAGCTTGAGGCCGTGCTCATCGAGAATGCGCAGGCGCTGCTTCATCAGCACGTCGTAGTCGGGAATGTCCCGGGTGGTGGCCCGCAAGGATTCAATACCGGTTTTTTCGGCGAAGGCGATCCAGATTTCCGGAACCAGCACCCCTTCCAGGTCAAGACAGGCAATTTCCACAAGACACTCCTATTGGATGTTGTTGGTTGAGCGAGCAAAAGGACTGCCGAACTCTAGCGATTCAAGCTCGCCGCCGCAACGCAGGGCGGATTTTGATACCATCGCTCCCCTATAGAGCGCTCAGCGCCACTGACCTGTAGGAACCGTCCTGATGAACCAAACCTTCGACGTCGCTGAACTCGCCGCGACTTATGCCAACAAATCCGCCCAGGATATTCTCAAGCTGGCGTTCAGCCAGTTCGGTGATGACCTGTGGATTTCCTTCAGCGGCGCCGAGGACGTGGTGCTGGTGGACATGGCCTGGAAGCTGAACAAAAACGTCAAGGTCTTCAGCCTCGACACCGGCCGCCTGCACCCGGAGACCTACCGGTTTATCGAGCAGGTGCGCGACTTCTACAAGATCGATATCGAACTGATCTCGCCGGACCAGAGCAAGCTGGAACCCTTCGTCAAGGAAAAGGGCCTGTTCAGCTTCTACAAGGATGGCCATGGCGAATGCTGCGGTGTGCGCAAGATCGAACCGCTGCGTCGCAAACTTTCCGGCGTAAGCGCCTGGGCCACCGGCCAGCGCCGCGACCAGAGCCCCGGCACCCGCAGCCAAGTGGCGGCGCTGGAGATCGACACGGCCTTCTCCACCCCGGAACGCACCCTGTACAAGTTCAACCCGCTGGCGCAGATGACCAGCGAGGAAGTCTGGGGTTACATCCGCATGCTGGAGCTGCCGTACAACAGCCTGCATGAGCGCGGTTTTATCAGCATCGGCTGCGAGCCTTGCACCCGTCCGGTACTGCCCAACCAGCATGAGCGCGAAGGCCGCTGGTGGTGGGAAGAAGCCACGCAGAAGGAATGCGGGCTGCATGCGGGAAATATCATCAGCAAAGCCTAAGGGCTTACGCGGTTGAAAAATGTGGGAGGGGCCTACAGTTGTACACATACTTGTAACCATCGGTGCCATTTATGTGTGCAATCCATTTTAATGCGCACCAATACGTAACACTTCAATTTGCCCGCTCCGTGTCTCTTCGATTGCCCCTGCACCTACCGACAAATAAATACCTGTTCAATCGGTCAATTTATATTGCTTTAAATTCAGTAAGTTAATTAAAACATCTATAAAAAAGAAATTAACCACGATTTTCATAGATCGAAAACTGGCACGCGTATGGCTTAAGGTGAAAAACGCTTTGTATACAATAAATACAAAACCTACATACACTTTGCCATCTGCGGCTTGGCCATGGATGTGCTGGAGCCTGCCGGAATGCGTACAAGCCTCTCGAATGACCTCGCACTGGATCTGCCTTCCTCCGCCCTGAACCCCGAGGCCGCCTGCCCCGGCCCGTTAGTGCTCAGCCCGCGCTTGCACAACAAGGACCTGGCGCCCACCAAGGTCGAAGGCCGACGCTGGGGGCGCTACAGCATCTTTGCGCTGTGGACCAACGATGTGCACAACATCGCCAACTATTCATTCGCCATTGGCCTGTACGCGCTGGGCCTGGGTGGTTGGCAGATCCTCTTGTCCCTGGGGATCGGCGCGGCTCTGGTGTATTTCTTCATGAACCTGTCGGGGTACATGGGGCAGAAAACCGGCGTGCCGTTCCCGGTGATCAGCCGCATCAGCTTCGGCATTCATGGTGCGCAGATTCCGGCGCTCATCCGCGCGGTGATTGCGATTGCCTGGTTCGGTATCCAGACCTACCTGGCGTCGGTAGTTTTCCGCGTATTGCTGACGGCAATTCATCCAGGCTTTGCCGACTATGACCACAATTCCATCCTGGGCCTGTCGACCCTGGGCTGGGCGTGCTTTGTAGCGATCTGGTTCGTGCAACTGGTGATCCTGGCCTACGGCATGGAGATGGTGCGGCGCTATGAAGGCTTCGCCGGCCCGGTGATTCTACTGACCGTGGCCTCCCTGGCCGGTTGGATGTACTTCCAGGCGGGCGGCAACATTGCCTGGTCGATCCGCGAGCCGCTGAGCGGCGGTGAGATGTGGCGCAATATCTTTGCCGGTGGCGCGCTCTGGCTGGCGATCTACGGCACGCTGATCCTCAATTTCTGCGACTTCGCGCGCTCCTCCCCGTGCCGCAAGACCATCCAGGTCGGCAACTTCTGGGGCCTGCCGGTAAATATTCTGGTGTTTGCCGCCATTACCGTGCTGCTGTGCGGCGGGCAATTCCAACTCAATGGCCGGGTGATCGAAAGCCCGACTGAGATCATCGCAGCCATCCCCAATACCTTCTTCCTTGTGCTCGGCTGCCTGGCCTTTCTGATCGTGACCGTGGCGGTGAACATCATGGCCAACTTCGTTGCGCCGGCCTTTGTGCTGAGCAACCTGGCGCCCAAGTACCTGAACTTCCGCCGCGCGGGGCTGATCAGCGCCACGGTGGCCGTGCTGATCCTGCCGTGGAACCTCTACAACAGCCCGCTGGTGATCGTGTATTTCCTCTCTGGCCTGGGCGCGCTGCTGGGGCCGCTGTATGGCGTGATCATGGTCGACTACTGGTTGATCCGTAAAAGCCAGGTGGACGTACCGCAGCTGTATAGCGAAGACCCGAATGGCGTTTATTACTACAGCCGCGGGGTCAATTTACGTGCGGTGGCGGCGTTCATTCCCGCGGCCGTGATCGCCATCCTGCTGGCGCTGTTGCCGGGGTTTGCGAGTGTGTCGCCATTTTCCTGGTTGTTTGGCGCCGGTATTGCAGGGTTGCTTTACCTGCTGATCGCCAAGCGCCAGCCGTTCTACGCCGATGTCAGTGGCGAAAGCATTGCAGTCGATAACGTCAGTCATTAATCAAGGACATTCCATGCGAATCCTCGTGGTCAACGTCAATACCACCGCATCCATCACTGAAACCATCGCCCAGCAGGCACGGGCCGTGGCCTCGCCGGGCACCGAGATTGTCGGGCTCACGCCTTACTTCGGCGCCGAATCGGTTGAAGGCAACTTCGAAAGCTACCTGGCGGCCATCGCCGTGATGGACCGGGTGATGGCCTACGACCAGCCCTTTGATGCGGTGATTCAGGCCGGCTACGGCGAACATGGCCGCGAAGGCTTGCAGGAACTGCTCAACGTGCCGGTGGTGGACATCACCGAGGCCGCCGCCAGCACGGCGATGTTCCTGGGCCATGCCTACTCGGTGGTGACCACCCTGGACCGCACCGTGCCGCTGATCGAAGACCGCCTGAAACTCGCCGGCCTGTACCAGCGCTGCGCCTCGGTACGGGCCAGCGGCATGGCCGTGCTGGAGCTGGAAGAAAACCCGCTGGCCGCCATGGAAGCCATCGTGCGCCAGGCGGAACTGGCGATCAGCGAGGACAAGGCGGAGGTGATCTGCCTGGGCTGCGGCGGCATGGCCGGGCTGGACGAGCAGATTCGCCAACGCACCGGCGTGCCGGTGGTGGATGGGGTAACGGCGGCGGTGACGATTGCCGAGTCGTTGGTGCGGTTGGGGTTGTCGACGTCGAAGATTCGGACTTATGCGACGCCAAGGCCCAAAAAAATCATTGGTTGGCCGGGCAAGTTTGGCCACTGAAGATCAAAAAATGTGGGGGGGGGCTTGCCCCCGATGAGGGAGTGTCAGCTGGCTGGTTTGTTGCTGCCGCTATCGGGGGCAAGCCCCCTCCCACATTTTGAACTTTGCCTGGGTTTAAATCGCGCTGAAACGGCGTCCCATCTCCGTCTCGGAAAACTGCTCGATGATGAAATCCACAAACGCCCGGGTCTTGCCGGGTAGCAGTTTGTGTTCGGCGTAGTAGATGGAAATGTTGCCGTCATCCACATACCAGTCCGGCAGCACGCGCACCACCTCGCCACTGCGCAAAAACGGTACAGCCATCGGCATGCTGACCAGTGCGATCCCCAGGCCCTGGGCGCTGGCGCAGCAGGCGGCTTCGGAATCGCTCATGGTCATGCCGGGCTTGAGCACCAGCGGGCGGTGCTCACGCTCGCGGCTGGTCAGTTGCCAGGAGCGCACGCGACCGGTCTGCGGCGAGCGGATCAGGATGCCGCTGCAGCGCGCCAAGTCTTCGGGCACCAACACCGGCGGGCGTTGCGCCAGGTAGCCCGGCGCGGCCACCAGCACACGGTGCGCGGGGGTCAGCTTGCGCGCGACCACGCCTTGGGGCAGTTCAAAACCACCGCCAATCGCGGCATCGAAACCCTGACCTATCAGATCGACCTGGCGGTTATCGAAATGCCAGTCCGGGCTGATATCCGGAAAGCGCCGCATAAACTCCCCGAGCAGTGGCACCACATAACGATTGCCGAACACCGTGCCCATGCTGACCTTGAGTGTGCCCACCGGCCGCCCCTCGGCGCTGGCCAGGTTGGCCACGGCATTCTGGATGGTGGTGAGGCTGGCGCTGACTTCTTCGAGGAACAGCTTGCCGGCTTCGGTCAGCGTCAGGCGCCGGGTGCTGCGCTGAAACAACCGCACACCCAGGCGCGCTTCCAGCTTGGCGACGCTTTTGCCGACGGCTGCCGGGGTCAGGCTCAGGTGCCGTGCGGCCTCGGCAAAGCTGCCGCCTTCGGCGCTGCGCACAAAGCATTCGATACTTCCAAAGCTCTCCATATCGCCCCACTCTAAACTTTTGGTATACACAGACTATAGCAATCACGGTCTACCGGTAGGCATGGGTGAGGTCGATACTCGGCTCCAACAACAAGGCATTGCGCCTTGAACAGCCAGGAGATCGACATGACCACACAGAACCTGATCGGCAAAGTCGCCTTGATTCAAGGCGGCTCCCGCGGCATCGGCGCCGCCATCGTCAAGCGCCTCGCGGCGCAGGGTGCAGCCGTAGCCTTTACCTACGTCAGCTCGGCCGCCAAGGCTGAAGAATTGCAGAACAGCGTGATCAGCGCAGGCGGCAAAGCCCTGGCGATTCACGCCGACAGCGCCGACGCCACGGCGATCCGCAACGCCGTCAACGCCACCGTCGAAGCCTTTGGCCGCCTGGATATCCTGGTGAACAACGCCGGCGTACTGGCCATCGCGCCGCTGGAAGACTTCAAGCTGGAAGACTTCGACCAGACCCTGGCGATCAACGTGCGCAGCGTGTTTATCGCCACTCAGGAGGCCGCCAGGCAAATGGGCGAAGGTGGCCGCGTGATCAACATCGGCAGCACCAATGCCGAGCGCATGCCGTTTGGTGGCGGCGGGCCGTATGCCATGAGCAAGGCGGCGCTGGTCGGTTTGACCAAGGGCCTGGCGCGGGACCTGGGGCCGCGCGGCATCACCATCAATAATGTGCAGCCTGGGCCGGTGGACACTGATATGAACCCGGCGAACAGTGATTTTGCCGAAAGCCTGATCGGGTTGATGGCGGTGGGGCGTTATGGGCATGTGGAAGAGATTGCCAGCTTTGTGGCGTATCTGGCGGGGCCTGAGGCGGGTTACATCACGGGGGCGAGCTTGACCATTGATGGTGGTTTCAGCGCCTGACATTGCTGGAACGCTGCAAAACCAAATGTGGGAGGGGCTTGCTCCCGATGGCGGTGGGTCAGTCAGCTCATCTGTTACTGACCCACCGCCATCGGGAGCAAGCCCCCTCCCACATTTTGACCGAGTTGGTCAGGACATTGGTGGCAGGCCGTAGGCCGCCAGGTCGAAGTCCGCGAGTTTGCGGATGATCTGGTCGGCGTGGTGGTACTTGCTGTCGGCCATGGCCTCGTCGGGTACCGCGATGGCGGTCATGTGGGCGGCCTTGGCGGCGGTGACGCCGAACGGCGAATCTTCGAACACCAGGCAATCTTCCGGGGCCACCCCCATGCGGCGTGCGGCGGTGAGGAAGATGTCCGGCGCGGGTTTGGCGGCGCCGACTTCGGGGTCGTCAGCGGTGACGATGGTGTCGAACAGGCCAAACCACTCACGGTGCAAGGTGGTTTTGTGACCGAACGAATTGCGCGACGAACTGGTGCCCACCGCAATCGGAATGTTGTGCGCCTTCAAGTGCCGCACCAGCGCCTCCGCGCCGGGCATGCCCAGGGCCTTGGGGAAACGCTCGCTCATCAAGGGTTCGCGAATGGTCAGGAATTCCGCCGGGGTGATCGGCAAGTCCAGCGCCTTGACCACGTAATCAGCCAGGTCCTGAGCCCCACGGCCGATGATGTGCTGCTTGATCCCCCAATCGTAGGTACGGCCGTAGCGTTCGGCGATGATCTGCGTGACTTCGGTGTAGATGCCTTCCGTATCCAGCAATAACCCGTCCATATCAAAAATCACGGCCTTGATCGGACCGACTGCGGTACGCGGAGCATTCATCGCTACAAAACCCTGGGGGAAGGACTAAAAGGATTCAGCACAATAACGGCCACGCTTACCCGCGAGCAACCCTTTAGACTGTGCGCCTCTCTTTTTGAAGTGCGTGCGATGCTCTATCGTCTGGCAGCCGACAGCCTGGTGCTGTTCCACCTGTGTTTCATCCTGTTCGTATTGTTCGGCGGGCTGCTGGCCCTGAAATGGCGACCGGTAATCTGGCTGCACCTGCCGGCGGCGGCCTGGGGTGTGGCGGTGGAAGTGTTCCACCTGCCCTGCCCGCTGACCCGCTGGGAAAACCTGTTTCGCCACCTGGCCGGGCAGGACGGCTACGGCGGCGGGTTTATCGAACACTACATCCTCACGCTGATCTATCCGGCCGGGCTGACCCCAGGTGTCCAACTGGTGCTGGGGGCGGTGGTGCTGTTGATCAACATTGCGGTGTATGCGCGGCTGAACCGGCGTTACGTACAGGCTTGAGACAGCTGAAGAGATGAAGAATCAATCTCCCTCATTCCGTTCGTAGACGCCCCCATGTCCGAAGCCTTCGAAGTCCCCAGCCCCCACGAAAAACACCTCGAACACACCACCGAACATGCCCACGGCCGCGGGGACAATTTCGCCAGCCGCATTGCGGTGATGACCGCCCTGATGGCCACCCTCGGCGCCATGCTCAGCTACCAGGCCGGCTCTACCGAAAGCGAGGCGGCGATGGACAAGAACAACGCCGCCATCATCAAGACCGAAGCCGCCAACCAGTGGAACTACTACCAGGCCAAGTCCAGCCGGCAAAACCTCGCCGAACTGGCCACTCACATTCCAGGGGTGGATGCCGCGCATTACAAGGAAGAGATCGAGCGCTACAAAAGCCAGAAGGAAGACGTGCGCAAACAGGCGGAAAAACTGGAAGCCACCTCGCGGGAATGGGATGAAAAATCCGAACAGGCGCTGCACCAGCATCATCGTTGGGCCCAGGCGATGACCGCGATTCAGATCGCGATTTCATTGGCGGCGATCACCTTGCTGACGCGCAAGGAGTGGCTCAAACGCATGTCTTACACGGCGGGCGGTGTGGCGATGGTTTTGGGTGGTCTGGCGTGGTTGCATCTCTAGCAAATTTGCTTGAGCGCCACCTCCATCAACGGCCTCATCGTCCAGATTGTTTTCAATCTGTTACAGGAGCGATTAAAGTGCGGCCCCCGAGAATTGAATCTCGGGCTTTAGCCCATGGAGTTTCTCAGTGAAGTACGTCAGTAAAGTGGTTGCAGCAGCAGTACTCGGTTTCGCGCTTGCAGGCTGCACCGGCACCGCCATCAAATCCCCGCAATACGACAGCAGCCAATACACCGTGCTGGGTCACAGCGAAGCCACCGCCACCGGCATCATGCTGTTCGGCATCATCCCGATCGGCCAGAACAGCCGTTTCGTCCGCGCCCAGACCGCCGCCATCCAGGCCAAGGGCGGCGACGCGCTGATCAATACCGAAGTCCAGGAAAAATGGTTCTGGGCATGGGTATTGAGCGGCTACACCACCAAGATTTCCGGTGATGTGGTCAAGCTGAAAACCGCGCAGTAAAACCGGCCGGGCTTTAACTAAAGCCCGCGACGTATCATGGGCCGACCTTTCGAGGATGGCCCATGAACCTCAGCATCGTTTACGCCCTCGCCGCCGCCGCCCTGTTCGGCGCCAGTACCCCGCTCGCCAAACACCTCGGCCTGGGCCTCTCGCCCGTGCTGCTCGCCGGCCTGCTCTACCTCGGCAGTGGCATCGGCCTCGCCGCCGTACGTTTTATCCGCGATCGCGGCTGGAAACCTGCCGGGCTCACCCCAGCGGAATGGCCCTGGCTGCTCGGCGCCATCGCCTTCGGCGGCATCCTCGGCCCCGTCGCCCTGATGTTCGGCCTGACCCGCACCGCCGGCACCACCGCCTCCCTGATGCTCAACCTTGAATCGGTGTTGACCGCCGTGATCGCCTGGGTGGTATTCAGGGAGAACGCCGACCGCCGCATAATCCTCGGGATGATCGCGATAGTACTGGGTGGTTTAGTGTTGTCATCGTCCGAGGGTGGCGGAAGCAGCCATGACTGGACCGGCCCGTTTGCGGTTGCCGTGGCGTGCCTGTGCTGGGGGATCGATAACAACCTGACGCGCAAGGTGTCGGCGTCTGACGCGCTGTTTATTGCAGGGGCCAAGGGGTTGGTTTCGGGGGTGGTGAACTGCAGCCTTGCGCTGTATCTCGGCGCGCAGATGCCAGGCGCTGAGCAGCTGGCGCCTATCCTGCTGGTCGGGTTTCTGGGGTATGGCATCAGCCTGGTCATGTTTGTGCTGGCGCTGCGCGGGTTGGGCAGTGCGCGTACCGGCGCCTACTTCTCCACCGCGCCGTTTCTGGGAGCCGCGATTGCGGTGCTGGTACTGGGTGAGTCGGTGACGGTGGCGTTCTGGATCGCTTCAGCACTGATGGCCGTGGGTGTGTGGCTGCACCTGACCGAGCGGCACGCGCATGAGCATCGGCATGAGGCCACGGAACACGGGCACCGGCATGTGCATGATGAGCATCATCAGCATGAACATGGTTTTGAGTGGGATCCGGCGGAACCGCATAGCCATGTGCATGTGCATAGCGTGATGAGGCATCGCCATGCGCATTTTCCGGATGTGCATCATCGGCATAGGCATTGAAGGGACACGCATGGATATGCCAAGCGCGTGAATTGATAAAGGTTAAATTTTCAAACCCCAGAAATCACAAAACCCCTGGTTTCTCTCGAAACCAGGGGTTTTGTTTACATCGAATTTGGCGGTGAAGGAGAGATTCGAACTCTCGATACAATTTCTTGTATACACACTTTCCAGGCGTGCTCCTTAAGCCACTCGGACACTTCACCGTATCTCGTCAAACCAGTTCAGTCTGTCGAGGCGCGCTAATGTAGTCGAAAGCCTTTCTGATGGCAAAGGTTTTTTTCAGAATTTTCATGTGGTTAGACAGTTATGCCGTTACCAGACCGGTAAGGGGTGATGATTCTGCCATTCTCAGGCATCGAGAGTAGGTCTGCGGCGGGCCAGATGCGCCCTGCTTCGGGCCGTCTACCCTAGGTAATGTGGGAAAAGCCTGACTGGGTAGTCAGTCACAGCGCTTTACCAGGGCAGGCGTGGTGGGTAACGTCTGCTGCATTCTTCTATAACAAGTCCTACAAGGAACCGCGTCATGAGTGAGTTGATTGCCTACCACCTCGAAGACGGTATCGCGACCCTGACCTTGAGCAACGGCAAGGTGAATGCCATTTCTCCGGATGTGGTCAGTGCCTTTAATACAGCGCTGGACCAGGCCGAGAAAGATCGTGCGGTGGTGATCATCACCGGGACGCCGGGAATTCTGTCGGGTGGTTATGATTTGAAGGTGATGACCGCCGGGCCTAAAGAGGCGATCGGGCTGGTGACGTCGGGCTCGACGTTGGCACGTCGCCTGTTGTCGCACCCGTTCCCGGTGATTGTGGCGTGCCCTGGGCATGCGGTGGCCAAGGGCGCGTTCCTGCTGTTGTCGGCGGATTATCGGATTGGCGTGGAAGGCCCGTTCAGCATTGGCCTGAATGAGGTGGCGATTGGCATGACCATGCACCATGCCGGTATCGAGTTGGCGCGGGATCGCTTGCGCAAGTCGGCGTTTCATCGCTCGGTGATCAACGCCGAGATGTTCGACCCGCAGGGTGCCTTGGGTGCCGGCTTCCTCGACAAGGTGGTGGCACCGGAGGAACTGCACGCGGCCGCCCTGGAGGCCGCACGCCAGTTGAAGAAGCTCAACATGAACGCCCACAAGCACACCAAGTTGAAGGTGCGTAAGTTACTGCTGGACGCCCTGGACGATGCAATCATCCAGGACCAGGGCCACATCCTGAGCTAAGCCCTACTGCCGCCGTGCAAGAGCCCGACCTTGAGTCGGGCTTTTTCTTACCTACAAATCCGAATCTTCTTCAGACGCTCTAGCCTGCTGGTGCCAGAAGATGTTGAAACATGCACTTAAACATCGCCTATCTCCTACCACTGCACGGGTAATTGCCGAAGCCAGTGCACAACCGTACACTGCGCCACCTTTTGCCCCGATAGGCTGTTTCGATGCTTTTTCTGTTGCGTATGTTGTTGATGGGCCTGCACTTTATGGTTGCGGGTGTGTTGGGCGTGCTGATCGGTATCTGTCGGCCGTTCAACCCGGACAACAGCCGCCTGTGTGCGCGCCTCTATGCGCTGCCGGCCATGTGGATTCTGCGGCTGAAGGTGAAGACCGATGTGGATTCGCTGCGCAACAAGCCCGGTACGTGCGTGATCATCGCCAACCATCAGTCCAACTATGACCTGTTTGTGTTTGGCAACGTGGTGCCCAATCGCACGGTGTGTATCGCCAAGAAAAGCCTGAAATGGGTGCCGCTGTTCGGCCAGTTGTTCTGGCTGGCGGGCAATGTGTTGATCGACCGGGGCAATGCGCACAAGGCACGCCGCGCGATGCTCACCACCACCCACACGTTGCAGCATGAGGACACGTCGATCTGGGTGTTCCCCGAAGGCACACGCAACCTGGGCAAGGGGCTGCTGCCGTTCAAGAAAGGCGCGTTTCATATGGCGATTGCGGCGGGAGTGCCGATCGTGCCGGTGTGTGTGAGCAATTACGTTACTCATATGCAGCTCAATCGCTGGGATGCGGGTGATGTGCTCATACGTTCGCTGCCGCCGATTCCTACGGCTGGGCTGACTTCGGATGACATTCCGGGGTTGATGCAGAACTGTCAGGCGCAGATGGATGCGTGTATTGCGGGTATGGATCGGGAGTTGCGATCGGCTTAGGGGCCTTTGGGCGTGCTTCGAACGCCGGCGAGAGCAAGCTCGCTCGCCACATAAAGCTTGCTTCGACAACAGCTACTACGGAACGCCATTCGAGCTAAGCTGCCCAACATCTGTCCTCCTAACAAGAAGCGATCAGCACCATGGGTAGAGTTGTTGCGGCCGCCGTTTACAGCGACGGTAAGAAAGTTACTGATATCACCCTCGATGAAGGCGCGGCCTGGGCCGCCAAACCGGGCCACTTTGTGTGGATCGGCCTGGAAGAACCCAGCGCCCAGGAGCTGGCCAACCTGCAACGCCAGTTCAACCTGCATGAACTGGCTATCGAAGATGCCCTGGAAAAACACAGCCGACCAAAGCTGGAAACCTTCGGCGATGCGCTGTTTATCGTCACCTACTCGCCGGTGCGTGATAACGGCAAGCTGGAATTCATCGAAACGCATATTTTTGCCGGCAACGGCTACATCATTACCGCCCGCAACGGCCACTCGGCGTCCTATGGCCTGGTGCGCCAGCGCTGTGAGGCGCGGCCGTTGTTGTTGGAGCATGGGGAAGATTTCGTACTCTATGCGCTGCTGGATTTCGTCACCGAAAACTACCAGCCGGTGAGCGAAGCCATCCACGCCGAGATCGATGAGCTGGAGCATAACGTGCTGTGCAGTTCCTTGAGCGAGCGCGATATCCAGAAGATCCACGGCCTGCGCCGCGACGTGTTACGGCTCAAGCGTTATGTGGCGCCGATGGTGGAGATCAGCCAGGAATTGCAGAAGCTGAGCTTCCCGTTTATCGACAAGAACATGCGCCCGTACTTCCGTGACGTGCAGATTCACGTGACGCGGCAGATGGAAGACCTTACCACCCTGCGCGATATCGCCAGCCAGACCATCGAGATCGGTGTGTTGCTGGAGGCGTCGCGCCAGAGCGTGGTGCAACGCAAGTTCGCCGCGTGGGCGGCGATACTGGCATTCCCCACGGCGGTGGCGGGGATTTATGGGATGAATTTCCAGAACATGCCCGAGCTGCAATGGCACTACGGCTATTTTGCGGTACTCGGGTTTATTGCGTTCGGCTGCACCGGCTTGTGGGCCAGCTTCAAACGCTCGGGCTGGCTTTAAATCCGGGCCTCGGGCTTGTGGGCCACAAAACGCATCATCCATTCCGCCACGGTTGCGCCGTGGTGGTCGCGCTCCAGGCTTGCCACGCCGTGGGTGTAGACCTTTTCGCCCAGGGTTGTCTGAAGAATCTCCAGCAGCTCGCGGGAATAGTCGTGGATAAATTCCGGGTGGCCCTGGAAGCACAGCACCTGGTCGCCGATGTGGTACGCGGCGAACGGGCAAAAATCGCTGGAGGCGATGACCGTAGCGTTTTCCGGCAAGGTGGTGACCTGGTCCTGATGGCTGATCAATAGCGTCAGCTCAGGTACTTCGGGGCTCATCCAGGGCGCCTTGGCGTCGAGTTTGTAGTCATGGATGCCCATGCCCCAGCCTTTGCTCGCGCGCTCGGTCTTGCCGCCGAGCAGCAAGGCCAGCAACTGGTGGCCGAAGCAGATGCCGAGCAATTTGTCGCCGCGCTCATAGCGTTCGAGCAGGTAGGTCTTGAGGGTCTGGATCCAGGGGTCGGTACCGAAGGAATCGGCCTTGCTGCCGGTGACCAGGTAGGCATCAAACACCTCGTCGTCCGACGGGTATTCACCCTGCACCACGTTGTAAACGACGAACTCGGCGGCAATCGGCTGCTTGGAAAACAGGCGCTTGAACATCTGCCCGTACCCTTGGTATTGATCGATCAAGCCTGGACGCAGGATATCGGTTTCCAGGATACAGACGCGTAGCGACATAAAAAATACCTGACACGGTGATGGGAATAATGCACACCCCAGAGCCTGCCTTGAAATACCCCTCCAAGGCAAGCCCCGGTTGCTGTGTGTGGGAGGGAGCAAAGCTACCTCGCACATTTTGATCACCGAAAGGCTTCACCTTGCGCCGCTTTTTCCAACAACAGCGCGGGCGGTGAGAAGCGCTCGCCGTATTGCTCGGCCAGGTAGCGGGCGCGGGCGATGAAGTCGTTGAGCCCGTACTGGTTGATAAACTGCAACGCGCCACCACTCCAGGCAGCAAAGCCAATGCCGAAGATCGACCCTACGTTGGCGTCGGCCGTGGACATCAACACGCCCTCCTCCACGCAACGTACGGTTTCGATGGCCTGGATAAACAGCAAACGATCACGCACATCCTGTGGCGAGATCTGTTTGCCTGGCTGTTCAAACCGGGTTTTCAGCTCGGGCCACAGGTGCTTTTGCCCGCCAGCGGGGTAATCGTAGAAACCGCCTCCCGCCGCCTTGCCCGTGCGTTTGTATTCATTCACCAACAGCTCAATCACCTGTGTCGCCGGGTGAGCCGGCATCGCTTTACCTTCGGCCTGCAGATCCTTGGCGGTTTGTTGTCGGATATGGCTCATCAGGCTGAGGGACACTTCATCCGACACCGCCAACGGCCCCACCGGCATGCCCGCCTTGCGCGCTTCGGTCTCGATCATCGGCGCGGCTATGCCTTCGCCGAGCATGGCGATGCCTTCGTTGGTGAAGGTGCCAAACACCCTTGAAGTGAAGAAGCCGCGACTGTCGTTGACCACGATTGGGGTTTTCTTGATTTGCAGTACGAAATCGAAACCTCGGGCCAGGGTTTCGTCCGAGGTGTGGGCGCCCTTGATGATTTCCACCAGGGGCATCTTGTCCACCGGGCTGAAAAAATGCAGGCCGATAAACTTGCCAGGGTCCGGTACGGCCGTGGCCAGGCCGCTGATGGGCAACGTGGAGGTGTTGGAGGCGATCACCGCGTCGGCGCCGACCACGCGTTGCGCGGCCGCCGACACCTTGGCCTTGAGTTCACGGTCTTCGAACACCGCTTCGATGACCAGGTCGCAGCCGGCCAAATCGGCATCGGAAGCCGTAGGATGAATCCGCGAGAGGGTGTTTTCACGCTGCTCGGCGGTCAATTGCCCACGGCTGACCTTCTTGTCCAGCAACGCAGCCGAGTGCGCCTTGCCCTTCTCGGCGGCCTCCAGGGTGATGTCCTTGAGCACCACTTCGATGCCGGCGCAGGCGCTGACATAGGCGATGCCCGCCCCCATCATCCCGGCGCCGAGCACTCCAACCTTACGCGTGACATAAGGCGCAAAACCCTGTGGCCGCGAACTGCCGGCGTTGATTTCATTGAGCTGAAACCAGAAGGTGCCGATCATGTTTTTCGCCACCTGCCCGGTGACCAGCTCGGTGAAGTAGCGGGTTTCGATCAGGTGCGCGGTGTCGAAATCCACTTGGGCGCCTTCCACGGCGGCGCAGAGGATTTTCTCCGGGGCCGGGAAGCAGCCATGGGTTTTGCTGCGCAAGATCGAAGGAGCAATCGCCAGCATCTGTGCGACTTTTGGGCTCGACGGCGTGCCGCCGGGGATCTGGTACGCCTTGTTGTCCCAAGGCTGTTTAGCCTCTGGGTTGGCGAGAACCCAGGCGCGGGCCTTGGCCAACAGCTCAGCGCGATCCGCCGCCAGCGCGTTGATCAAGCCGGCCTGCAGCGCTTGTTGCGGCCGCACTTTTTTGCCCTCCAGCAAATACGGCAAGGCCTTTTCCAGGCCCAGCAGGCGCACCATGCGTACCACCCCGCCGCCGCCCGGCAGCAGGCCCAGGGTTACTTCCGGCAGGCCCAACTGCACCGACTTGTCGTCCAGCGCGACGCGGTAATGGCACGCCAGGCAAATTTCCCAGCCACCGCCGAGGGCTGCGCCGTTGATTGCAGCAGCCACCGGTTTGCCCAGGGTTTCCAGGCGACGCAGTTGCGCCTTCAGCACACACACGCTGTCGTAGAAGTCCTTGGCGTGATCCTTGTCGACCTTGATCAACTCATTGAGATCGCCGCCGGCAAAAAAAGTCTTCTTCGCCGAGGTGATTACCACCCCGGCAATGTCGTCCTTTTCCGCTTCAAGGCGTGCGACGGTGGCCGCCATGGCTTCGCGGTACACGCCGTTCATGGTATTGGCGCTCTGGCCGGGCATGTCGAGGGTCAGCACCACAATCTGGTCCTGGCCTTTTTCGTAACGAATGGCTGCGGTCATGACGGATTCCTTCGGCTCAGAGGCGTTCGATAATGGTGGCGATACCCATGCCACCGCCGACACACAGGGTGGCCAGGCCGTAACGCTGTTGGCGCACCTCCAGCTCGTCGAGCAGGGTGCCGAGGATCGCGCAGCCGGTGGCGCCCAGCGGGTGGCCCATGGCGATGGAGCCGCCGTTGACGTTGACCCGCGCGGCGTCGATGCCCATGTCCTTGATGAACTTGAGCACCACCGAAGCAAAGGCTTCGTTGACCTCGAACAGGTCGATGTCTTCCACGCGCAATCCCGCCTTGGCCAGGGCTTTACGCGTGGCCGGTGCCGGGCCGGTGAGCATGATGGTCGGGTCGGTGCTGGTGACCGCCGTGGCCACGATGCGCGCACGTGGTTGCAAGCCCAGTTCACGGCCCTTGGCCTCGGAGCCGACCAACATCAAAGCTGCGCCATCGACAATCCCGGAGCTGTTGCCAGGTGTGTGTACGTGGTTGATGCGCTCCACGTGGCTGTAGACCCGCAGCGCCGTGGCGTCGAAGCCCATCTGGCCCATCATTTCGAAGCTGGGCTTGAGCTTGCCGAGGCCTTCGAGGGTTGAGTCGCCGCGGATAAATTCGTCATGGTCGAGCAGCACGATGCCGTTCTGGTCCTGCACCGCAATCAGCGACTTGTTGAAGGAACCGTCTGCGCGGGCCCTGGCCGCTTTCTGCTGGGAGTGTAGGGCGAAGGTGTCGACATCGTCGCGGGTGAAGCCTTCGAGGGTGGCAATCAGGTCGGCACCGATCCCCTGAGGGGTGAAGTGGCTGTGCATATTGGTCTGCGGGTCGAGTACCCAGGCGCCGCCATCGCTGCCCATGGGCACGCGGGACATGGACTCCACGCCGCCGACCACCACCAGGTCTTCAAAGCCGGAGCGCACTTTCATCGCACCCAGGTTGACGGCCTCCAGGCCCGAGGCGCAGAAGCGGTTGACCTGCACGCCGGCGACGCTGATGGACCAGTCTGCCACCAACGCGGCGGTCTTGGCGATGTCGGCGCCCTGGTCGCCCACGGGGGTGACGCAGCCGAGCACGATGTCATCCACCTGCTGGGTGTCGAGATCACTGCGTCGGGCCAGCGCAGTGAGCAACCCGGCGACCAGGTTTACCGGTTTGACGCTGTGCAAGGCGCCCTCAGCCTTGCCTTTGCCCCGGGGCGTGCGTATCGCATCAAAGATCAACGCTTGGGTCATGACATCCTCGAATCACTGTGCGTGTGTGCTCTTACCTTAGGCCCGATTGACACGGTTTCAATGACGGATACGCTCATTGCTTTTGACCACCACGCTCGGACGAACGGTAGCCACCTAAGCTAATCGCCGGGTTAATCGTTTTAGCTGTCTAGCCAAGGCATTGGCGCCAAGATGGCGATAGGCCTCATTCCGTTTTTAGCTCAAATGCTGATTAGTTGATATGAAATGGATCTAAGCCGCGCAGAACGAGGGCTCTAAGGTTCAATCAGTAAGACATTGCTGCCGGGTTTTGCTGGAGCAACTGTAAGAAAAGCGACACGTCATCTCGTCATACTGAAAGACAACGGCACGTATTTGACGCTCAGGAATAACAACAAAAGGCAGTCAGCCATGTTCAAACATTCGAAAGTACGTCAGGCGGGACTTATTCTCTTCGCCACTACACTGATTCTGATCTTGCCCAACTTGACCAAGGTTATTGGGTAACCCCTCACACCCCAGATTCCGTGGACACACAGCACCAGGACTGCAGCTTTTGGCAGCACCTGCCGGGACATTGCGAATAGCGGTCCTGTTGCAGGGGCTGTCTTTTTGCGTGCGGGTTTCCGGTATCGTGAGCCCCATCGCCACTTAGCATGGGCCTCCCACTTGAAATCAATCCTCGCCTTTCTCGTTTTGCTCATCAGCCTGCCAGCCATGGCAGCGCAGTTGGCCCTCGAACTCGACCACGTCAGCAAGACCTGGCAGACCGCCGAACTGCTCCGGCATCCGGACGCGCAGACGGTACAGATCGCCGATGACGTCTCCTACAAGCGCAACATGACCTATCGCGCAGTGCCGTTGGCGGTGCTCCTACCGGGCCTTAAGCCTGAGAGCCACCTGCAGGCGGTTGCCCTGGATGGCTTCGCCGCTGAACTCGCGGCCGCGCCGCTACTGGAAACACGCGGCGCGCGTGCCTGGCTGGCGGTGGAAGACCCGGCCCACCCGTGGCCCGCGCTGGCCGACGGCAAACCGAGTGCCGGGCCGTTTTACCTGGTGTGGACCGACCCGCAAGCCGGGCATATAAGCCCGGAGCAATGGCCCTTCCAGGTCTCGGCGATCAAGCAGTTGAAGACTGTGGCCGAACGTTTTCCGGCGCTGTTGCCTGACCCGAAATTGGCGGTGAATGACCCGGTCAACCAGGGCTTTGCGTTGTTCCAGAAAAACTGCCTGGCGTGCCACCGCCTCAACGGCGCAGGTGATGCGCAGGTGGGGCCTGACCTGAATATTCCCTACAACCCCACTGAGTATTTCGACGGCGATTTTCTCAAGCGCTATATTCGTGACCCGCAGAGTTTGAGGCATTGGCCGCAAGCGAAAATGCCGGCGTTTGCCGCCAGTGTGTTGCCGGATGGGGAATTGGATTTGTTAGTGGGGTATTTGAAACATATGGCGGGGCGTAAACAACAGCCCTGAGGCTTGAACAGGTCAAATGTGGGAGGGGGCTTGCCCCCTCCCACATCTAATCAGTTCCTTTCTGGAAATTATTGCTGTTGGACGGAAATTACCGGCGTCGGCGCCACAAATACCTTGGCATGCATCTGCTCATGCCCGCCGCCACGGCGCATGCCGCGTACGGGGCAGGCGTCGAGGTAGTCCAGGCCCACGGCCAGTTTCAAATGCCGCTCCGGGCGGGCCAGTTGGTTGGTCACGTCAAAGCTGTACCAGGCGTCATCCAGCCAGGCTTCGGCCCAGGCGTGGCTGGCCAGGTGCGTGCTGTCTTCGGTGTACAAATACCCCGACACATACCGCGCCGGAATCCCCAGGCTGCGCGCGCAGGCCAGGAACGCATGGGTGTGGTCCTGGCACACGCCCGCTTGGCCGGCGAAGGATTCGGCGGCGCAGGTGTCGACTTCAGTGGCGCCCGGCGTGTAGGCCATTGTCTGGTTGAGGGCGTGCATCAAGTCGATCAACGCCGTGCGATCACGTCGCTGGTGGCAGTGCTGTTGCGCAAAGCCGCGCAGGGCCTCGTCGGGTTCGGTCAGGCGCGTGCAGCGCAAAAACGGGAAGGCCGACTGGCTTTCATGCTCGGCCTCGCGCAACTCGTCGATATCCACCTGGCCACGGGCGCCGATGATGATGGCGTCGTGGGGTTCATCCAGGGTCAGCACATGCAGGATATTGCCGAAGGGGTCGACCTGGGCGCGCACCGGGCGAGGCAGGTCCAATTGCCAGCTGATTACATGCTGACGCTCGCTGTCGTGAGGCGTAAGGCGCAGGTACTGGATGCTCGCGCGAACCTGGTCTTCGTAGTGGTAGGTGGTTTCGTGGCTGATGGAGAGTCTCATGCGGCCTCCAGGTAGGAACTGTAGATGGCGTCGCCCAGTTGGCGCACCAGGGGGATAAAGTCGGTCAGCCAGGCGTGCAGGCCTTCCTCAAGGATTTCATCGATGGCGGTAAAGCGCAGGCGCGCGTCCATCTCGGCGGCCAGGCGCTGCGCCGGTCGACCGTTGAGGCCAGGCAGGCTGGCGAGGATCTGGTCGATTTCTTCACTGCAGGCACGCAGCGAGCGCGGCACGTCGGCGCGCAACAGCAACAGTTCGGCGACTTGGCGGGCGCCGGGCGCGTCGCGGTAAATCTCGGTGTAGGCTTCGAACGACGACAACGCGCGCAGCAACGCACTCCACTGATAGTAGGCGTGGGCCGTGCCATCGGTGACGGCGCTGGCCTGGTCGCCGGCCATTTCATAGCGCGCGTCCAGCAGGCGCAGGGTGTTGTCGGCACGTTCGATAAAGGTGCCGAGGCGAATGAAGCGAAACGCGTCGTTACGCATGATGGTGCCGTAGGTGGCGCCCCGGAACAGGTGGGAACGTTCCTTGACCCATTCACAAAAACGGCTCATGCCGTAGCGGCTCAAGCCCTGCTGGGCGATGTCGCGAATATCCAGCCAGGTGGCGTTGATGTTTTCCCACATGTCGGCGGTAATTCGCCCACGCACGGCATGGGCGCTGGCCCGCGCAGCACCGAGGCAACTGTAGATGCTCGCCGGGTTGGCCGCGTCCAGCGCGAAGAAGTGCAGCAAGCGTTCGGCATCCAGCTCGCCATGGCGCTCGTGATAATCCTCCAGCGTACCGGTGATCAGCAGCGGCATGGCCAGTTCGTGCAGGCCGTCACCGCGCCCATCCTGGGGCATCAGCGACAGCGAATAACTGACATCAAGCATGCGCGCGAGGTTTTCCGCGCGCTCCAGGTAGCGCGACATCCAGTACAGATCCGAGGCAGTTCTACTCAACATATTTCAATCCTCGACCACCCAGGTGTCTTTGGTGCCGCCGCCCTGGGACGAGTTGACCACCAGCGAACCTTCGCGCAACGCCACGCGGGTCAAACCGCCAGGCACCACACGCGTCTCCTTGCCCGACAGCACGAACGGGCGCAAGTCGATATGGCGCGGCGCGATGCCGTTTTCGACAAAGGTCGGGCAGGTGGACAAACACAGGGTCGGTTGCGCGATATAGGCGTGGGGCTTGGCTTTGATGCGCGCGCGGAAGGCTTCGATTTCCGCCGCGGTGGACGCCGGGCCCACGAGCATGCCGTAGCCGCCGGAGCCTTGGGTTTCCTTGACCACCAGGTCTGGCAGGTTGGCCAGCACGTGGGAAAGTTCGTCAGGCTTACGGCATTGAAAGGTAGGAACGTTCTGCAGGATCGGCTCTTCGTCCAGGTAAAAACGGATCATCTCGGTGACGAAGGGGTACACCGACTTGTCATCCGCCACCCCGGTGCCGATGGCATTGGCCAGCACCACGTTGCCCGAGCGATAGGCCGCGAGCAGGCCGGGCACGCCGAGCATGGAGTCGGGGTTGAAGGCCAGCGGGTCGAGGAACGCGTCGTCGAGGCGACGGTAGATCACATCCACGGCCTTGGGGCCGTCGGTGGTGCGCATGAACACGCGGTCATCGCGCACGAACAGGTCGGCGCCCTCTACCAGTTCGACGCCCATTTCCCGCGCGAGAAATGCATGTTCAAAAAACGCGCTGTTGAAGCGCCCCGGGGTCAGCACCACCACGCTGGGATTATCCAGGGGGCTGGAGCTTTTCAGGGTGTCGAGCAACAGGTTGGGGTAATGGTCGATGGGGGCAATGCGCTGGGCAGCGAACAGCTCGGGGAACAGCCGCATCATCATCTTGCGGTCTTCGAGCATGTAGCTCACGCCGCTCGGTGTGCGCAGGTTGTCTTCCAGCACGTAGTACGTGCCGTCGCCATCGCGTACGAGGTCGACGCCGGAGATGTGGGAATACAGATCGCGGTGCAGGTTGAGCCCTTGCATCGCCAGCTGATATTGCTCGTTGGCCAGCACCTGTTCGGCAGGAATGATCCCGGCCTTGATGATGCGCTGGTCGTGGTACAGGTCGGCGAGGAACATATTCAGGGCCTTGACCCGTTGAATACAACCGCGCTCGACCATGCGCCATTCGCTGGCGGGAATGCTGCGGGGGATGGTGTCGAAGGGAATCAGGCGCTCGGTGCCCTGTTCGTCGCCGTACAGGGTGAAGGTGATACCGGCGCGGTGAAACAGCAAATCGGCTTCGCGCCGGCGCTGGGCCAGCAGTTCCGCCGGAGTTTCAGCCAACCAACGGGCGAATTCGCGGTAATGGGGGCGAACCTGCCCTGCCCCGTCGTACATTTCGTCGTAATAAGTGCGGATCATGCCGAACTCCTTGTCACCCGGACGCAAGAATCATCGCAAGGCCCGTGCCAGCGGCATAAACACTTAAAAATCAGTGCGTTGAATTACCACAGGGTTCCAGCCGCACCGTCCTGGTGCGCAGAATGCCCGGTGCACCGCGGCGCGCTTCATCGCAATGCAGGCTTTGGCTATCAACAGCATAGTCAGAGTTGATTTCACTGCCCGGCCGCGCCTGCGGATAATCGCCACCATCTGCTGAACAGGATGCGTCCTACAGCTTCAGCGAACCGCTCTTCCCTTCAGGCCACCCTTCTTGGGTGGCTTTTTTTTGGTGCTGAAAAATCGACTACAAGTTCCGTGTAGTTTTCACACAGCACAAACAAAATCGGCCGACCCTAAGGTCAGCCGATACGCTGCGTTTCTCATATCACTGCATGCAATGAGTTACATGGGTAACCCACGCACCTCCTGCTTGACGCCCCATCCTTCGATGATGCCACCCAGGGGCTCGACCACTGCTTCAAAGTCTTGCTCGAAGTCTCCTATGCCGTCGTAGGTTGCGAACATGATCTTGCTCAGTTCCAGGTACCAGGCGCCATCGTCGCGCGCGCTGACCTGGGCATTCAGCGATTCCCCACGAAACTCACCCGCAGCCCTGCGCGCCCGTTCCTCATCCGGGAATATGGCGTAGAACTCGATGGGGTGAAAACGCGAGAAGTCGAAGCCGCCTTCTTTCATGCGGCGCAGAACGTTGGTGCTGATGTCTTCTTGATAGGCTGTGCTCATGAAACGTCCTCCTCAAACCGATGGATAGACTTTCCGTGCTTCCCGAAGCCCGCGCCGTACTGGCGCGGGAACTACGGCAGATACAACACCGCTGGAAAACAAGCATGTAGCTGACAAGACCAGACCTTAGCGATTCATTCGCTGATCTCATTTGCAGAGTAGCGCGAAGCTATCACCTCCACCAGAGGTACGTGATTGGCATACAGGGATTGTTCAGGCGGCAGGAGAGATGTCGAGGATCTGGATACTGTTCTGGTCTTTGAGAATCTTGACCGTAGGCTCGGGTTTACGGCCCTCGAGGTCATTGAGGTCCAGCTCAGCGGCGACGGGCACCAGCTTGTTGCGGATCATGTGCGCCGCATCTTCGAGGCTGGGCTTTTGCTCGCAGGTGAACTGCTCCACGACCTGCACGCCGTGATCATCAACGAAGGTAATTTGCCACGTTTGCATCGGTGCCTCCTCGATAAAGCCCGCGTGTGGGCTCACAAGTATCTGGACCTTGAGGGGTAACCAAACGTTCCACTCAAGACCGGAGGCACCTGATCAGTTGCGTTTACTTTTCAGCGTGTTCCTTGAGGGCTTTCAAGGTGTTGAACGGCGCGTCCACCACAAACTTGTTGGCCAGCCACGAAGGCACGCTGCCGCCTGGCTCGGTGTGCACCTGGTAGGTGACTTCGGTCTGGTTGTCGCCTTTTGGCACCAGCTTCCAGAAGCCGTCGACTTGGGCCACGCGTACGTAGCCTTTTTCTTCGGGCTTGTAGGTCGGCACACCTTCCAGCTTGCGGGTCAGCGTGCCGTCGGGCGCCTTGGTGGTGGTGATATGCAGGTAGGAATCACGGTCGGTCACCGGGAACGGGGCCTTGAATTGGGTGTAGGTCCAACTCTCATCGCCCTTCTTGTCCACCAGTTTCTGGGATTTGCATTCGTGGATCCAGGCACAGGCGCCAGCCACGTCTTCCTGGAGGGCCACGATCTTGGCGACTGGCGCCTTGATCACCGTTACACCGCGATACGCCTTGTATTTGGAACCGGCGATTTCGCTCAGGGACACTTTGATACCGTCTTCATCCTTGGCGACTTGCCAATCTTCAGCCTGCGCCGTGGCGGCAAACAACAGCGTAAAACCGCACAACACAGCCATTCGTTTCAGCGAACCCATTGTTGTATTCCTTATTGTTGAAGTTCCGATAGTAAAGCCCATCAAGCCGCCGTCATCTGCTCCCACCAGCCGATCAACCGGATCGCATCGGCCTGGTCGGTGCCGCAGACGTCGAGGTCGGCCTTGAAATCACTGCACACCGCCGGGCGTTCCGGTTGCCCGAACAGCTGGCATAGCTGTTCGACCGACAGGTGCAGGCAGCGTTCGCCGGCCGGTTTGCCGTGTGGCATTCCCGGTAATGGCGAACTGATGGAGGGGGCGATGCAGCAAGCGCCACAGCCTTCACGGCATTTCATGACCAGCAGGTCCTCGACGACTCAATGTGGATGGCCGGGCTAGAGTACGCCCTTAAACAGCCGTTTTAAAATGGTCTAACAGGGGTTTTTCGCAGAAAACAAAAGTGACTGACCAGTCTGCGACAGATGGTCGAAGGGCGGCGTCACGTTTGTGGGAAAAGTTTACTGCTTGAACTCGAATTCCAACGCGGCGCCTTCCACTTCACGGCGCTCTTCGTTGCGCAGTTGCAGCTTCATCTCATTGCTGAGCAAGCGGCCGTTGATCTGGAAAGCGCTGTTGTCGGTGGGCTTTTCGCCAAACATCGGCGGCAGCAGCGGCACGCTCTTGGGTCTGGGCACGGTGCCCAGCGGTTGCAGGTGCCGGACCATGTCCGAAGGCAGGGACAGATCCAACTGTGCCGGTTCCAATTGCGTCTGTGCCACTTCACGGGAAGACTTTGTCGATGCGCGTTTTTTCGCCGTGGCCGCTTTTTTCTTTGCTACAGCCGCTTTCTGGGCGGGAGCCGGTTTTTTTGCGGGAGTCTTCTGCTGGGTGCTGGCAGCGGGTTTGTTGTCAGTCACGGGGGCTGCCGCCAGCACTGTGCCGACGTTGCACAGGCTTAACAGGCCAATCACCAAAGCAGCACGAACAATTGAGGTCATATCGCCAACAGCATTAACGGCAGAGGGCCATATGCTCGCTTGTTGTGCGCGGCATGACAAGCGCGGTGATTAGCCAGCTATCGGCGCTGTCCCCATTCTGTGCCTCATCTACAGCAGGCCGGCTGCGGTTTCCTGGCATAACTGGCTGGCCAGCATGCCCAGCGTCATCAGCGCACGCTCGGCTTCGCGGTTCCACGGCGTGCCGCAGTTGAGGCGGATGCAGTGGTTGAACTGCTCGGTATTGCTGAAGATCAGCCCCGGCGCAATGCTGATGCCCTGTTGCAGGGCACGCACGTGCAGTTCCTGGGTATTGACCCGCCCGGGCAAACTGACCCACAGGATGAAACCGCCGGTCGGGCGAGTCATCTGGGTGCCTTCCGGGAAGTACTGCTGCACCGCCAGCTGGAACGCGCTGAGGTTCTTGCGGTACTCCTGGCGGATGTAGCGTAAATGCCGGTCGTAGCCACCGTTTTCCAGATACGCCGCCACGCCCATCTGGGTGACGCTGCACGCCGAATGCGTGCTGAACATCTGCAGGCGCTGGATCTCCTGCTGATATTTGCCGGCAATCATCCAGCCGATGCGTACGCCGGGGGACAGGGTTTTGGAAAAGCTCGAGCAATAGATGACCCGGTCCAGGCGGTCGTAGGCTTTCAGGGCCTTGGTGCGGCCAACCTCGAACATCAGTTCGCCGTAGATATCGTCCTCGACGATCTGGATATCGAAATCCGAGGCCAGGCGCAGCAACTGTTTCTGCCGCTCCTCGGGCATGGTCCCGCCCAGGGGGTTGCTCAGGCGCGTGGTCAGCACCAGCGCCTTGATCGACCATTGGTTGGCCGCCAGTTGCAGGGCCTCCAGGCTCATGCCGGTGGCCGGGTCGCTGGGGATCTCGATGACTTTGAGGCCGAGCAGGTCGGCCAGCTGCAGCAAGCCGTAATAGGTCGGCGATTCAGCGGCGATCAGGTCGCCTGGGCGTGTCAGCACCCGTAGCGACATCTGCAACGCATCCACGCAACCGTGGGTGATCACCACTTCGGAAGGGTCCACCACCACGCCGGCGTCACGCATGCGAATCGCCACCTGGCGGCGCAGCGGCTCAAAACCGGGGCTGAACATGTAACTGAATGCGCGCGGGCTCTGGAAGCGTGTGACCTTGGCCAACTGCTGGTGCAGTGCGCGCACCGGCAAGTAGTCGACGCTCGGTACGGCTGCGCCCAACGGGAACACACCTTCACGGCGCGACTCGCCCAATACCTGTTGAATGATGCTGCTGCGGGTGACCAACCCTGGGCGCTCGACCCGGGCGATGTCCGGCGTGGGTGCCGTCAGTGCCGGGGTCTGGTGCACGTAGTAGCCGGACTGCGGCCGTGCGCGGATCAGCCCCTGGTCTTCCAGGTTGGCGTAGGCCTGCAACACCGTGGCATGGCTGACATTGAGCTGGGAGCTCATCTTGCGCACCGAAGGCACGCGCTCACCCGGTTGATAGACACCGCGCCGGATATCCTCAGCCAGTTGCTGGGCGATACGTTGGTAAAGCAACAGATTGGTCATGACGCAGCACTCGATTTCACGGGTATTTTATTTTTGTGTGAAACATACCGGCACAGTTTAGAAGTGTACGGGGACAGTTGCCACAATAGTCGAGCGCGCGCGGGAGTGACAGTAAAAACTGTACGGGTGGCGGATAGAATTTCCAGCTGTACACAGAAACAAATGTGGGAGGGGGCTTGCCCCCGATAGCGGTGGTTCAGTCACCTTCGTTGGTGACTGACACGCCGTCATCGGGGGCAAGCCCCCTCCCACATTTCGAGCTGCGCCAAATGCTTAGCGGGCGGCGCCCAGTTGGCCTTTTGCATCGGAGAATACGATTTCTACTCGACGGTTCTGCGCCCTGCCCCGCTCGGATGCATTGGCCTCCACCGGGTACTGGTCGCCATAACCTTCGACCTGGATGCGTTTTTCGTCGATACCCAGGTCCACCAGCACATCAGCCACAGACTGCGCACGGTCGCGGGACAGCTTGAGGTTTTCCTGCTCGCCGCCGGTATTGTCGGCGTAGCCCTCGATGCGCACCACGCGCTTGGGGTTCAGTTGCAGGAACTGCACGATTTTCAGCACGGTGCGGTTGGCCGAGTTTTTCAGCTCGGCGTCACCGGTGTCGAACAGCACATCGCCCAGGGTCATCACCAGCCCGCGATCGGTCTGGGTGGTGGCCAGGCTGGCGATCTGTTCTTCAAGCCATTTGCCCTGCTGTTGCACGCTGATCAATTTGCTTTCCCGCAGGGCCAGTTGCAGGCGTTGGCGCTCCAGTTCGAGCTTGGCGCCGCGCTCTTCGTTGAGCGCCTGCTCGGTGTGTTCGCGGGCGATGGCACTGTAGCGCTGGCTCAGGTAGGCGTAATGCACCACATCCGCCCCGCTGCCCCAATAGCTGGACAAACGATCGGCGCGGGCCAGGGATTCACCGGCGCGAATCACGTCCTTGGGCGCGATGCGCAGCACGTTGGCGTCTTCCTTGACCTTCTGGAAGTCGCTGCCGGCCTGCTGCAAGGCCTGCTCGCCACTCGGATGGCTGGCGCAACCGCCCAGCACCGCGGTGCCCAACAGCACCGCACAACTCAAACGCCGGATCATTGGGCTTCTCCCAACTGCAATTGCTTGCGCAGGCGGGTGATGCGGGTGTTGAGCACGTTGAGTTGCTCCTGGCTCTTGTGGGTCAGCACGCGAGCTTCGGCCAGCCGCGCGTCGAGCTCGGCCTGCTCGGCCTGCATGCGCGCGTCTTTGTAGGATTGGTCGGCCATGTCGGCCCTGGCCTGGGCGAATTTTTCTTCGGCCAGCTTCAATTCAGGCGATTCATCCGCGCTGGCACCCACGGCACTGGCTTGATCCAGGGCTTGCTGGGTGAGGCGTATTTGTTCATTCGGCGCAGGATCGGCTGCACATCCCGCCAGAGCGACAACGGCGAGGGCCGCGAAAAGAGGTCGAAGAGTCACTGAAAATCCCTACTTTGTTGGGGTGCCGACGGGTTGTTGCAATTGCGCTTTCCAACGCTCGAGGTTGCGCTGCAGCGCGGCTTCCGTCACACCGGACGCGGGCAATTCTGTCATCTTTTTGGCGAGCTGTCCGCGCAACCACGGATCATTGCAGGCCGAGTTGTGGGAGATCGCCAGGTACAGGCCGGGCTGGTCGATGGGGGTGTCGCGGGCCACCAGGTCGTTGCTCATGCCCAAGGTCTGGGCCATGGCCATGCCCGAATAACGCCCGGCCAACACGTAGTCCACTTCCCCGAGCAGCAGTTTCTGGAACGCCGGGGTCAACGTCGGCAGGCGTTGCAAGGTAAGTTGCTGGCCGGCGAAGGTTTCGAATTCACGGCTCAAGCGTGCGCGCTCGGACACCGCGCCTTTGTGCCCGTGCAGGTCGGCTGCCGTGGTGTAGGCCAGGACCGAGTCCTTGCGTGTCCACACCAGATAGTCGGTTTGCATCAGCGCCGGGTGGATGTAGTCGAGGGTTTCCAGTTCGCCGAGGTTCAGTGGTGCATCGGCGAGGATATCCATGCGCCCGCTGCGCACTTCGTCCAGGGCCAGGGAGCGCTTGCCGCCGTAGAGCAGGTCGACTTTGAGGCCCAGGTCCTTGGCCACGTGTTGCAACACATCGGCGGTGGCGCCGATCAGGTGCGTGGGGTCCTGGGGGTCACGCCAGAGCAGGGGCGGCGCGTCCGGGCTGCCGGTGATCACCAGGCGGTCGCACTTGCCGGTGGCGAAGGCCAGGCTTGGCAGCAGCAACAGGGCCAGTAATACAGGACGCAAATCCATGGCGGTTTCTCCAGAAATAAAAAAGCCCGGTCACAAGACCGGGCTCTTTATAAGTGAAGCGACTGGATTAGACCAGCTTCTCCAACTCGGGTACGGCTTCGAACAAGTCCGCGACCAGGCCGTAATCGGCCACCTGGAAGATCGGTGCTTCTTCGTCCTTGTTGATCGCTACGATCACTTTGGAGTCTTTCATACCGGCCAAGTGCTGGATCGCGCCGGATATACCGACGGCGATGTACAGCTGTGGCGCAACGATTTTGCCGGTCTGGCCGACCTGCATGTCGTTGGGTACGAAACCTGCGTCGACGGCCGCGCGGGAAGCGCCAACCGCAGCGCCCAGCTTGTCGGCCAGGGCGTACAGGTGTTTGAAGTTGTCACCGTTCTGCATGCCGCGGCCGCCGGAAACGACGATCTTGGCAGCGGTCAGCTCAGGGCGATCCGACTTGGCCAGCTCTTCGCCAACAAAGCTGGAAGTGCCAGCGTCGTGGGCAGCAGCGACGGCTTCAACGGCAGCCGAACCACCTTCAGCGGCAACCGGGTCGAAACCGGTGGCACGCACGGTGATCACTTTGATGGCGGCGGTCGATTGCACGGTGGCAATGGCGTTACCGGCGTAGATCGGGCGCTTGAAGGTGTCGGCGCTTTCGACCGAAACGATCTCGGAGATCTGGTCAACGTCCAGCTGCGCGGCAACGCGTGGCAGGATGTTTTTGCCGTTGGAGGTGGCGGCAGCCAGGATGTGGCTGTAGCCAGCGCCCAGCTCTGCGATCAACGGAGCAACGTTTTCCGGCAACTGGTGAGCGTAGGCGGCGTTGTCGGCCAGCAGTACTTTGCTCACGCCAGCCACTTTGGCAGCGGCTTCAGCCACGGCGCCAGCGCCAAGGCCGGCGACCAGTACGTGAATATCGCCACCGATTTTAGCGGCAGCGGCCACAGTGTTCAGCGTGGCCGGGGCCAGCACTTTGTTGTCGTGTTCTGCGATTACCAAGATAGTCATGGTTAGATTACCTTCGCTTCGTTTTTCAGTTTCTCGACCAGTTCAGCCACCGACTTGACCTTGATGCCCGCGCTGCGTGCAGCCGGCGCTTCGACTTTGACGGTCTTGTTGGTGGAGGCGGTGGAAACGCCCAAAGCGTCCGGAGTCAGCACTTCGAGAGGCTTCTTCTTGGCTTTCATGATGTTTGGCAGGGACGCGTAGCGCGGCTCGTTCAAACGCAGGTCGGTGGTGACGATGGCCGGCAGTTTCAGGGAAACTGTCTGCGCACCGCCGTCGATTTCACGGGTGACGGCAACGCTGTCGCCGCTCACTTCCACTTTGGAAGCGAAGGTGCCCTGGCCGTAACCGGTCAGTGCAGCCAGCATCTGGCCAGTCTGGTTGTTGTCGCTGTCGATGGCTTGTTTGCCGAGGATCACCAACTGAGGCTGTTCCTTGTCGACAACGGCTTTGAGCAGCTTGGCCACGGCCAGGGAGGTCAGCTCTTCTGCGGACTCAACCAGCACGGCGCGGTCGGCGCCCAGGGCCAGGGCGGTACGCAGCTGCTCTTGAGCAGTGGAAGGGCCGATGGAAACCACGACGATTTCAGTCGCTACGCCTTTTTCTTTCAGGCGTACGGCTTCTTCCACGGCGATTTCACAGAATGGGTTCATCGACATCTTGACGTTAGCAAGGTCGACGCCGGAATTGTCCGCCTTGACGCGAACTTTCACGTTGTAATCGACAACGCGTTTGACAGCTACAAGAACCTTCATGGATTCCTCGTTACTCTCCGGTGAAAAGAAAGTCGCCTAGGCGAACCTGGCGGTTGATGCTCATCGGCACACAAGGGCACCTCCAAAAACCTCGGCGAGTGACCCTGCTCACGGGAAATGATGACCGTTCGTCAGTGGTGACTGAGAGGTCATTCTTTATCGCGGCGTGTAAACTGCGCGCCAGTGTTTTGGCCCGCGTCACCCGTCTAGCTTTTGGACGTGCTCTTGAAACCTGCTGTCTGCCTACGGTAAGCGCAAAACCGACCGTATATTGACCGGAACGCCTATTCTGGTCAATACGGCAAAATGGTCAGTCATAAGCCGCGTTGCTTTGATTTACCTAGCCTGCGGGCAATTCAAACAAACGTTTGTATTGGACGCTGACAGTGGTCTATATATAATGCGCCACCTAGAGAGAAAGGTGGGTCTTGCCGTTGCCGCAGGACCACACCGAACCTCCACCCATTAGAAAAAAAGCCTGTTGAGCCTTGAGTAGGAGATAGCCTGTGGAACGCGAATACATGGAATTCGACGTGGTCATCGTCGGCGCTGGCCCGGCGGGCCTGTCCGCCGCCTGCCGACTGAAGCAGAAGGCCGCCGAAGCCGGTAAGGAAATCAGCGTCTGCGTGGTCGAGAAAGGCTCCGAAGTCGGCGCCCACATCCTCTCCGGTGCCGTATTTGAACCACGCGCCCTGAACGAACTGTTCCCGGACTGGAAAGAACTTGGCGCCCCGCTCAACACTCCGGTGGTGCGCGATGACATCTATGTACTGCGCAGCCCCGAAGCCTCCACCAAGGTGCCTGACTTCTTTGTGCCCAAGACCATGCACAACGAAGGCAACTACATCATCTCCCTGGGCAACCTGTGCCGCTGGCTGGCCCAGCAGGCCGAAAACCTCGGCGTGGAAGTCTACCCAGGCTTCGCCGCCCAGGAAGCGCTGTTCGACGAAAAAAACGGCGTAGTGCGCGGGATCATCACCGGCGACCTCGGCGTCGACCGCGAAGGCAACCCGAAAGAAGGCGTGTACACCCCCGGCATGGAACTGCGTGGCAAGTACACGCTGTTCGCCGAAGGTTGCCGTGGGCATATCGGCAAGCAACTGATCCAGCGTTTCAACCTGGACAGCGACGCCGACGCCCAGCACTACGGCATCGGCCTGAAGGAAATCTGGGAAATCGACCCGGCCAAACACCAGCCAGGCCTGGTGGTGCACACCGCCGGTTGGCCGCTGGACATCATGAGCGCCGAGAACACCGGCGGCTCGTTCCTCTATCACCTGGAAAACAACCAGGTGGTCGTAGGCCTGATCGTCGACCTGTCGTACAGCAACACCTTCCTGTCGCCATTCGATGAGTTCCAGCGCCTCAAGCATCACCCGGTGCTCGCCCAATACCTGGAAGGCGGCAAGCGCATCAGCTACGGCGCCCGCGCCATCTGCAAAGGCGGCCTGAACTCGCTGCCGAAGATGGTCTTCAAGGGCGGCGCGCTGATCGGTTGCGACCTCGGCACGTTGAACTTCGCCAAGATCAAAGGCAGCCACACCGCGATGAAATCCGGCATGCTCGCCGCTGACGCGGTGGCCGATCTCCTGTTCGCCGAGTCCGAAGGCGGTGATGAACTGACCGCTTACGTCGACAGCTTCAAATCCAGCTGGCTCTACGAAGAACTGTTCGCCAGCCGCAACTTCGGCCCGGCGATGCACAAGTTCGGCCCGATCATCGGCGCCGGCTTCAACTGGTTCGACCAGAACATCCTCGGCGGCAAAATGCCGTTCACCCTGCACGACACCAAGCCGGACTACGCCTGCCTCAAGCTGGCCAAGGACAGCAAGAAAATCGACTACCCCAAGCCCGACGGCAAGCTGAGCTTCGACAAGCTGAGCTCGGTGTTCATCTCCGGTACCAACCATGAAGAAGAGCAGCCGTGCCACCTGAAGCTCAAGGACCCGAGCATCCCGATCGGCACCAACCTGCCGCTCTACGATGAACCGGCGCAGCGCTACTGCCCGGCCGGCGTGTATGAAGTGATCACCAAGGAAGACGGCGAGAAGCGCTTCCAGATCAACGCCCAGAACTGCGTGCACTGCAAGACCTGTGACATCAAGGACCCTTCGCAGAACATCACCTGGGTCACGCCGGAAGGCGCGGGTGGGCCGACTTACCCGAATATGTAAGCCGACTGAAGGCTCCCAATTGGGAGCCTTTTTTATGGGTAAAACTCGGTCAAATGTGGGAGGGGGCTTGCTCCCGATGGCAGTGGGTCAGCCAGCAATTCTTTATCTGACCCACCGCTATCGGGAGCAAGCCCCCTCCCACATTTGGATGTGTGTTTTGCCTGAAATACCTAGGCAGCCCGCTCTTCGCCCGGGTTGCGCTCGAAGTAGCGTTTGTACTCCCGACTGAACTGCGACGTACTCTGGTACCCCACGCTGTGCGCCGCCTGTGCCACACCCATGCCCTCCACCAGCAGCAACTGCTGCGCCTTCAACAGCCGCAACCGCTTGAGGTACTGCACCGGCGACAACAAGGTGCAACGCTTGAAGTGTTCATGAAAGGTCGACGCACTCATGTGCGCATAACCGGCCAAGGTCTCGATATTCAGCGGTTCGGCGTAATGGGCATGCAGATGAGCCAACGACGTGGCGATCCGCGAGAACTGCCCCTGCTGTTCCACCAATGCACGCAGCACATCCGCCTGCGGCCCGCGTAACGCGGTGAACAATAATTCACGCACCCGCGCCGGGCCCATGATCCGGCTTTCCAGCGGATCGTGCAGGCACTGCAACAGGCGTTCCACGCAGCCGCGCATGGCGTCATCGAGCACCACCGAACTCATCGACTCCAACGTCTGCGCCGTCGGCGGCGGCCCGGCTTGCATGCCCATGGCCATCACCAATTCGCCGAGCACCACACGGTCAATGCCCACCGTGACGCCCAGCAGCGGCGCGCCGGGGGCCATGGCAAAGGTCTCGCACTCGAACGGCACCGGCATCGCCTGGATCAGGTAATGCCCGGCGCCATATTCCAGGGTGCGCGGGCCCAGGTACGCGACCTTGCTGCCCTGGGCCACGAACATCAGGCTCGGCTCATAGATCTGCGGCCCGCGCGCCACGTCGCAACTGGCACGGAGCACTTGCACGCCCGGCAGGCTGGTTGGCGAAAAACCGTCGCAGGGCGTGAGCCCCTCAATCAAGGAAACCAGCGTGGCGTTGGCGTCGAGATGGCGGGTCAACAACATGGCAAAAAACTTCGCAAAAAAGGGATGACAGCATCATCGCAGGTCTGGCCGCCAATAAATCCAATCCCGGGGCACTCCCGGACGAATAGGCATGAGACTCGGAGCAATCACCATGGCCGCGTCAAAGCTCGGCGCGCAGAATTCGCGGCCTCTCCCGTCCAAGCTTTTGCGAGGTTTCCCCCATGTACACTGCCATCGGTTATGCCGCCCAGTCGGCCACCACTCCCCTCGCCCCCATGTCGTTTGAACGCCGCAGCCCGCGCGCCGATGACGTGGCGATCGAGATTCTCTACTGCGGCGTCTGTCACTCCGACATCCACCAGGCGCGCAACGAATGGGGCATCGCCGTGTACCCGCTGATGCCGGGCCACGAGATCGTCGGCAAGGTCACCGCCGTCGGCGCCAACGTCAGCGCACATAAAGTCGGCGACCTGGTCGGCGTGGGCTGCATGGTCGATTCGTGCCGTACCTGCGACGCCTGCAAATCGGACCTGGAGCAATACTGCCTCGAAGGCCCGACCATGACCTACGCCACCCCCGACCGCGTAGACGGCAGCAACACCATGGGCGGCTACTCCGACAGCATCGTGGTCAGCGAGCACTTTGTGGTGAAGATCCCAGCCAGGCTCGACCTGGCCAGCGCTGCGCCGATCCTCTGCGCCGGCGTGACCATGTACTCGCCGATCAAGCACTACGGCATCAAGGCCGGCGACAAGGTCGGTGTACTCGGCATGGGTGGCCTGGGCCACATGGGTATCAAGCTGGCCAAGGCGATTGGCGCTGAAGTCACGCTGTTCACCCGCTCCGCGAGCAAGGCTGAGGAAGGCCGTCGCCAGGGCGCCGATCACGTGATCGTGTCCACCGATGCCGAGCAGATGAAAGCCGCAGCAGGGCATTTCGATTTCCTGCTGGACACCATCCCGGTGCAGCACGACCTGAACCCCTACCTCGACGTGCTGCGCTTTGACGGCGTGCACATCCTGGTCGGTCTGATCGAACCGGTCGACCCGCCGGTGAATGCCGCCAAGCTGATCATGGGCCGCAAAGTGCTGGCCGGTTCGCTGATCGGTGGCATTGCCGAAACCCAGGAAGTCCTGGATTTCTGCGCCGAGCACGGCATCAGCTGTGACATCGAAATGCTCGATATCCGCAACATCAACGAAGCCTACAGCCGCATGATCGCCGGCGATGTGAAGTACCGCTTTGTCATCGACATGGCGACCCTGAAGGCCTGATCAGCCCTTTGCGCCCAACTCCGCTGACAGCCGCGCTGCGACCTGTTTGACCACAGGAATCAGCTCGGCCATTTTCTCCAGCGGCATGTAGGGCACGGTACTGGCGATGCTGATGCCGGCGACGATTCGCCGGCTGGCGTCGCGCACCGGTGCCGCCACACAACGGATCGATGGTTCGTTGTCTTCCAGATCGAACGCGTAACCGCCCACCACATATTCACGCATACGCTGCTCGAACTGCGCCCAGGACTGCTCCGGGTGCTGCGGCCATTGCAGGTTTTTCCCACCGGCCGGCTGGCTGACTTCGTACAGGCGCTGCCACTCCTCCACCGTGTCGTCCAGCAACAACGCCTTGCCGATCCCGGTGCGCGCCAACGGCATGCGATGGCCGACCCGCGAGCGCATTTCCGGGCCATTGCGGCCGGGGTTCTTGTGCAGGTAGAGCACGTCGTCATATTCGCGGATGGCCAGGTGAATGGTGTCACCGGTCAACGCCGACAACTCATCCAGGTACGGCACCGCCAGGGTCACCAACGGCAGCTCTTCGCGCGCCTGAAACCCCAACTCGATCAACTTTGGCCCCAGCAGGTAGCCGACTTGCGGCACCACGCGCAGGTAACGCTCGTCCACCAGACAACTGGCCAGGCGGTGCGTGGTGCTGCGGGTGGTGCCGATGCGCTTGGCGATCTCTTTCAGATCCCGCGCACCGGCCGCCACCGCCTGCACCACGCCCAGGCCACGCAGCAGGGTCTGGGTGCCGGTGGGGGCAGCGTCTTTGACGGGGGGTTGGGCGTTTTCCTGCATATCGGGCCTATGTGGTGGTACGAAAACGGCGCCATTATGGCAAAAGCTGAACTTCAATACTGTGCAGATCCAAATGTGGGAGGGGGCAAGCCCCCTCCCACATGTGGATCTCTACATGGCCTGGCATTAACGCTGCTTCATACGGTCGATGATCACCGCAAGCAACAGGATCGAACCGCGGATCACATATTGGTAGAAGGTGTCGATATTCTTCAGGTTCATCGCATTCTCAATGATCGCCAAAATCAGCACCCCGGCAATCACATGCCGAATCATGCCGATGCCACCGCTCAACGACACCCCACCCAACACGCAAGCCGAAATCACCGTCAGCTCAAACCCCTGCCCAATCATCGGCTGACCCGAGGTCATGCGCGACGCAAGGATCACCCCGGCCAGCGCGCCAATCAGCCCGTGCACGGCAAAGATGATGATCTTGGTGCGGTCGACGTTCACCCCCGCCAGCAGCGCCGCTTCCTGGTTGCCGCCGATGGCCATGGTGTTGCGCCCATAGGTGGTGTAGTTGAGCAGCCAGCCGAAGAACACAAAGCACAACACGGTGATGATGATCGGCACCGGCACGCCCAGCAGTTGGCCGTTGCCGAACACGAAGAAGCCTTCATCCATCACGCCCACGGCCTTGCCGTTGGAAAAGATGTAGGCCAGGCCGCGCACGATCTGCATGGTCGCCAGGGTCGCGATCAATGCATTGATGCGTAGCTTGGCAATCACGATGCCGTTGATCAGCCCCACCACCAGGCCCATGGCCAAGGCGGCGGATACGCCGAGCACCACGCTGTCGGTGTCGCGGATCACAATCCCCGCCACCACACCCGCGCAGGCAATCACCGAGCCCACCGACAAGTCGAAATGCCCTGACGCCAGGCAGAACAGCATGGTGCACGCGGCGATGCCCACGGTGGAAATCGCCAGGCCCAGGCCGCGCATGTTCAGCGGCGAGAGGAAGTTGTCGATAAACACCGCGCTGAGCACAAAGATGCTCAACGCCGCCAGCAGCATCACCCAGTCATCGAGGAACTTGCGCTGGTTGAAACCCGGCCAGAAGCCCTTTGCAGTTTTTACCTCAGACATAGCCAAACCCTCTTATTCTTCAAGCCCGCGAACGCGGGAGTGCCAGTTGCAGCAGGCGTGCTTCATCGGCTTGGTCGCGGGTCAGTTCGCCCGTCAGGGCGCCCTCGCTCATCACCAGAATGCGGTCGGAAATGCCCATCACTTCCATCAGGTCGCTGGACACCACAATCACCGCAATGCCGCTGGCGGCCAGGTTGTGGATGATCTGGTAGATCTCCGACTTGGCACCGATATCGATGCCACGGGTCGGCTCATCCAGCAGCAATACTTTCATCGGCATCGACAGCCAGCGGCCAAGAATGGCCTTCTGCTGATTGCCGCCGGACAGGTACATGATTTTCTGCTCGGCGTTCGGCGTTTTGACCTTCATCGCCTTGATCTGCCGGTCGGCGTTGCTGGCCTCCCAGCCTTCACGCAGCAGCCAGCCAAAGGTGGAGTGGGCGCCACGCGCGCTGATATTGATGTTCTCGGCCACGCTGGACAGTGGAATGATGCCTTCCTTCTTGCGATCTTCCGGGCATAGCAATACGCCGGCGGCGATGGCATCGCGAGGCGAGCGCAACTGCAGGTTTTCACCGCACAGCTGCAGGCTGCCGGCACTGGCACGCGTCAAACCACTGAGCAAGCGGAACAGCTCCGTGCGCCCCGCCCCCACCAGCCCGAACAGGCCAAGAATCTCGCCCTTGTGCACCTGCAGGCTGACCGGCTCACGCAAGCCCGGGCCCAACAAACCGTCGACCTTGAGCGCGACCTCGCCCTGCTCGCGTGGCCGATAGTCGTAGATATCCTGGATATCGCGGCCGACCATGCAGGTCACCAACTGGTCGTGACTCAGGCTGCTCATGTCGTCAAAGGTGCGCACGTAACGGCCGTCCTTGAACACCGTGACCGCGTTGCAGATGCGGAACACTTCTTCCATGCGGTGGGATACGTACAGCACCACTTTGCCCTCGTCGCGCAGGCGCGTGATGATCGCCATCAGCCGGTCGATTTCCCGCGCCGACAAACTGCTGGTGGGTTCATCGAAGGCAATCACATGGGCGCCACGGGACAGCGCCTTGGCGATTTCCACCAGTTGGCGCTGGCCCAGGGACAAGCGCCCGAGCTTCTCGTCCGGGTCGATTTCATCGGCCAGGCCTTTAAGGCACGCCAGCGCCTGCTTGCGCAAAAGGCCGCGATTGACCACGCCAAAACGCGTCGGTAAGTGCCCGAGAAACAGGTTCTCGGCCACGGTCATTTCCGGCACCAGGTGCAGCTCCTGGTGGATCACCGCCACGCCGCTGGCAATGCTGTCGGCGGCGGACTTGAAGTCCATGGTCTGCTCGCCGATCTGCAGCGTGCCGCTGCTTGGCAGGTAGGCGCCGCCGAGGATCTTCAGCAGCGTCGACTTGCCCGCGCCGTTCTCGCCCATCAGCGCGTGCACTTCACGCGGCCGCGCTTCAAAGCTGATCTGCGCCAGGGCTTTTACACCGGGAAATTCCTTGCCGATGCCATTGAAACGCAAGGCCGCGCCGGTCATTTCCACAGCCCGATTTTGCTCAACTCTTCCTTGAAGTTGGCGCGGGTGATGAGGGTCACTTCGTCCATTGCGGTGTACTTCGCCGGCTCTTTACCGGTGGTAACCCACTCGTACATCGCCAGCGCCGTGTTGTAGCCCTCGATATGCGGGCTTGGCAGCATCGAGCCGAAGAAGCCACTGTCGGCTTTCTTCAATTCGCCGATGGCATCGGTGCCATTGATACCGATGCCGATCACGTTGGCAGCCTTGAAGCCGGCACTTTCAGTGGCTCGCACGCCGCCGAGCACAGTGTTGTCGTTCATGCCGCCGATGATCAGGTTTTTCGCGCCGCTGGGCAGCTTGACCAGGGCCGAATTGGTGGCGTCCATACTGCCGGGGACGTCGAGCGTTTTAAGCGCGGCGGTCAAGATGTGGTCTTTGGGAATACCCGCCTCTTCGAGGGATTTGATCGAACCGTCAGTGCGCTTCTTACCCGTGTCGAGTTCGTTATAGGTGTTGATCACGGCGTAGGTTTCTTTCCAATCCCAGCCGCGTTTTTTCGCCTCGTCAGCCATGGCGGCACCTTGCTTCTGGCCTACTTCGAAGGCGGCCATGCCGAGGTACGGCACGTCCTCCATGAAGTTGCCCTTGGCATCCACGAAGCGATCATCCACGGCCATTACCTTCAGGCCATTGACCTTGGCTTTGGCCACAATGGCCGGGCCGAGGGACACATCCGGCGGGCAGATCACAAAGCCCTTGGCGCCGTTGGCCGCCAGGCTGTCGATGGCCGAGAGGGTTTTTTCACCATCGGGCACGGCGATCTTGATCACGGTAAAACCATGTTCCTTGCCGGCTTTTTCGGCGAAGGCCCATTCGGTCTGGAACCAGGGCTCTTCGGCCTGTTTGACCAGAAAGCCGATCTTCACTTCTTCGGCCGATACAAAACCGCTGAAGGCAACCGCGAGCGCCACGGCGCCGAGTGTTTTCTTGAACATGAACCACCTCTGATTGTTGTTAGTCGTGGTACATCACTGAACGCCCGCCATCGATCATCAGGCAGGTTGCGTTGATAAAGGGCGCCTCGTCGGTCGCCAGAAACAGTGCCGTCATCGCCACCTCGACCGGCTGGCCGATGCGCTTGGGCGGGTGCAGGTCGAACGCGCGCTGGCGCTCGGCGTGGGGGTCGGGGAAACCGTTCCAGTAATCGACGTTGAGCTGGGTTTCGATATAGCCCGGCGCGATGGCATTCACGCGGATGCCCTTGGGCGCGTACTCGATGCCGAGGGCCCGGGTGAGGCCGAGCAGGCCGTGCTTGGCCACGGGGTACGGGAAGCAACCGGGAATGATGTGGCTGGAATGGGTAGAGGCGATATTGATGATGTTGCCGATGCCCTGCTCGATCATGTGCGGGAGCACCGAGCGGCAACCGTACCAGGCGCCGTCGAGGTCGATGGCGAAGCAGCGGCGCCAGTCTTCGTCGGTCATTTCCAGAGGGTCGCGGAACACATTGACCCCGGCGCAGTTGACCAGTACATCCACACGCCCAAAGCGCTCGATTGCCACGTTGACCAGCGCCTGCCATTGCTCTTTTGAAGTGATATCGACGGGTTGCGCGTAGATTTCAGCGCCGCGTTCGCGCCATTGGGCAGCGACTTTCTCGACCTTGTCGCCCTGGATATCCGCGATCACCAGGCGCGCCTGCTGGGCCTGGAAACACGCGACGATCGCCTCGCCAATGCCTTGGGCGGCGCCGGTGATGATCACCACTTTGTGCTTCAGCCGCTCGCCATAGGTGGGCTCGGGCACGGCGGGTAACGACAACGGTTGGGGCTGCATCGCTTCACCTGTTTTATTTTTGGTAGTGAGTGCTGATGCAGGCGACTATAAACCCATCTTTTGAAATATCTCAATATATAAATTTGCATCCCATATAGTGAGTAAAAATCAAAAAAATGTGGGAGGGGGCTTGCCCCCTCCCACATTTGGACTTCGTTGTTGATTTAACCCTGGGCAAAATCCCGCAGCGCATCGCCTTCCATGCGGTAGCGCACCCACTCTTCCTGTGGCTGGGCGCCGATGGATTTGTAGAAGGCAATTGCCGGCTCGTTCCAGTCCAGCACGCTCCACTCGAAGCGCCCGCAACCGTTGTCGCAAGCGATCTTGGCCAAGTGCCGCAACAGCTTCTTGCCCGCCCCGCCGCCGCGTTGCTCGGGGTTGATGTAGAGGTCTTCGAGGTACAGGCAGTTGCTGCCCAGCCAGGTGGAATAGCTGAAAAAGAACACGGCAAAGCCAATCGGCAGACCATCGCGCGAGCAGATCAGGCCATGGGCGGTGGCGCCCTCGCTGAACAGGCTGCGTTCGATGTCCACCACGCTGGCGATCACTTCATGCCGGGCCTTTTCGTATTCGGCAAGTTCGGTGATGAAAGTCAGGATCTGCGCAGCATCGCTGGGCACGGCGGGGCGAATCTCGATGGACATGGGCGAGCCTTGGGCAATTTCAAAGCCGACATACTAAGGGGGTTTCGTGACGGATTGCAGCACACAAAATCTTACAGGTAACCCACGACCGTTCGTCGCCATCAAGGCACGAACGCGCGAGCCGGGCGGACCAATAGAGGGTAAGGACATTAATCATATGGAGACACCCTCATGAAAAATTCCAAGTTTGCTGCTCTCGCCCTCACCGGTCTGTTGTCTGCTGCGTCGCTGAGCGCCTTCGCCGCCAGCTCGACCACCGGGCCTACCGATCCAACCCCTGACGCCACCACCGAGTCGCAGAAATCCATGGGAACCGGGCTCGACACCAATGGCGGCGCGATCATTCAACCGGGCGCCGACCCGCGCACCCAGGGCAACGATACCCAGCGCCAGGCGCCCGCTGCCGTCGGTAACGGCAAAATGGGCCCAGCGATCAATCAGCCCAATATCAACAAGGGCGATGACTCCAACGTCCCTGGCGCACCCAAACAGCCTGCTCCTTGATCCACCGACAGTAAGACAGACACCCGATCATTCCCCAGTGAAGAGGTACGCATGAACGTCGATAGAAACCTTGAAAAAGAAGTCCTCACCCGCCTGCTGCACGCCCACCCGCACGGTTTGGGCAAGGAGGTGCTGGATAACTACCGCGGTGAAAAGGTGGTCGCCAGTGTCTTGGCGTTTCTCCAGGACCGCGGGTTGATCAAGGATGGGCATGTGACCACCGACGCCGCCGGTGAATATTCGTTGAACCTGCCGATCAAGCTGACCGCGTCGGGTGTGGATGAGGCCCGCAAGCTGGAAGGTGAGACCAGCCAGTAGCCTAAATGCTGTAACAAATGTGGGAGGGGGCTTGCCCCCGATGGCAGTGGGTCAGTCAGTAACTCTTTAGCTGACCCACCGCTATCGGGAGCAAGCCCCCTCCCACATTTTGTCCGGTGTTTATTCAGAGACTAAGGCGTCGACTTCATCGGTGCCAGGCGAGGTCGCCGGCCCCCAGCGCGTCACCGCCAACGCCGCCGCCGCATTCGCTCGGCGTGCCGCATCCGCAGGTTTCAACCCCTTGGCCAACCCGGCGATAAACACCCCTGCATGGGCATCCCCCGCGCCATTGCTGTCCACGGCCTGCACCTTGAAGCCGGGCACATGCTCAATCTCACCCACACGCCCTACCCAGCAGCCATTCGGCCCGTCGCGCACGACCAGCAGCGTCTCGGCGGGCAAGTGACGGTTCAGTTCGGGCAACGCGGATGCAATATCTGCCGCGCGGGTGAACGCCAGGGCCTCCGGGCCGTTGCTGGTCCAGATGTCGATGCGTGGCAACAACGCGCGCATCAATGCCGAATCCGGCGCCTTGACCAGCGGGCCAGGGTCGAACACCACCACGACCTGGCGTGGCAAGGCCAGCAGCCAGTCGATCAGCGGCTCTGCCTTGCCCTCCAGCAGCAGGCTGTAGCCACTGACGTACACATAGTCGTCCAGCCGCGGCACCACGCTGGCCAAGTCCTCGGCACTCAGTTCACCCTCGGCGCCAATGTGGGAAATGAAGGTTCGCTCAGTGCTGGCTTCGGTCAGCGACACACACAAACCGGTGTCCTTGCCGCTGCTGGCGCCCAGGGCCATGTCGATGCCTTCAGCCTGCATCGCGGCGCGGGCCAGGTCGCCGAAACGTCCCTCGCCGTGGCGGCCCAGGTAGGACACTGGCAGGCCATTACGCCGTGCGGCGGCCATCACGTTGAAGCCTCCGCCGGCTTCGAAGCTGGCGGAGTTCGCCAGCACGTCGCCGCCGGTGGCGGGCAAGGTATCCAGGGCCATGACCAGGTCAACGATGACCTGGCCGGTGTGCAGCAATCTAGACATTAGCGCTCTCTACCAAAGCCGGGCGACGGTCAGCCGCGCCGCCGAGTACCGCATAAATCCCGCCGGCCACCAGGAAGGTGACGATCCAGCCCAGGCCGTTATGGCCCAGCCAGGAGTCGGACAGCGGCCCGGCGAACCAGATGTTTTCGGCGGTGGTGCCGATGGTGGTGAAGCTGAAACCCAGTACGATCGCCACGGCCCAGGCGCCGAAGGCACGCCATTCCACGCCGCCACGGTACCAGTAGGCGCTGCTTGGGCTCACGTCCAGCAGGTCTTGGGGGCTGTAGTAGTGGCGATGGATCAGGTCGACCACAAAGATCCCGACCCACGCGGTGATCGGCACCGCCAGCAACGAGATGAAGGTGATGAACGGGCCGTAGAAACTGTCGGCGATGAGCATGAAGTAAATCGAACCGGCGAAGATCGCCACGATGTCGACGATCACTGCGTGCACGCGCTTGACCTTCAAGCCGAGGGTCAAGGTGGTGAGGCCGGCCGAGTACACCGACAGGTTATTCGACAGCAGCAGCCCGCCAAACGCGGTGATCAGGTACGGCACGGCCATCCAGGTCGGCAGCATGTCGCGGATCGCGATGATCGGATCGGTGGCCGACGCCAGGTCGTTATTGCCCACCGACAGCAGGCCGCCGAGGGTGATCAACAGCACCAGCGGAATCCCCGCGCCAAACGCGGCGGACGCCACCAGGCGCACGGCCTTCACGCTGCGGTGCTGGTAGCGCGACATGTCGGCACCGGCGTTGGCCCAACCAATGCCGGTGCCGGCCGCCATGGTGCCGACGCCGATGATCATTGCGCTCAGCGGCGCCGGGGTGGCGTTGAACACCGCACTCCAGTCGATGGTGGCGCAGAGGAAACCGCCGACCAGGATATTCAAGGCGCCGAACACGTAGGTGGCCCACTTCTGGATCACCAGCAAGGTGGCATGGCCCAGGCCGGAAACCGACAGGGTCAACAGTACGAAAATGGCGATGAAGATCAGCGTGAGTACCGGCGCGCTTTTGGCCTCGACCGGCGAGCCGAACAGGATCGAGCACAACGACAGCAACACAAACGCCGCCGTGGTGGTGTTGACGGTTTCCCAGCCCAGGCGCGACATCAGCGACACCAGGGTCGGCCCGATATTGCCGCGCACGCCGAAGATGGCGCGCGACAGGGTCAGGCTCGGCGCACGGCCACGCCGGCCGGCAATCGAGATGATGCCGACCACCGCGAAAGAACCGGCGGCGCCGAGAATCGCCACGATGATCGCCTGCCAGATCGCCAGGCCGCGAAACGCCACCAGGGTCGCGCCCAGCGGCAAGCCGAGGATGCTGATATTGGCCGCGAACCACACCCAGAACAGTTGCAGCGGGTGGCCGTTGCACTCGCCTTCAGGGACCGGTTCGATGCCGCGTGTTTCCAATTGCCCGGCGCTTTGGCCGGAAGACGTGCTGCTCATGAGGGGGTGCTCCTGGTGCCTGTATTGTTGTGGTTGTGGCAGATCTGCAAATAGAAACTCTTACGCGGTCTCCATGACTCGACACGATCAATTGTGGGAGGGGGCTTGCCCCCTCCCACCTTTTTTTGCCTGCGGCGCTTAGCGCATTGCGAGCAACCCCTGGACCAGCGGCTGCAAATCCAGGCCGTTCACCTGTTTGACCTGTTCAATCATCGCTTCCGGCCAGCACTGCATGCCCAGGCACGCGCCCAACATGGCGCCGAGAATCGCCGCGATGGTGTCGGTGTCGCCGCCCAGACTGGCGGCCAGGCACAGGGCTTCGAAGGCATTCATGTCGCCGACCGCCACTTGCTGGGCCAGGGCAAACGAAACCACCACCGACTCCTGGGAGGCGACGGAAGTCCCGATCAGTTCGTACAGCAAGTCGGCAAACAGCGCCTTGTCGCCGCTGCCGACGCTCAGGGTGCGCGCCCAACTGATGCGCGTGGAAATGCGCCCACCGGCAATCCAGTGGCCATGGCCTTCGGCCTGTTGGGCGATCTGCGTACCGATATTCAAAGCTTCGCCAAGGTCCACACCATTGATACCAGCCGACACCACCGCCGCCACCGCCGCCGCGCTGGAGATGCCCAGCGTGGTGTTATGGGTCACCTGGCACGCCTGGATCACCGCCTGGATAAACCGCGCCGGGTCGCTGACATCGGCAGCGATGCCCACCGGAGTGATGCGCATGGCGGCGCCGTTGGTGGTGCCGTAGCGTCCCGATTCTTCCGGGGTGTGGCCGGCGAGGATCATGTCGATCGCACGTTTGGTGGACGGGCCGAGCAGATCCTGGGAGCCCTTGGCGCGCATCACCGCTTCCCAATCGATCAGGCGTTGGGCGAGCACGGTGGGTTCGATGGTGCCTTGGCCTTCGACCAGCAACTCGCCGACCAGGATCGCCTGTTCGGTGTCATCCGTAATCGAGCCGGCGGGCATGTTGGGTGCGATGGGCTGATCGGCGTCGGCATCTTCCAGTGCGGTAATGGCACCAAAACGCTGCTGCACCTGCTCACGGCTCAGGGACTGGGTGGGCATGCCCAGGGCATCGCCCAGGGCCAGGCCGTAGAAAGCCCCGAGGGCGCGGGTATTCGGGGTCATTTCGAAGATCCAAACTGCAGGTGCAGGCGAAAGTGCAGAGGGTCGAGCAAGCTTTCAACGTATTCCATGAAACGCTCGCGCCGGTCGTAGGTGGTACGCGACGCCTTGAGAAACACCGTGCCGGTCGGGCGGCCAAGCAGCTCGGCGTCTTCATCGCTGAGGGGCTCGGCGCCGATCCATTGGTCACCTTCGGCGCCCACGTAGCCGTAGGCGGCCAGGGTGATGGTCAGGGAATTATCGATCAGGCCCACGCGGGGCAGGCTGTCGAGGCCGCCGGCGGCGGGCATCAGCGAACGCTCAAGGGACACAGCGATGCCATCGGGCGTGCGGCGCAGGCGGTCGAGGGCGATAAATTGGTCGCTGCCAAAACGGCTGAACAGGTCCGGGCGGGTCACCGCTTCCAGGCGCAGGATGTCGGTGGTCACCCGCGCGCCGGTGTCGGCCAGCGCCTGGGCCCAGCCGCTGCGCTGGTCGAGCGCCATGCCGTCAAAGGTGACGATGGAGCCGACGCCGCTTTGGGTGGCGATGTAATTGCGGCGCTTGAGCTCGGCGAGGGCTTCGCGCAGGGTACCTCGGCTGACCGCAAATTCTTCGGCCAGTTGATGCTCGCCCGGCAGCAGGAAACCGTCGGCCATTACCCCACCCTCAATACGGCGGATGAGCTCGTCGACGACGCGTTTTTTCTTATCAAATCGGACATGTCTAATCATGTACAAATTGATAACCGAAAGGAGCCGTTTGCAGCAAGCGAATTATTTCAGGGAAATGAAAAAACCGGCCTCAGGGCTCCAGCCCGATGCGGAAAAACTCCCCTCCGCTCCATACGCCCAGCCAGTTCTGACCGTTGATCGGGCGGCTCACCGCCAGCTCCACCAATTGGTAGAACACGTTGCGGTGTACCAGGGCTTCGAGGTTGGTGCGCACCCGCAGGTAGGGTGACGGCTCCTGGGTGACGGGGTCGATCACCACACGAAATGGGTGTTCGAGGCCGGCCTCGACCTCTTCGTCGACATTGGTGGTAAATCGCAGCAGCTGGCTCTCGCCCTGCCCCTGCACATCCAGGGTAACCGCCACAAATGGCGCATCTTCGACGCTGATCCCGACTTTTTCCACCGGGGTAATCAGGAAGTAATCATCGCCATCGCGGCGGATGATGTTGGAGAACAACTTGACCATCGGCTTACGCCCGATCGGCGTGCCCTGGTAGAACCAGGTGCCGTCGCGGGCGATGCGCATGTCGATATGGCCGCAGAAATCCGGGTTCCACAAATGCACCGGCGCCGGCCCCTTGCCCTTGGGCAGTTGCGCCAACAGATCATTGGCCTTGGCGGAATCGGTCATGGGGATCTACCTTTTGGTTACTGATCACTCATGCCCAGCAGGCTCCGGGCGTACTGCGCCAGCGGACGGGCGACCAGGTCTTCTGGCTTGTTGTCGTGGAACGTCAGTAAACCGCCACGACTGCGAATGCGTGCAGTATCAATCAAATACTGTGTGCTGGTCTCGATCAACATGATCTGGATGACCCCGTTGTCCAGGCCAACCCGGTCCAACGCCTCTTGGTCAGCCCACTCATCGGCGTTGCCGATGCGGTCATCGGCCTTGGCGAAGCGGCAATACAACAGGTAGTGGGCGCCCGCCGCACGGGCTTCGGCCATCGCCTGCTCGAGGCCTTCAGGCTGACGGGCACGGCGCACCATGGGGAAATATTCGACGAAACCGTTGAAGGCTTCTTCGGCCACCACGTTCGGGCGTGGGTAGGCGCTGCCCGGTGGCACGAATGTGCCCTGGGCGATAAACACAAAGGAGTCCGGCTGTATGCGCACCGATGCGGTACGGCGGGTATCACTGTGGTCGAGCAACCCGGCGTCGCTCATCTGATAGCGGGTGCCTTCGGCCATATCGCTGACGGTCATGCAACCACTCAGCGTCAACGACGCCAGCAACAAAACCAGACTACGCATCCTAATCCTCCAGAGGCCGGTGACGGAAAACCGGCGAATGGGCGTGAGATGCAGAATCCGCGCCATTCAGCAGCGCCTCCCACATTGGTTGATGTGTAATCCTAGCCGCCGATGATTTTCATGATGGTGGCACCGCCGGAGAAGGCGACTTCCTGCTTATCGCCCAACGCCTTCATCAGCAAGCCTTGCAACGCCGGCAACGCCTGGTGACGCGGTTTGTCCAGCAGGTCGCCAACATAGTGTCGATTGCTCGACGACAAACAGCCATGCAGCCAGCCGGTAGACGACAAGCGCAGCCGCGAGCAGGTACGGCAGAACGGCACGCTTTCATTGGCGATCACGCCAAAGAAGCCTTTGCCAGGCACTTCATAACGCACTGCGGTGGCATCCACCGGGGCATTGGCTTGCAGGTATTCGTGGTGTTCGCCAATCAGGCTGAGCAGTTGTTGCAGGCTGACGAACTGTTGCAGGAACGCATTGGAATCCTTGGCCAGGTGGCCCATGCGCATCAGTTCGATAAAGCGCAACTCGTAGCCACGTTCCAGGCAGTATTCGAGCAGCGGCATCACCTGGTCGAGGTTCTGGCCGCGCAACGGCACCATGTTGACCTTGATCTTGATCCCGGCGGCGCGGGCCTGGTCCATGCCGTCGAGCACGGTGGCCAGGTCGCCGCCACGGGCGATAGTGCGGAAGGCGCCAGCATCCAGGGTGTCGAGGGAGACGTTGATACGCCGAATTCCGGCGTCCACCAGCAACGGGAGTTTGCGCGCCAGCAGTTGGCCGTTGGTGGTCAGGCTGATATCACTGAGGCCCATCTGCCCCACGGCGCCCATGAACGCTTCGAGCTTCGGGCTGACCAGCGGCTCACCGCCGGTAATGCGCAGGCGGTCGATACCAGCCGCTTCGATCAGGTATTCCACGCCACGCGCCATGGCCTCGGCCGAGAGCTCGTCCTGGGCAGCCACCAGCCGCTTGCCGTTGGGCACGCAGTAGGTACACGCGTAATTGCAGGCTGAGGTCAGGCTGATCCGCAAATTGCGAAAACGCCTGCCTTGACGATCAACGATCATGGATCACTCCGGCAGAGGATGATTCGGGCGCGCTAAAAGCTGACTTAAAATTCAGCTTTTAGCAAGATCCTTGCCTGAGTATATTCCTGGGGTACTGCGCCTGGCTTTAAATAATCAGCTGGCAGGCGTTTCAGCGGGCGCGTGCGGCAGCTCGGTGCTGTGCTTGCGCTTGTTGCCCATGCGCACGCCGATGTCCATCAGGAACTGGAAGAAGCCTTCCTGATCCTCCAGCACATTGCTCCAGAACGGCGAGTGGTACAACGCCACGGCGCCATGCACCAGGGCCCAGGCGGCGCAGTAGTGGAAATACGGCGGTACGTCTTCCAGCTTGCCTTCACTGATGCGGCCTTTGATCAGCAGGGTCAGGCGTTCGAAGTTCGAGGCGCGGATCTTGTGCAGCTCCTCGACCATTTCCGGCACCTGATGGCCCTTGACCACCTTCTCTTCCAGGCGGTCGAACAAGCGGTAGCGCTGCGGGTCGCGCATGCGGAACTCGAAGTAGGCGCGGGACAGCGCTTCCTTGTCCTTGTCGACATCGGCCGAATGCAGCAGCTCGTTCAAGTCACGCTCGTAGTCGAGCATCAGGCGCAGGTAGATCTCGGCCTTGGACTTGAAGTGTTTGTAGATCGTGCCTTTGCCGATACCCACGGCATCCGCAATCATCTCGACGGTGACGCTGTCTTCACCCTGTTCGAGGAACAACTTCAGTGCGGTGTCGAGAATTTCCTGCTCACGGCGGCGAAACTCACGGACCTTACGGGGTTCTTTGTGCATGAGGAAGAGGTCTGCAAAGGTCGGAATAGGGAGGGTTGCGCAGGGCCACGATTACATGGCGATACGATTTACCCAGTGCGAGGGATTATCCCGACTGAACGGTCGTTGGGCAACGCCTATGTGAACCCGTTACGCACTTTACTTTCAGCGCGCGAACGATTTCATGCCTGCCAGTCAGAAATAATACGCAACAACTACAGCTGTGCACCCGCCCAATGAGAACTCAAGCGAAGCGCGCGTATTCCAAATCTGTTTAAAAAACGACCAGTCGCGACTGGACTGAATCGGATACTGATCAATACTTGAACTGTCGGCGCGGCATCTCCCCCAAGTGACGCGTCGACCTGGGTACCGACGGACTGTGTGCCCTTGTTTACTCCTAATGGTCTTAACCCGGATTCCCCCCCCAGAACCCGGGTTTTTTTTGCCCGCGATTTGCTCGCGTCAGCCGGCCACATGAGCCAGCGGGAACAGACGCTTGAAGTTCGCCGTCGTCTGCTCGGCAAAGCGCTCGTAGGATTCGCCGCGCAGCATCGCCAGGTAATCCGCCACATCGCGCACATACTCCGGCAGGTTCGGCTTGCCGCGATGGGGGATGGGCGCCAGGTAGGGCGAGTCGGTTTCCACCAACAGGCGATCGGCCGGTACTTGGCGCGCCACGTCACGCAGGGCGTCGGCATTGCGGAAGGTGACGATGCCCGACAGGGAAATATAGAAACCCAGGTCCAGGGCCGCCTTGGCCATGTCCCAGTCTTCGGTGAAGCAATGCAGCACGCCGGCCTGGGGCAGCGCGGCTTCGCGCAGCAAGGTGAGCGTGTCGGCGCGGGCGCCGCGGGTGTGCACGATCACTGGCTTGCCGGTTTGCTGGGCGGCTTGCAGGTGCAGGCGGAAAGAGGCCTGCTGCAACTCGGCGGCTTCGGGCTCGTAGTGGTAATCCAGGCCGGTTTCGCCGATGGCCACCACACGCGGGTGGTTGAGTTCGCCCAGCAGCCAGTCGAGGGCCGGGGCTTCGCCGGGCTTGAGGTCCAGCGGGTGGATACCCACCGAACAGTCCACATCGGCGTAGCGATCAGCCAGGGCTTTGACGTCGGCGGCGTTTTCAGCGCTGACGCCGATGCACAGGAAGTGCCCTACCCCGCGCTGGCGCGCGGCGTCGAGGGCGGCGTCAAGGGAGCCGCCGTGCTGGGCAAGGTCGAGGCGATCCAGGTGGCAATGGGAGTCTACGAGCATAGGAAGTTACAACTTTGTTCACGGAAAAGGGTCTGGCCCACGATACACCCGCAGGCCGCTGAAATTATCGTCGGCCGAGCAGGCCAACCCACTGCACCAGCAGCGCTTCGAGCAACAGCACGCGGTTCAGGTTGGCCTTGCCGAGGACCTTCTGGCGTTGGGCGAGGATCCAGTCCTGGATCGTCAACACCTTGTCCTGGGCGCTCTTCTGCGCGAGGTATTGCACCACCTTGCGCATGTCCGGCAGGCCCAGGCCGTTTTCATCCTGGGTCAGCTGGTAGCGCAGGATCAGGCTCGACCAGTCGCAGAACCAGTCGAACAGCAGCAGCAAGGGAATGTCCTTCCAGGCGGTTTCGGCCAGCTGCGTGGCGGAGACCTCCTGCTTGATCAGCTTCTTCACGCCCTCCACCACCAGCGCACGCTGCTCGCGTACACCTTGGGCCTGCAGCTTTACGGCGGCCAGCGGCGAGCCGGCGGCCAGGGTCAGCAGCTCCACGCGTTCGTCTGCCGAGCAGTCCGGCAGCGCCTGCGCCAGCCATTGCAGGCTCATGGCCTCGCTCGGCAAAGGGCACGCCTGCTGCACGCAACGGCTGCGGATGGTCGGCAGCAAGCGGCTTGACTGGTGGCTGACCAGCAGCAGCACGGTATCGCCGGACGGCTCTTCCAGGCTCTTGAGCAAGGCGTTGGCGGCGTTGATGTTCATCGCCTCCACCGGCTCGATCAGCACCACCTTGCGCCCGCCCATCTGTGCGGTTTGCACGACGAAGCTGACGAGGTCGCGCACTTGGTCGACCTTGATCGCCTTGTCGGCCTCCTCCGGCTCAAGCACGTAGTTATCCGGATGGCTGCCGGCCTTGAGCAGCATGCAGGATTTGCATGCGCCGCAGGCTTCCAGATTGACCGGGCGCTGGCACAGCAGGCTGGCCATGAGCCGCTCGGCCAAGTCACGTTTACCGATCCCCACCGGGCCGTGCAACAGGTAGGCATGGGCGTGCTGGGCACGGCCGGCCAATTGCTGCCAGAGGCTGTCCTGCCACGGGTAGGCTTCAGCCACGGGCGCGCTCCAACAGGGTCGGCAACAGGGCGTCGATGGCCTGCTGCACCTGGGCCAACGGCTGGGCGGCGTCCAGCAGGGAGTAGCGCGCGGGTTCGGCCCTGGCGCGCTTGAGGAATGCGCTGCGCACCGCATCGAAGAATGCCCGACCTTCCAGCTCGAAACGGTCAAGGCGGCCACGCGCGCTGGCGCGGGCCATGCCCACTTCCACCGGCAAGTCGAACAGCAGGGTCAGGTCCGGGCGCAACTCGCCCTGCACGAAGGTTTCCAGGCTGGCGATGCGCTCCAGGGACAAACCCCGGCCGCCGCCCTGGTAGGCGTAGGTGGAATCGGTAAACCGGTCGCAAATCACCACGGCGCCGCGCGCCAGGGCTGGGCGGATCACCTCGGCCAAGTGCTGGGCGCGGGCGGCAAACACCAGCAGCAGCTCGGTGTCCGCATTCATCTGTTCTTCGCCTGGGGCCAGCAGCACCTCACGAATGCGCTCGGCCAGCGGCGTGCCGCCGGGTTCACGGGTCAGCACCACTTCAATACCTTCGGCGCGCAAACGCTCGGCCAGGTAATCGCGGTTGGTGCTTTTGCCGGCGCCTTCAGGGCCTTCCAGGGTAATAAACAAGCCAGTCACAGGCAGTCCTTAGTCAGAGTCATTGCGGGCTTTGCGGTGCGGAGGTGTCTGGCGCAGGCTCGGCGGGTGCATCAGTAGCCGGCGAGGTTGCGCCTTCGGCAGGCTTTACCACCGGCGCCGGGCTGGAACGGTAATCGGCGCGGCGCTTGAGCTGAAACTCACGCACGGCGGCATTATGCGCATCCAGGTCATCGGAGAAAATATGGCTGCCATCGCCACGCGCAACAAAATACAGGCTGCTGCCCGGCACCGGGTTGAGTGCTGCATGGATTGCCTCGCGCCCAACCATGGCGATGGGCGTCGGCGGCAGCCCGGCAATCATGTAGGTGTTGTAGGGGTTGGCTTCCTTGAGGTGGGCGCGGGTCAACTTGCCGTTGTAGCGCTCGCCCAGGCCGTAGATCACGGTAGGGTCGGTCTGCAACAACATGCCGATCTTGAGGCGGCGCACGAATACCCCGGCGATTTGCCCGCGTTCCTCGGGCACGCCGGTCTCTTTCTCCACCAGGGAGGCCATGATCAGCGCCTGGTAAGGGTCGGTGTACGGCGCATCGGCGGCGCGTTTGCTCCACTCCTGGGCGAGCACGTCATCCAGGCGGTTGTAGGCTTTTTTCAGGAACTCGACGTCGGTCATGCCGCGCACGAAACGGTAGGTATCCGGGAAGAACCGACCTTCAGGGAACACACCCGGGTGGCCGAGCTTGTCCATCACTTCGCTGTCGGTAAGACCGGAAAGGGTCTGCACGATCTTTTCGTGCTTGGCCAGGGCCGAGCGCACCTGGCGGAAATTCCAGCCTTCGACCAGCGTGAGGCTGTATTGCACCACCTCGCCACGCTGCCACACGCCGATCAGGCCCTGGGCGGTCATGCCCGGGGTCATGCGGTATTCGCCGCTGTGCAGGGGTTGGCCGTCGAGGTTGAAGCGCCAGTACAGGCGCAGCCAAAAGGCACCGTCGAGCACGCCATCGGCTTCCAGGCGGTTGAAGGTGCCCGTCGGGGTCGCCCCGGCCGGCACGTCGAGCAGTTGCTCTTCGGTCAGCTTCAACGGCTGCTTCAGGGCAGCGTCGTATTTCCAGGCGCCATAGCCCAACAGCAAAGCCGCCGAGAACAGGCCGATCAGCAGCAGTACAAGCAGTTTTCGTATCAACTCAAATATCCAATAGCGCGCGAACAATGGCCTGCAGTTTACGGGTGAGCGGCCCAACCGGCCAGCTCATCGCAGCACAGCCACGCACCGGCCAAATGCCATAAACGCTGTTGCACACAAATACTTCGTCAGCCTGCTGCAACTGCTCGAGGCTGATGTCGGCCACGGCCACCGGGACGCCCAGGGATTGTGCCTGGGCCAGAATCTCGGCGCGCATCACGCCCGCAACGCCGCAACGATTCAGATCGGCGGTTAGTAACAAGCCATTGCGCACCAGGAACAAGTTGCTGAATACGCCTTCGATGACCCGTCCAGACATATCCAGCATCAAGCCTTCGGCATGCTCGGCGTCTTGCCATTCGGCGCGGGCGATCACCTGCTCCAGGCGGTTGAGGTGCTTGAGGCCGGCCAGCAACGGCTGCTCGGCCAAACGGGTGGCACACGGAAACAGGCGGATGCCGTCGGCTCCATGGGCGGGGGGATAGGTAGCGGGCGCACTGCCCTGCAAGATACGGCGCACCGGCGCGCCGGGGTTGATGCCATAACCGCGCAGGCTGTCGCCACGGGTGAGGATCAATTTGAGGACACCGTCGCCGAGGGCGGCGGCATAGGCCAGCACTTCGCTGCGGATCAATTGCGGGTCCGCAGCCAAGGCCAGGCGCCTGCAGCCCTCATCGAGGCGCTGCAGGTGGCGGTCGAGCAGCACGGGCTGCCCGGCCTTGACGGCGATGGTCTCAAACACCCCATCGCCATACGCCAGGCCGCGATCTTTCAGGGGCACCGTGCCCTCTGGCTGACCGTCGACCCAGCTGTGCATCACTCGGCGAACCGGCGGAACACCAGGGAACCGTTGGTGCCACCAAAGCCGAACGAGTTGGAGATTGCCACGTCGATCGGCATCGACTGCGCTTCGTGAGGCACAAAGTTCAGGTCGCAGCCTTCGTCCGGCTCATCGAGGTTGATGGTCGGCGGGGCGACCTGATCCTTGATGGCCATGACGCTGAAGATCGCCTCGACCGCGCCCGCCGCACCCAACAGGTGGCCGGTCATGGACTTGGTGGAACTGACCGCCAGCTTGTAGGCATGCTCACCGAACACCGACTTGATGGCTTCGGCTTCCGCCAGGTCGCCGGTCGGGGTCGAGGTGCCATGGGCGTTGATGTACTGCACCTGGGCCGGATTCACCTTGGCATCACGCAGGGCATTGGTAATGCAGCGCGCGGCCCCGGCACCGTCGGACGGTGGCGAAGTCATGTGGTACGCGTCGCCGCTCATGCCAAAGCCAATCAGCTCAGCGTAGATGGTGGCGCCACGCGCCTTGGCGTGTTCCAGCTCTTCCAGTACCAGCGCACCGGCACCGTCGGACAGTACGAAACCGTCACGGCCTTTGTCCCACGGACGGCTGGCGCGAGTCGGCTCGTCGTTGCGGGTCGACAGCGCACGGGAGGCACCAAAGCCGCCCATGCCGAGACCGCAGGCCGCCATTTCGGCGCCGCCGGCGATCATCACGTCGGCTTCGTCATAGGCGATGTTACGCGCCGCCATGCCGATGCAGTGCGTGCCAGTAGTGCACGCCGTGGCAATGGCGTAGTTAGGCCCCTGTGCACCCAGGTGGATGGACAGGAAACCGGAAATCATATTGATGATCGAGCCCGGTACGAAGAACGGTGAAATTCGACGGGGGCCGGAATCGTGCAGCGTGCGGCTGGTTTCTTCGATATTGGTCAAACCGCCAATACCCGAACCCATGGCCACGCCGATGCGCTCACGGTTGGCGTCGGTGACTTCCAGGCCGGCGTTACGCACTGCCTGAAAACCGGCTGCCAGGCCGTATTGAATGAACAGGTCGAGCTTGCGGGATTCTTTGACCGAGAGATATTCCTCGACATTGAAGCCCTTTACCGAGCCGCCAAAACGGGTGGAATAGGCAGAAAGGTCCGTGTGTTCGATCAGACCAATACCACTGCGGCCAGCCAGAATGCCCTCCCAACTGCTCGGCACATCCGTACCCAGTGGCGACAACATACCCATACCGGTGACTACGACGCGTCTACGCGACACAGCACTCTCCTTTTTCTTGATGACGACACTTTGCATCAGAGCTAAAGAAAAAACCGCACGCCGTTACAGCAGTGCGGTTTTTCCCTAACAGCAAGCGACGACTACAAACTATTACGCCTGGTGGCTAGTAACGTAGTCGATAGCAGCTTGAACAGTAGTGATTTTTTCAGCTTCTTCGTCCGGGATTTCGGTCTCGAATTCCTCTTCCAGAGCCATCACCAGCTCAACGGTGTCAAGGGAATCGGCACCCAGGTCTTCTACGAAGGAAGCGGTGTTGACCACTTCTTCTTCTTTAACGCCCAGTTGCTCGGCAACGATTTTCTTGACGCGCTCTTCGATGGTGCTCATACCTTGTTTAACTCCTAATGGACAAATTCAGGCAGCTGGCCAGTGGGTAAGTGTATAGAAAGCCTTTTCAGCTTTTCAACTGAAAGCTTCACCCTGTACCCGGTCGGCCACCTGCCTATAAATTAAGTTGCAGCTTTATAACGGATTTTAGACAGCTCGTATGACATTTTTTTGAAGCGATCCGTCACAATTTAACTCATGTACATCCCGCCGTTAACCGGGATTGTAGCCCCAGTCACGTATGCCGCACCGTCAGATGCCAGGAAAGTGACCACATTCGCGATCTCTTGAGCCTGGCCCAGACGGCCCAGCGGAATCTGCGTCAGCAAAGCTTCACGCTGTGCTTCCGGCAGTTCGCGGGTCATATCGGTATCGATGAACCCTGGGGCCACCGAGTTGACCGTAATCGACCGCGAGCCGACTTCACGCGCCAGTGCACGGCTGAAACCTTCCAGACCGGCCTTGGCGGATGCGTAGTTTACTTGGCCTGCGTTGCCCATGGCACCCACTACAGAGCCAATATTGATAATTCGGCCCCAACGCGCCTTGGTCATGCCGCGCAAAACACCCTTGGACAGGCGAAACAGACTGTTCAAGTTGGTATCGACCACGTCGTACCACTCGTCGTCTTTCATGCGCATCATCAGGTTGTCACGGGTGATACCGGCGTTATTCACCAGAATCGCCGGCGCGCCGAACTGTGCGGTGATCGCAGCCAGTACCGCAGCCACGGATTCATCGCTGGTTACGTTCAGTTCCAGGCCAGTGCCTTGAACGCCGTTTTCCTTCAAGGTCGCGGCGATACGCTCGGCGCCCGAGGCGGAAGTGGCGGTGCCGATCACAACGGCACCCTGACGGCCCAGTTCCAGGGCGATCGCCTGGCCAATGCCACGGCTGGCGCCGGTAACCAGTGCAACTTTACCTTGCAGACTCATGCAGGCTTCTCCTTAGTTCAGGATTCAGGGATCAGGCCAGTGCTGCGCGAGCGGCAGCGAAGGCATCCGGGGTATTGAGGTTGGCAGTCGACACGCCGTCGGCGCAGCGCTTGTTCAGGCCGGCCAGGACTTTGCCCGGGCCGCATTCGACCAGCTCGGTGGCGCCATTGGCCGCCAGGGTCTGGACCGATTCGACCCAGCGTACCGGCTTGTAGAGTTGCTCCAGCAGGTCGCGCTTGAGAGTTTCGAGGTCGGCGGGCACGGCCGCGCTGACGTTCTGCACCAGCGGAATCTGCGGCGCCTGCCAGTTGATGGCAGCGATGGACTCGGCAAAACGCTCGGCCGCCGGGCGCATCAGCTCGCAGTGGGACGGCACGCTAACCGGCAACGGCAACGCGCGCTTGGCGCCACGGGCCTTGCAGCCTTCGATGGCACGCTCAACGGCAGCCTTGGCACCGGCGATCACCACCTGACCAGGGGAGTTGAAGTTGACCGCGCTGACCACGTCACCCTGGGCCGCTTCGGCACAGGCTTCGATCACCACCGCATCGTCCAGGCCCAGGATCGCGGCCATGCCGCCCTGCCCGGCCGGAACAGCTTCTTGCATCAGTTGGCCACGACGCTCGACCAGCTTGACCGCCTCACCGAGGGTCAGGCTGCCCGCAGCGACCAGGGCGCTGTATTCGCCCAGGCTGTGACCGGCCACGTAAGCCGGGCGCGCGCCGCCTTCGGCCAACCACAAACGCCACAGGGCGATCGAAGCGGTCAGGATGGCCGGCTGGGTCTTATCGGTTTGATTGAGTTGCTCTTCCGGCCCTTGCTGGGTCAGCGCCCACAGGTCATAACCCAGGGCGTCGGAAGCTTCCTTGAAGGTTTCCAGGATCAGCGGGTACTGCGCGCCCAGCTCGGCCAACATGCCGAGGGACTGCGAACCCTGCCCTGGAAAGACGAATGCGAGGGATGTAGACATGTAACAAGCCCCTAATGATCTGGTCGTCAAAAATGCGCGCGCCTACTGTGGGAGCGCACGAAACTGACAGATTGGATGGTCAATTGAACTGGCCGGTCACATTTAAGCATTCCCGGGCCGATTCGCCTAAGGCAACAGATCCTCAAGACGGCCGTGCAAGCGTTGCGGCAGGTTTTCCTGGATCTCGATCACGGCCCGCGCAACCGCACTCTGGAAGCCCTCCACACCCGCAGAACCGTGGCTTTTCACCACGATGCCCTGCAAGCCGAGAAAACTTGCGCCATTATGCCGTGCCGGCGCCAGGTCAGCCTGCAACCGGCGCATCAGCGGTAGCGCCAGGGCGCCGACCAGCCGCGACACAACGTTGCGCTTGAACAACGCCTCGATGCGCGTGGCGATCATGGTCGCCAGGCCTTCGCTGGACTTGAGCAGGATATTGCCGACAAACCCGTCGCACACCACCACATCCGCTTCGCCACGGTATAAGCCATCGCCCTCGACAAAACCGATGTAGTTCAAGCCCCGCGCGCCTTGCAACAAGGTGGCCGCAAGCTTGACCTGCTGGTTACCCTTGATGTCTTCGGTACCGATATTCAGCAAGGCCACACGCGGCCGGGCCACACCCAGCGCTTCGGCGGCTACCGAACCCATCACAGCGAACTGGAGCAGGTGCTCGGCACTGCAGTCCACGTTCGCGCCCAGGTCCAGCAACTGGCAATAGCCTTGCTGCGTCGGAATCGCCGCCACCATCGCCGGCCGGTCAATCCCTGGCAAGGTCTTGAGCACATGCCGCGACAACGCCATCAAGGCCCCGGTATTGCCAGCGCTGACACAGGCTTGCACCTTGCCATCACGCAACAACTCAAGGGCCACCCGCATGGAAGAATCGGGCTTGCCACGCAGGGCCGCCGCCGGCTTGTCATCCATGCTGATGGTTTCGCTGGCTGGCGTAATCGTCAGGCGCGCGCGACCCACCGCCGGATGGCTGGCAATCAGTTCTTCAAGAAGGGAGGGTTGACCGACGAGGGTCAGGTGCAGCGAGGGTGTGGCAGACAGGCTGGCAATGCAGGCCTGAACAATGCTGCGGGGACCGAAGTCCCCGCCCATTGCGTCAATCGCGATGACTAGAGCAGACAAGTGATTACTCGTCAGCGCCCTTGTCGATCACTTTACGGCCACGGTATACGCCTTCTGGCGATACGTGGTGACGCAGGTGAATTTCACCGGTGGTTTTTTCTACAGACAGAGTGCTCGCCGTCAGGGCATCGTGCGAACGACGCATGTCACGGGCGGAACGGGATTTTTTGTTCTGCTGAACAGCCATAATTGATTAACTCCTAAACGTTTGGGTCACGCTTTAACTGCGCCAATACACTGAACGGGTTGGACCGCGTTACCTCGTCCTCGCTCGGCTCGGCCTCGTCATCAAGGCCCTCCGGCTGCTGGCATTCTTCCGGATGATGAGCAGGCACAATGGGCAAGGCGAGCAGAAGCTCTTCCTCGATCAGTGCATGCAGATCCAAAGGATCTTCGCCCAGTTCCAGCACGTCATAACCTTTCGGCAACGACTGGGTATTCGCACCCTCCTTCACCACAGCGTAACTGCATTCGCTGTGAATCGGCAGGGTGACCAGCTCAAGACAACGCTGGCAAACCATTTTGACTTCGGTGTCGATAAAGCTGTGGATTACCACAGATTTACGTTCATCTCGTTCAAATACGAATTTGGCCTGCACCGTACCGACAGTGTCGGAAAGCGGGTCGCAGAGTCTCTCCAAATCGGCCAGCAGCAATTCACCTTGAAGGGAAGTGCCACGATCAGCCAATTTGCGCGGGTCAACGTGAGGTGGAATCGGGTCATTCAACATAGGCGCAGCATTATAGGGATGCACCCAGCCATGTCAAAGGAAATTCAGCCCTGTGCGTCAGCCGGTCGCCCCGCTAGAATTTGCCGCTGCCTTGAGGAGACGCCCATGCTGCCTTTATTACTCGCATCCAGCTCGGTTTATCGCCGGGAATTGCTGAGCCGCCTGCACCTGCCATTCACCTGCAGCTCGCCGGATATAGACGAAAGCCATCGTGAAAACGAGTCCGCCATCGAGCTGGTCAAACGCCTGGCCGAACAGAAAGCCCGCGCCCTCGCCACCAGCCATCCGGGGCATTTGATTATAGGCTCCGACCAGGTGGCCGCTCTGGAAGGCCGCATTATCGGCAAGCCCCACACCTTTGAAAACGCCCGTGAACAGTTGCTGGCAGCCAGCGGCAAGCGCGTGAGCTTCCTGACAGGCCTGGCACTGCTGAACAGCCAGACAGGACACTGCCAGGTCGACTGCGTGACTTTTACCGTGCACATGCGCGAGCTGGACGTTGAGCGCATTGAACGTTACCTGCGGATCGAGCAGCCGTATGACTGCGCGGGCAGCTTCAAGGCTGAAGGGCTGGGTGTGAGTTTGTTCCAGAGCACTGAAGGGCCGGATGCTACCAGTCTGGTGGGGCTGCCGTTGATTCGCCTGGTGGATATGTTGCTGGCCGAGAACGTACAGATCCCTTAAGAACACCACAAAACCAAATGTGGGAGGGGCGGTGCGACGATTCGACTTGCCCCCGATTGCAGTGGGTCAGCTACAGATAAACTGGCTGATCCACCGCTATCGGGGGCACCCCCCCTCCCACATGTTGACCCCAACCAACCCCCAAATCAGCGCAGTGTCGGGCCCTGGAAGCCCATGTACAAGGCCAGCTTCTCAGCCACGCTGGCGCCGAGCTTCTTGGAGAACCGGTCAAACGGCGATTCCTGAACAGTGAAATCCACCAGTTCCTTCTCGCCGATCACATCGCGTGCCACCAGGCTGGCGCTGCCCAAGCCATCGATCAGGCCCAGCGGCAACGCCTGCTCACCCGACCACACCAACCCGGAGAACAGCTCCGGATGATCTTTATCCTTCAGACGATCCCCACGCCCCTGCTTCACGCTGGCAATGAACTGGCGATGGGTAGTGTCGAGCACGCCCTGCCAGAACTCGGTTTCATCGGCCTTTTGCGGCTGGAACGGATCGAGGAACGACTTGTGCTCGCCCGAGGTGTAGGTGCGACGCTCCACACCCAGCTTCTCCATGGCGCCGACAAACCCGTAACCGGCCGCCGTCACACCAATGGAGCCCACCAGGCTGGCCTTGTCGGCATAGATCTGGTCGGCGGCGCTGGCGATGTAATAGGCGCCCGAGGCACCCAGGTCGGAAATCACCGCGTACAACTTGATGTCCGGATGCAGCGCGCGCAGACGGCGAATCTCGTCATACACATAACCCGACTGCACCGGGCTGCCACCCGGGCTGTTGATTCGCAGGATCACGCCCTTGACCTTGGGGTCTTCAAACGCGGCACGCAGGCTGCTGACGATATTGTCGGCGCTGGCGGACTCCTTGTCGGCAATCACCCCGCGCACTTCGATCAGCGCGGTGTAGTTGGCGCCACGGGTCGCGCTTTTTTCCATGTCCATCAGCGGGCTGAACAGCACCAGCATGGCAATCAGGTAGGTAAAGGTCAGCAGCTTGAAGAAAATCCCCCAACGCCGTGCGCGGCGCTGCTCCTGGACGCTGGCCAGGAGGGTTTTCTCCAGCAGCTTCCAGCTCTTGTCATCACCGCTTTCAGCCTTTTCGGGCGCTTTCCACTCGTCACTCATGCCATCAACCCCAGCAAAGACTTATTGGGCCCGGCTCAGCCAGGCCTGCAATTCGGAAAAATGATCAATCGTCAGCCTGGGCTCGTATTGCTGCAAGGACTCGGCAGCCTGGGCGCCATAGCTGACCGCCACGCTGTCCATGCCAGCATTGCGCGCCATCATCAGGTCGAAGGAGGCATCACCCACCATCAAGGCCTGACGCGGCGACACACCGCAATGCGCCAGGATCTGCTCCAGCATCAGAGGGTGAGGTTTGCTGGCGGTTTCATCGGCCGCGCGGGTGATGTCGAAAAAATCTTCGAAACCGTGAGCCTTCAGCACCCGATCCAGCCCGCGACGGGCCTTGCCGGTGGCGACGGCGAGGTGATAGCCCTCGGCACGAAAGGCCTCCAGCGACTGCAGCACGCCATCGAACAACGGCGACGGCGTGGCTTCCAGGGCGATGTAGTGGTCGGCGTAGTGATCGCGAAATGCAACCAGCTCAGCGTCGCCGATCTGCGGATACAAGGTGCGAATCGCCTCAGGCAAGCCGAGGCCGATGATGCCCTTGACCGCAAAATCAGTGCACAACTCAAAGCCCGAGCGGGTCGACGCCGCGTGCATCGACTCAACGATCCGGCCAATGGAATTGGCCAGCGTTCCGTCCCAATCAAAGATCAGCAGTTTGTAATCAAGGTGCGACACTCAAACGCTCCACGGTCTTGGCCCACATCTCATCAACCGGCGCCTGCAGCTTCAATTCGCCACCATCGGGCAGCGGCACCGTGAGCATGTAGGCGTGCAGGAACAGGCGCTTGCCGCCCAGGTCGCGGATTTCCTTGGAGAAATCCTCGTCGCCGTACTTGGTGTCACCGGCGATGCAATGGCCCGCATGCAGGGTGTGCACGCGAATCTGGTGGGTACGTCCGGTCACCGGCTTGGCCTCGACCATGGTGGCGAAGTCGCCGAAGCGGCGCAGCACCTTGAACAGGGTCAGGGCTTCTTTGCCCTCCTCGTCCACTTCGACCATGCGTTCGCCGGAGCGCAGGTTGCTCTTCTGCAACGGTGCACGCACGCTCTTGATGGAGCTGGCCCAGTTGCCGCGCACCAGGGCCATGTAGCGTTTGTCGACGCCATCGCCACGCAGGGCGGTGTGCAGGTGGCGCAACATACTGCGTTTCTTGGCGATCATCAGCAGGCCGGAGGTGTCGCGGTCCAGGCGATGGACCAGCTCCAGCTCCTTGCAATCCGGACGCAGCTGACGAAAGGCTTCGATCACACCGAAGTTCAGCCCGCTGCCGCCGTGAACCGCAATCCCGCAGGGCTTGTTGATCACGATGAGCTTGTTGTCTTCGAACACAATCGAAGCTTCAAGGCGCTGCAGCAGGCCCTGGGCCAGCGGCACGGGCTCGTCGCGCTCAGGCACGCGCACCGGCGGCACACGCACGATATCGCCCGCCTGCAGCTTGTACTCGGGCTTGATACGGCCCTTGTTCACGCGCACTTCGCCTTTACGCAAGATGCGGTAGATCAAGGTCTTGGGCACGCCTTTGAGCCTGGCCAGGAGAAAATTGTCGATGCGTTGGCCGGCATATTCCGGCGAGACCTCGAGCAGCTGGACGCTGGGGGTCTGGGGGGCGGTAGTCGTCATGGCGGCGATGATAACAATTTTTTATGGAATTGAAGCACTTAATCATTGCTGCTATAGTCGCGAACGCCGCCAAAAGCGGCCTGGACAGAGGACTTGCGGCAAACTGCCGGCCCTGACCATCGCAATTCATCAGGACGCGAGGCCGTCCTACGGGGCTTTCGCCACCTTGGAAGGCTCAAGATTGTAACAAGCGCAGGTGACATGAGGCCTGAAGCGAGTGCAGAAAGCAGAGTGAATACTCGCGTTCTGCGCCGATATTTACGGCCAGTTCACAAAGTGCAGTCAGTCTTGAGCCAGACCATGGCGAATGCTTCGGAAACAACGCCTGTTAAGAGCTGAGTGAGAGCGCAGTCGCGCTCACCCAGTCTTGTTTAGCCATGAGCGTGGACTCCCCATTGGAGCACACGGTAAATGCCAACCCGCTGCGGATTCTGCGCGCGGCAGCACCCGAATTATCAGGGATACGTGTAGGGTGGAGATGCACAACCGTCGGACCGTGTAGCACTAGGCTTATATTTAGACGCTTCATCTCGTCCACAGTCGCCGGTTGATTCCTCCTCCTGACCTTAGCTTTTGTTGAAGTGGTGCCTTTGTCACCACCGCTAACAAGCAGGACGCGTCCGTCGCGATACCGGCCCAATTGGCTGATTATTGCTGGACACTGGAGTGGCCAACCACTCTTGACGCACCTGACACCGACCGTGAGAAGTCGTGTGTGCCGAACGCCGTTTCCGGCAGCCCGGAAACCGACGGTACAACATGAAAAGAATGCTGATTAACGCAACTCAACCCGAAGAGTTGCGTGTTGCACTGGTAGATGGCCAACGCCTCTACGACCTGGACATCGAATCCGGTGCACGCGAGCAAAAGAAGGCCAACATCTATAAAGGCCGTATTACTCGCATCGAACCAAGCCTTGAGGCTGCCTTTGTCGATTTCGGCTCCGAGCGCCACGGCTTCCTGCCCCTCAAAGAAATCTCCCGCGAATACTTCAAGAAAGCCCCTGAAGGCCGCGTGAACATCAAGGACGTCCTGAGCGAAGGCCAGGAAGTCATCGTTCAGGTCGAAAAAGAAGAACGTGGCAACAAGGGCGCAGCCCTGACCACTTTCATCAGCCTGGCTGGCCGCTATCTGGTCCTGATGCCGAACAACCCGCGTGCCGGCGGCATTTCCCGTCGCATCGAAGGTGAAGAGCGCAACGAACTGCGTGAAGCGCTCAACGGCCTGATCGCTCCGGCCGACATGGGCCTGATCGTACGCACTGCCGGCCTGGGCCGCAGCAGCGAAGAAATGCAGTGGGACCTCGACTACCTGCTGCAACTCTGGACCGCCATCAAAGAAGCCTCGCTGGATCGCTCCGCGCCATTCCTGATCTACCAGGAAAGCAACGTGATCATCCGCGCCATCCGCGACTACCTGCGCCAGGACATCGGCGAAGTGCTGATCGACAGCGTTGAAGCCCAGGACGAAGCCCTGACCTTCATCCGCCAGGTGATGCCGCAGTACGCCAGCAAGATCAAGCTCTACGAAGACAGCGTGCCGCTGTTCAACCGTTTCCAGATCGAAAGCCAGATCGAAACCGCCTTCCAGCGCGTGGTCGAACTGCCTTCCGGTGGCTCCATCGTGATCGACCCGACCGAAGCCCTGGTGTCCATCGACATCAACTCGGCGCGCGCCACGAAGGGTAGCGACATCGAAGAAACCGCCCTGCAGACCAACCTGGAAGCGGCTGAAGAAATCGCCCGCCAGCTGCGCCTGCGTGACATCGGCGGCCTGATCGTGATCGACTTCATCGACATGACCCCCGCCAAGAACCAGCGCGCCGTGGAAGAGAAAGTCCGCGAATGCCTGGAAGCTGACCGTGCCCGCGTACAGGTCGGCCGTATCTCGCGCTTCGGCTTGCTGGAAATGTCCCGTCAGCGCCTGCGTCCATCCCTGGGCGAGAGCAGCGGCATCGTCTGCCCGCGTTGCAACGGCACCGGCATCATCCGTGACGTTGAATCGCTGTCCCTGGCGATCCTGCGCCTGATCGAAGAAGAAGCCCTGAAAGACCGCACCGCCGAAGTCCGTGCGCAAGTGCCGATCCCGGTTGCAGCCTTCCTGCTCAACGAAAAACGCAACTCGATCACCAAGATCGAACTGCGCACCCGTGCCCGTATCGTGATCCTGCCGAACGATCACCTCGAGACGCCGCACTTCGAAGTACAGCGCCTGCGTGACGACAGCCCGGAAGCCCACAGCGGCCAGTCCAGCTACGAAATCGCTGCCGCTGCTGCCGAAGTGGAAGAAGTGCAACCCGCCGCCGCGACCCGCACCCTGGTTCGCCAGGAAGCTGCCGTGAAGACTGCGCCAGCCCGTGCCAACGCACCGGTACCGGTTGAAGCGGCTGCCCCGGTTGCCGCGCCGGCCGTCCTGCCTGAGCCAAGCCTGTTCAAAGGCCTGGTGAAGTCGCTGGTCAGCCTGTTCGCTACCAAGGAAGAGCCCGCTGCCCCGGTTGTGGTTGAAAAACCTGCCACCGAGCGCCCGGCCCGTAACGAAGAGCGTCGCAACGGTCGTCAGCAGAGCCGTAACCGCAACGGTCGCCGTGACGAAGAGCGCAAGCCTCGCGAAGAACGTGCACCGCGTGAAGAACGCGCCCCACGTGAAGAGCGCGCGCCGCGCGAAGCCCGTGAAGAGACCCCAACCGTAGCCCGTGAAGAACGTGCACCGCGCGAAGAGCGCGCACCACGTACCCCACGCGCTCCGCGTGAAGATCGCAAGCCACGTGGCGAGCGTGAAGAGCGTGTGCGTGAACTGCGCGAGCCGTTGGACGCCGTTCCAGCCGTTGCTGCCGCCGTCACCGCCGAAGCCACCAGCGAAGAACGCCCGGCCCGCCAGCCGCGTGAAGAACGCGCCCCACGTGAAGAGCGCCAGCCGCGCCCACCGCGTGAAGAGCGTCAACCACGCGCCGAGCAAGCCGCTGCCGCCAGCGACGAAGATGTACTGACCGCTGAAGAGCAGCAGGAAGATGGCCAGGACAACGCCGAAGGCGATCGTCCACGCCGCCGCTCCCGTGGTCAGCGTCGCCGCAGCAACCGTCGTGAGCGTCAGCGTGATGCCAACGGCAACGTGATCGAAGGCTCGGAAGAAGCCGGCGAGAACGCTGAAGGCGCAAACAGCGAACCGACTGGCGCCGATCTGGCTGCCGGCCTGGCCGTTACCGCCGCCGTTGCCAGCTCGGTCATCAGCGCACCTGCTGAAGCCCAGGCTCACGAACAGGCTGAACGTGCTACCGCTGCTGTCGAAGAAACTGTTGCAGTAGAAGCACCGGTTGCCGAAACGCCTGTAGTTGAAGCGCCAGCCGCTGAAGCCGCGGTCGTGGAAACGCCAGTTGTTGAAGCTGCCGTGGTTGAAGCGCCAGTGGTCGAAGCCACTACCCCGATCGAAGCGCCCGTTGTACCGGAAGTAGAAGTTGCCCCGGTTCAAGAAGCGCAGCCAGAAGTGGAAGTGGTTGCTGTCGAGCCTGCACCGGTCGTCGAGCCTGAGCCAGTGGTTGAAGCGGTCGTTGAAGCGCCAGTTGTCGAAGCCGCCCCGCAAGTGCGTGAAGTTCGCGAAGAACAGACCGCCTTCCAGTGGTCTGCCGAGCCAGCCGCACCGGTTGAAGCGCCAGCCCCTGCCCCTGTGGCAGAAGAAGCGCCAGCACCGGTTGTTGAAGCCGTGGTTGCCGAGCCGGCGCCAGTGGTTGAGCCAGCACCGGTCGTTGAAAACGCGCCAGTGGTTGAAGAAGCGCCAGTGGTTGCCGAAGTCGCCGCCCCGGTGGTTGAAGCCGCACCGGCCAGCGCCCTGACCGAAAACGGCCGTGCGCCGAATGACCCACGTGAAGTGCGTCGTCGTCGCAAGGAAGCTGAGGCTGCTGCCGCTGCGGCAGCTCAGGAAACAGAAGCACGAGACTAACCTCTCGTCTGATTCCAGCAGCTACTAAAAAGCCCCGCCTGAGTGATCAGGCGGGGCTTTTTTATCTGGCGATTTTTAGCGGTACTGCAGCCTCGCGGGCACATCCACATCCCACAACACACCGGCGTCCTGTACCAGTACCTCCTCTAATGCCGCCTGGGCAAACAACGGCTTGGCGCCGCGATCACCGGTCAGCGCCATCAGCTGCGGCCCGAACGCACGGCCAAACGCAACCGGATGCCCATACCGCCCCGCCTGTACCGGCACGCTGATGCCATCTGCCACCAGCGCGTCAATCACCTGCTCAATGCTGGTTGGCTGGATAAACGGCATATCCCCCAACACCACCAGCCAGCCCTCGGCCGACGCACTGGCCGCGACCGCCGCGGCAATGCTGTCACCCATGCCCGCCGAGTGCAGCAGCACGACCTGGCAGCCATAAGCCTCGGCCAAGCGGATGACCTCCGTACGCTCTGGCGAGGTCACCACCCAACGGTCCACCACGCGCGCGGGCAAGTTCACCAGCACTTGCTCGATCACCGGCCGCGTCACGCCATCCCGGCCGACACACTGGGCCAGCAACTTATCCTCGCCCGTCTCGGCGCGAAACCGGCTGCCCAGCCCCGCCGCCAGCACAATCGCCGTGACTGTCACTCGGCGACCACCGGCAACGGTTTTTTCTGCATCGGCGCCACGCCGTTCTTGATCGCGACAATTTCCGCCATCAGCGACAAGGCGATTTCCGCCGGCGTATGGCTGCCGATATGCAAGCCAATCGGGCCATGCAAGCGTGCAATGGCCTGCGCCGACAAGCCCAGCGCCGCCAGGGTTTCGCGACGTTTCTGGGTGTTGACCCGCGAGCCCAGCGCGCCGATGTAGAACGCGCTGGAGTTCAACGCCGTGAGCAAGGCCATGTCGTCCAGGCGCGGGTCGTGGGTCAGGCACACGATAGCGGTGCGCTCGTCGGTCTGGATATTCAGCACCGCCTCGTCCGGCATGCCCGGCACGAAGCGGCCATGCTGTTCTTCCCAGCCATAGACGAACTCTTCGCGCGGGTCGCAGATCAGCACTTCGAAATCCAGCAAGCGCGCCATTTCCGCCACATACCGCGACAGCTGCCCGGCACCGATCAGCAGCAGGCGCCAACGCGGGCCGTAGATGGCGCGCAGACGTTCGCCGTCGAAGGTCACCACATCGGTCTTGCTCGCGCCGCTCAAGGTGACTTCGCCGGTGGCCAGGTTCAGCTCACGGGCGACCACTTGGTGGTCCTCGCAGCGCGCCAGCAATTCGGCCACCCAGGCCCAGTCATCCACGCGCTCTTCGGTGAGGCGCAAGGTGCCGCCACACGGCAGGCCAAAACGCGCTGCCTCATCGCGGGTAACGCCGTAGGTCACCAGTTGCACGGGCGGTCCGTCGGCGGCCAGGCGGCCATCCTGCAAGCGTGCGATCAAGTCGTCCTCGATGCAACCGCCGGACACCGAACCGATCACCACACCATCGCCCCGCAAGGCCAACATCGCCCCCGGTGGGCGCGGCGCACTGCCCCAGGTCTGCACCACGCTGTACAACACCACTTGCTGCCCGGCGCGGCGCCATTCAAGCACGCTGCGCAGGACATTCAGATCCACACTGTCCATCAGGTCTCCCGCCAGCGTTGTTGATGAAGTAGTCATTTACTGTAAAGGAAAAGTGCCCGCGCAGAAACGCAAACGCCCCGAACCAGTCGGGGCGTTTGTGAGTAGCTGTCGGCGCGTGCTTACGCCATCAGCGGCTTACTTGACGACAGGTGCAGGGCCTTCGGCCACGCCCAGGTCGTCGATTTCGCGGGTTTCCGAGATACCGGTACCGCCGGACGCCAGCTCGCTTTGCAGCTTGTCGGTGTCCAGTTCCTTGACCCACTTGGCCACAACGATGGTGGCAACGGCGTTACCGACCAGGTTGGTCAGTGCGCGGGCTTCGGACATGAAGCGGTCGATACCCAGGATCAGCGCCAGGCCGGCAACCGGCAGATGGCCTACGGCCGACAGGGTCGCAGCCAGTACGATGAAGCCCGAACCGGTCACGCCTGCAGCGCCTTTGGAGGACAGCAGCAGCACCAGCAACAGGGTGATCTGGTGGGTGATGTCCATGTGGGTGTCAGTCGCCTGGGCGATGAACACGGCAGCCATGGTCAGGTAGATCGAAGTACCGTCGAGGTTGAACGAGTAGCCGGTCGGGATCACCAGGCCTACTACGGATTTCTTCGCGCCCAGACGCTCCATCTTGATCAGCATGCGTGGCAGTGCGGATTCGGAAGACGAAGTACCCAGAACGATCAGCAGCTCTTCACGGATGTAGCGGATCAGCTTGATCACGCTGAAACCGTGGGCGCGGCAGATGCCACCCAGCACCACCAGCACGAACAGGAGGCAGGTGATGTAGAAGCAGATCATCAACTGGCCCAGCTGCACCAGCGAACCTACACCGTAGGCACCGATGGTGAACGCCATGGCGCCCAGGGCACCGATTGGCGCGAGCTTCATGATCATGTTGATGATGTTGAACATCACGTGGGCGAAGCGATCGATGAAGTCCAGCACCGGCTTGCCGTAGGCACCCAGGCGATGCAGGGCGAAACCGAAGATCACCGAGAACATCAGCACTTGCAGGATGTCGCCGTTGGCGAACGCGCCGACGATGGTGTTAGGGATTACGTTGAGGATAAAGCCGACGATGCTCTGGTCTTTACCGGCAGTGACGTAGGCCGCCACTTTGGAAGCGTCCAGAGTCGCGACGTCGATGTGCATGCCGGCGCCCGGTTGCACAACGTTCACCACGATCAGGCCGATCAGCAGGGCAACGGTGGAAACGATTTCGAAGTACAGCAGCGCGTAGCCGCCGGTTTTGCCGACCGATTTCATGCTTTGCATGCCAGCGATACCGCTGACAACGGTGCAGAAGATGATCGGGGCAATGACCATTTTGATCAGCTTGATAAAGCCGTCACCCAGTGGCTTGAGGGCCACGCCGGTCTGCGGGTAGAAGTGACCGAGCAAAATACCGATAACGATTGCAACGATCACCTGGAAATACAGGGATTTGTAAATTGGCTGACGAGTCGTCATTGCAAAGTTCCTCAATCGTCCCGTGTGGCAAATATCCGCCATTGCCCACGACACTTGAATTGCGAACCCTCCTGCACTGGAGGGATTTGTTGTTTGCGAGGTCTGTAGGACCAGGCCTGCGCTGTAATCCTTATCGCAAACGCCGTGCCACTTTGCTGAAAAACCCTTGAGGCCTTTAGACATCAGGGCTCGAGCTTTTCAGGCGAGTGTGCGGCGACCCAACAGGTGGCGGATTTCCGCCCACTCACCCAATCCCGTCCTACAATTTGGCGGATATCCGCCTTGTCGCCCTCCCCCGGCGTGGCTACCATCCGCCACTCCAAGGACGAGGCCTTCGCATGCGTGAACGTACCATCGCCAGTCACTATGCCCGGGCGGCCCTCGGCGGTGCGCGTCGAGCCGGTTACGACTATTCGGACCTGCTGCAACAGCTGGGCATTACCCCGCAACTGCTGAGCGAACCCCGCGCGCGCATCGCGCCGGAGCAATTTACCCGGTTGCTGCAAATGCTCTGGCTGGGCCTGGACGACGAATACCTCGGCTTCGCTGACGGGCCGAGCAAACGCGGCACATTCGCCATGATGTGCCACGCGTTGATCCACTGCCGCACCCTGGAGAAGGCTCTGGAACGCGGCTTATTATTTTATAGCCTATTCCCGCAGGGTCCGCGCTGGCAGCTGACGCGCGAAGGCGATATGGCCCGCCTGAGCCTGGATGACTCCCGACTCTGGGACCCGGATCACTTCCTCAGCGAATGCCTGCTGGTGATCTGGCATCGGCTCGGCAGTTGGCTGATCGGCCAGCGCATCCGACTGCACCAGGCCACGTTCAGCTACCCGATGCCGGCCCACGCCGGAGAATACGATCTGCTGTTTCCCTGCACGCTGGTATTCGGCGCACCGAACAGCAGCCTGGTGTTTCCCAGCCGATACTTGAGCCTGCCGTTGTTGCAGGACGAACGCACCCTCAAGCATTTTCTCGAGCGCTCGCCTGCCGACCTGCTGTCACGTCCGGATGAGGGCGACAGCCTGAGCAGCCAGTTGCGCCGTTTGTTGAGCCGCGACCGCACGCCCTGGCCGGACCTGGAAGCGGTGGCCCAGCACCTGCACATCAGCCCGCAAACCCTGCGCCGCCACCTGCGTGAAGAAGGCACCAGCTTTCAGGCGCTCAAGGATGAGCTGCGGCGGGACATCGCCATTTATCATTTGGGGCGGGCGGATTTGTCGTTGCAGGAGATTGCCGAGCAGCTGGGGTTTTCCGAGCCTTCGGCGTTTCATCGGGCGTTCAAGAAGTGGACGGGGGTGACGCCGGGGGCTTATCGGGCTCAGGAGGGTTAGAGGTGGGTTGTCTGTAAGGGCCTCATCGGGGGCAAGCCCCCGATGAGGCCAGTACAGCCACTACACATCACACAGCCGGAAAATGAATCTTGAACGCCGCCCCACCCAACGGCGAATCCCCCAACGTCAGCCGCGCGCCATAGCTCTCGATAATATCCTTGACCACCGCCAGCCCAATCCCCTGCCCCGGATGCTGACGGTCCAGCCGCTCACCCCTTTGCAGAATCCGCGCACGCTGATCGGGTGGCACACCCGGCCCATCATCTTCGATACACAGCTCAGTGCCTTCCAGGCTTTCCACCAGGCTGATGCGCACTTCACTCAGGCACAGCCGATAGGCGTTCTCCAACAGGTTGCCGAGCATTTCCAGCAAGGCGCCCTTCTCGATGGGCACATCGCATTCCGGCGGCAGGTCATAAGTCACGGTGACGCGTTTGTCGCGATAGACCTTGCCCAACGTGTCGCACAGGCTTTGCAGCACCGGTTCCAGGCGCACCTGATGGCGTACCAGGCCGCTTTTACGCAGGCTGGCGCGTTGCAATTGGTAGCTGATCTGTTGGCTCATGCGTTCAATTTGCGATTGCAGCACCCAGGCCTGGTCGCGATCTTCCGGGCGCTGGGCCATGTCTTCGCTCACGCCTTGCAACACCGTCAGCGGGGTTTTCAGGCTGTGGGCGAGGTCGTCGAGGGAGTCGCGGTAGCGCGCACGCTGCTCACGTTCGCTGTGCAGCAAGCGGTTGAGCGAGCCGGTCAGGCGCAGCAGTTCACGCGGGTGTTCTTCGCTGAGGCTTTCGCGGGTGCCGCCTTCGATCTGGTCGAGTTCCTGGCTCAGCCGCCGCAGGGCTTGCAGGCCCCAGGTCAGGCCCAGCCACAGCAAGGTCAGCAGTACCAGCAGGGCCGCACCGAAACCCAGGTAGAGGTTTTCGCGCAGGCCTTCGAGGGTCAATTGGTATTCGCGCACCGGTTGCAGGGCGACAATACTGAACGCCGCGCTCTTGCCGCCGAGCAGCTTGACCTCCACGTCATACACGAAGAATTCCTGGCCGTTGGCCTCGCGAATCCGTGCGAACTCATTACCGCGCCCGTCATAGCGCGGTTTGTAGTTGATGTTTTCTTCCTTGGTCGCGCGCGAACGCCACACCAGGTGGCCTTCACGGTCGTAGATATAGCCCAGCAGCCGGCTATCGGTGAGGTTGAAGCGTTCGTCGGGCAACTGCGCCGGCATCAGCAGGCGGTTGTTTTCGACGCGTGCGGCGGAAATCAACGTGGTGACGTCCGACGCCAGGCGCTGCTCGATGGAATCCTGCAACGCCAGGCTGAACGCGCCCTGCATCGCCGGCAGCAAGCCCAGCATAAACAGCACGGCCAGGGTGGCGGCCGCCAGCATCAAGCGCACGCGAAGCGAGCGAATCAACGGCAGCGCTCATTGAACAGGTAGCCCAGGCCGCGCACGGTGTCGATCGGCTTGAACCCCGCCGGGCCTTCCAGCTTGCGACGCAGGCGGCCGACCAGCACTTCGATGACGTTCGGGTCGCGCTCGTCGTCGTCCGGGTAGAGCTGTTCCATTAAACGGTCCTTGGCCACCACTTGCTGGTGATGGCGCATCAGGTATTCGAGGATCCGGTATTCGTAGGCGGTGAGTGCCAGCGGCTGTTCGTCGAGGGACGCCTGCTTGCGGTTGAGGTCCAGCAGCAAGGGCCCGGCGACGATGGTCGACTGGGTAAAGCCGCTGGAACGGCGCAGCAAGGCATTCATGCGCGCCTCCAGCTCTTCGAACTGGAACGGCTTGACTACGTAGTCGTCGGCACCGGCGGCCAGGCCTTCGACCTTGTCCTGCCAGTTGCCGCGCGCGGTGAGGATCAGGATCGGGAAGGTCTTGGCCTCGCTGCGCAATTTACGAATCAGGTCCAGGCCGCCCATGCCGGGCAGGCCCAGGTCGATGATCGCCAGGTCATGGTTGAATTGGCCGGTCTGGTACAGGGCCTCTTCGGCATTGGCCACGGCCTCGACCACGTGGCCGCTGTCGGTCAGGCGGGTAAACAGGTGATGACGCAGCAGCGCCTCATCTTCCACCACCAGCAATTTCATAAGGCTCTCCAAAGCAAATCAGCTGTCCGACAGAGGGATATCATAGCGGCCCTGCAAGTCTTGCGGGCGCAGTTTAATGCCATTGAACTCGCCGGTCTGGTGTTCATAGCCGGCGCGGTAGTTCGGCTGCGGCGTCGTGAGGCCCAGGGATTGACCCCAAGGCGTGGGCTGGCTGGATGCGTCTTCGAAACTGACACGCTGGATCAACGTGCTGGTTTTTTTGGTTTTCTCACGACCAAATTCGGCAAACGCCCCATCAGAAGCCTGGACCCCGGCGGTGGCACTGAGCATGGTTAACGCCAACATCAGCTTTTTGATCGCAGTCATGGTGTTACCTCATACGCGCGTGGCTGTGGTGTGTTGGCTTCAGCCTACGCAAACGCCCCTGAACTCCCCCTGAACAGGCCGCGCACCGCCCCGGGCTATCCTCTGGCGCAGCAACTCGGCAAAATACCGCCCATGACGCCCTTACCCGCTTGCTGCACCCCACTCGATGCCCATTGGCCGCTGCCCGAACCCTTGCCGGGCACGGTATTTTTGAGCACCCGCTTTGAGCCTGCCCTCTTGGCCGAGGGAGACTTCCTGCGCAGCGCCGTGCCGCCACCGCCGAGCATCCAGCGCTCGGTGGCCAAGCGCCAGGCCGAGTTCCTCGCCGGCCGCTTGTGCGCCCGCGCCGCCCTGCAACAACTCGATCAGCTGGACTGCATCCCGGCGATCGGCGAAGACCGCGCCCCGGTGTGGCCTGCGCATATCAGCGGCTCGATCACCCACAGCACCGGGCATGCCGCCGCGATTGTCGGGCACAAGGCGCAGTGGCGTGGGTTGGGGATGGACCTGGAAAATATCCTCAGCCTGGAACGGGCCGAACGGCTGGCCGGGGAAATTCTTACTGCTGATGAACTGCAGCGCATGACGTTGGTGCCGCGTGAGCAGGTTGCGTTGCTGGTGACGCTGACGTTTTCTGCGAAAGAAAGCCTGTTCAAGGCGCTCTACCCGATTGTGCAGAAGCGCTTCTATTTTGAGCATGCTGAGGTGGTGGAGTGGGCCGAAGACGGCTCGGTGCGTCTGCGGTTGCTCACTGATCTGTCGGATGAGTGGTGCCATGGCAGGGAGCTGGTGGGGCAGTTTGCGGTGGATGAGGGGCAGTTGTTGAGTCTGGTGGCTATCAGCGCCTGACCTACAGCTATCGGGGGCAAGTCGAATCGTCGCACCGCCCCTCCCACAAGGGAATGCATTCCAACGTTGGAATTCAGTCAACTGTGGGAGGGGGCCCTCGATGGCGGTCTCAGGGCTTGTCCTGATCCCTGGGCCAACTCAGGCTGAAACACGCCCCACCTAAATTATTGCTCTTGCCTATCAATGCCCGCCCGCCGTGCCAATAAATGATGCGCCGCACAATCGACAGCCCAAGGCCATGCCCGCCGGACGCGCGGGTGCGGCTGTCGTCCAGGCGCAGGAACGGCGTGAAGATGCGTTCCCAGGCACTCTGCGGCACGCCTGGGCCGTCGTCTTCCACGTCGATACGGCAACGCACCTGGCCCACCTGGTAACTGATCAACACCCGACCCTGGGCGTGGCGCATGGCGTTGCTCACCAGGTTCTGCAGCGCGCGGTGCAGGTAGCGCGGCTCGGCATCGACCCAGGCGTCGTCCCAATGCGCCGAGGACAGGCAAATACCCCGGGCCACTGTGACCTGCGGGCGCAGTGGCGATAATTCGCCGATCACCTGATCGAGCAGCGCATTCAGGTCGACCCGCTGGAAATTCAGCTCCGGCGAGCCCTGTTCCAGGCGCGCGTAGGTGAGCATTTCATCCACCAGGCCGTCGAGGTCCTGGATATCACTGTCCATGCCGTCCAGGTATTTGCGTCGGGCCTCAGGGGTTGCGGCATCGCCAAGCATCTCCAGGCCGAAACGCAGGCGCGCCACCGGCGTGCGCAGCTCATGGGAGACCGCGCGCACCAGCTCGCGCTGGATCGCCAGCAACTGCTGCAAGTGCTCGGCCATGCCATTGAACGCTGCTGCCAGGCGCCCTACCGAATCGGCACCACGGGCCGGCACGCGCACTTCCAGGTTGCCCTTGGCGATACGCGTGGCCGCGGCTTCCAGGCCTTTGAGGCGGCGCTCAAGCTGACGCACCAATAGATAGACGATCAGGCCGATCAGGGTCAGGCCAATCAGGGCGATCAGGATCAGCCACTGCGCCGGGTAAGGGTTCATCTGGAACAGCGGGCCGATTTCCAGCACCCACGGCGTACCGACCATGCCGGCGAACACACGGATGGAGTCGCCGCCCTTGCCCAGGGCCATGACCGTATCGCCTTCCGATACGCGGCGGCGCTGATCGTCGTCCATATCGGCCTGGTCAAGGGTCATCAGGTGCATGTCGAAGCCAAAGCCCTTGGCTTCTTTTATATCGGCCAGGCGCTGCGGCTGCTCGGCCACCGGAAAGCGCACCAGTTCGTCAGCCAGCAGGTAAATAGTCGCGCGGGCCAGTTGTTCGCTGATCTGCTGTACTTCGCCTGTAAGCACCAGTTGCGACTGCTCGCTGACCAGGCGCAACACCCGCGCCGCGTGGGGCCCGGTCTGCTGCACCAGCACCTGGCCGCGTTGCAGGCGGTTGCGTTGGCTGAGGTCCAATTGCGCATCGGCCAGCGGGCGCAGTTCCAGGGGAATGCCCAGCAGCCGCTCCCATACCGCGAGGGCGCGCTGGCGCTCGATGGCACTCATGGGTTGCAGGTTGTCGCCCATCAGCGCAAAGGTGCCATGGGCCAGGCGCTCGCGGTACTGGCCGCTGCGTACCTCGTTGAGCAGGTGCAAGGCCAGCACGCCGAGCAGCGCCACCAGGATCAGCGCCGCGCACATGCCGCCATAAATGCGCAGGAAGATCGAGTTCACAGCGGCATATCGGCGGCGGCTTCAGGGACGAACAGATAGCCTTTGCTGCGGATGGTCTTGATCAGGCGCGGGTGGATCGGGTCGTCGCCGATTTTCGGGCGGATGCGCGAAATGCGTACGTCGATGGAGCGGTCCTGGCCGTCATAGCCGATGCCGCGCAGGGCGATAAAAATTTCTTCGCGGGACAGGATGCGGCCCGCATTCGCCACCAACAGCCACAGCAGGTCGAATTCGGCGCTGGTCAGTTCGATGCCGCCGTCATGCAGCCAGGCTTCGCGCAGGGCGTTATCGACCACCAGCGGGCCGAATTGCAGGCGGCGCTGGGCCTCCACAATCGCCGGTTCCGCCGGCTCGCTGCGCCGCAGCAGGGCCTGGATGCGCGCCAGCAGCAGGCGCGGGCGCACCGGTTTGCACACGTAGTCGTCGGCGCCCATGTCCAGGCCCATCACCTGATCCATGTCGTCGGTGCGGGCGGTGAGCATCAGGATCACGCCGTCGTAGCGCTCGCGCACCTTGCGGCAGATGCTCAGGCCGTCTTCGCCGGGCAGCATCAGGTCGAGGATCACCAGGTCCGGCTGTTCAGCAATGATCCGCGCCGCCGCCATGGCCCCATCGCCCTCCACCGACACCCGCAGGCCATTGCTCTCCAGATAGTCGCGGGTCAACTCAGCCAGCCGCTGGTCGTCCTCGACTATCAATACCTGCCAGGCTTCTTGCTCCATGCGCGATCCTCGTTGTTATTAGGTTTTTTATTGGCTAATTCGGTCAAATGTGGGAGGGGGCTTGCCCCCGATAACGGTGGATCAGTTGATAAATCTATCACTGACACACTGCCATCGGGGGCAAGCCCCCTCCCACATTTTGATCTTCAGCGGCCATACCTTGTTTGTAATGTTCGCAGGGCATAACAAGGTCGATTGTAGCCATGCCCCAACCCTCAAACACAAGCCGGGAAATCCATTCGGTGATCGCATTTTTTTGTGATAGGGTTCGCGCCCTCAAAAATCCAATCGGCTGTTTATAGCTTGGAATATTCAGTGACAAACGGCCGAATCCAGCAGTACTGCGGCCTACGCGGCTGTTCCACGATTCATACACATTTTACCCACAGCGTTATCCACAGGTAGTGCGTTGCTAAGCCCCCCAAAACGCATTATCTTGTAGCTCGGCGCTAAAAAAACCCTACATGTAGGGTTTTCAGCGAAAAAACCAAACACAAATCAGACAAGAAACTCAAGTTCTTTCTTGCTCCTGTTTGGTCGAATCCAGGCATTTTTTCAAGCCCAAACCGCGCACGCGGATGGCGGCCGTTTTTCCGCTCCAACAGCGCAAAACGGTACGGGTGTTGCAGTGCTTGAAGCGGGCAACTGTCACCCAGCAGGAATACGGCCAAGGGCTTTTGCGCCCCGAACCGAAGACTTCGGCATGGAAGCGGCGCGATCAGCTCCCTTCCTCCTGTCCCGAAGTTGTTATGCCAGGCCCAGGCCTGTTGTAAGTGCTTCAGGACGGAACGGTGGGCACCGTGATGGTGCCCAAATAAATATAGAATGTGGAGACAACCCCCCATGCAAACCGACACAACTCGCGAGAACCCGCAGGGCTCCGTGCCGCAGGCCGCTGATTCGAACCTGGATCTGTCTGCCACCGCACCTGGCCAATTGCGCGTGATCAAGCGTAACGGCACTGTCGTTCCTTACACCGATGACAAAATCACCGTCGCCATCACCAAAGCGTTTCTTGCAGTTGAAGGCGGCACCGCTGCCGCTTCGTCGCGCATCCACGACACCGTTGCCCGCCTGACCGAACAAGTCACCGCGACCTTCAAGCGTCGCATGCCCTCGGGCGGCACCATCCACATCGAAGAAATCCAGGACCAGGTCGAACTGGCCCTGATGCGTGCCGGCGAGCAGAAAGTCGCACGCGACTACGTGATCTACCGTGACGCCCGTTCCAAGGAACGTGCCGTGCGCTCCCCGGCCGAAGAAGCTGCCGTGCAAGCCCACCCGTCGATCCGCATCACCCTGGCTGACGGTTCGTTTGCACCCCTGGACCTGGGCCGCCTGAACACCATCATCACCGAGGCCTGCGAAGGCCTGGAAGAAGTCGACGGTGACCTGATCCAGCGCGAAACCCTGAAGAACCTGTACGACGGCGTGGCCCTGACCGACGTCAACACCGCCCTGGTGATGACCGCCCGTACCCTGGTCGAGCGTGAGCCGAACTACTCGTTCGTGACCGCCCGCCTGCTGATGGACACCCTGCGTGCCGAAGGCCTGGGCTTCCTGGGCGTGGCCGACAGCGCCACTCACCACGAAATGGCCGACCTGTACGCCAAGGCCCTGCCGGCCTACATCGCCAAGGGTATCGAATTCGAATTGCTGAACCCGATCCTGGCCAGCTTCGACCTGGAAAAACTCGGCAAGGCGATCAACCACGAGCGCGACCAGCAGTTCACCTACCTGGGCCTGCAAACCCTGTACGACCGTTACTTCATCCACAAGGACGGTATCCGCTTCGAACTGCCGCAAGTGTTCTTCATGCGCGTGGCCATGGGCCTGGCGATCGAAGAGAAGCACAAAGAAGACCGTGCGATCGAGTTCTACAACCTGCTGTCGTCCTTCGACTACATGTCGTCGACCCCGACCCTGTTCAACGCCGGCACCCTGCGTCCACAGCTGTCGAGCTGCTACCTGACCACCGTGCCGGATGACCTGTCGGGCATCTACCACGCGATCCACGACAACGCCATGTTGTCCAAATTCGCCGGCGGCCTGGGCAACGACTGGACCCCTGTGCGTGCACTGGGTTCGTACATCAAGGGCACCAACGGCAAGTCCCAGGGCGTCGTACCGTTCCTGAAAGTCGTGAACGACACCGCCGTAGCGGTCAACCAGGGTGGCAAGCGCAAAGGCGCGGTGTGTGCCTACCTGGAAACCTGGCACATGGACATTGAAGAGTTCATCGAGCTGCGCAAGAACACCGGTGATGACCGCCGTCGTACCCACGACATGAACACCGCCAACTGGATCCCGGACCTGTTCATGAAGCGCGTCTTCGATGACGGCCCGTGGACCCTGTTCTCGCCATCCGAAGTACCAGACCTGCACGACCTGACCGGCAAGGCCTTCGAAGAGCGTTACGAGTACTACGAAGCCCTGTCCCAGTACCCGGGCAAGATCAAGCTGTTCAAGACCATCCAGGCCAAAGACCTGTGGCGCAAAATGCTGTCCATGCTGTTCGAAACCGGCCACCCATGGTTGACCTTCAAGGACCCATGCAACCTGCGCAGCCCGCAGCAGCACGTGGGCGTGGTCCACAGCTCGAACCTGTGCACCGAGATCACCTTGAACACCAACAAGGACGAGATCGCCGTTTGCAACCTGGGCTCGATCAACCTGCCGAACCACATCGTCAACGGCAAGCTGGACACCGCCAAGCTGGAACGCACCGTCAACACCGCCGTACGCATGCTCGATAACGTGATCGACATCAACTACTACTCGGTGCCACAGGCGCAGAACTCCAACTTCAAGCACCGTCCGGTCGGCCTGGGCATCATGGGCTTCCAGGACGCTTTGTACCTGCAGCACATTCCTTACGGTTCGGATGCTGCGGTCGAGTTCGCCGACAAGTCCATGGAAGCGGTCAGCTACTACGCGATCCAGGCTTCCTGCGACCTGGCCGACGAGCGCGGCGCCTACGAGACGTTCCAGGGTTCGCTGTGGTCCAAGGGCATCCTGCCGCTGGATTCGCAACAGATCCTGATCGAGCAACGTGGCCAGAAGTACATCGACGTCGACCTGGAAGAGTCCCTGGACTGGGCGCCGGTACGTGCCCGTGTGCAGAAAGGCATTCGTAACTCCAACATCATGGCCATCGCACCGACCGCGACCATCGCCAACATCACCGGCGTATCGCAGTCGATCGAACCGACCTACCAGAACCTCTACGTGAAATCGAACCTGTCGGGCGAATTCACCGTGATCAACCCGTACCTGGTTCGCGACCTCAAAGCCCGCGGCCTGTGGGACTCGGTCATGATCAACGACCTGAAGTACTACGACGGCTCCGTGCAGCAGATCGAACGCATCCCGCAAGAGCTCAAAGAGCTTTACGCGACCGCCTTCGAAGTGGACACCAAGTGGATCGTTGACGCCGCCAGCCGTCGTCAGAAGTGGATCGACCAGGCTCAGTCGCTGAACCTGTACATCGCCGGCGCCTCGGGCAAGAAGCTCGACGTGACCTACCGCATGGCTTGGTACCGTGGCCTGAAAACCACTTACTACCTCCGTGCCCTGGCGGCGACCAGCACCGAGAAGTCGACCATCAATACCGGCAAGTTGAACGCTGTTTCCAGCGGCAACCATGGTGATGATTCGGTTCTCGCCGCTCCAGCCGGCCCGGCGCCAGTGCCAAAAGCCTGCGCGATCGACGAGCCGGATTGCGAAGCTTGCCAGTAAGCTGAGCGCGTCCCGGGCTTGATCGCCCGGGATTTAAAAACCCGATAAACCCTGGATGCAGTTGGGTTTATCGGGTTTTTTATTGCCTGCATCAAACCAAGGCAAATGCCTCGGCGCCAGCCGGTGGCTGCCCGCCTCGCTTGCCCCACATTTCTTCTCGCCCACCGATGACTGCCAGGGAATGGCCACCCCATTCGCCCTGAATCATCACCTGGTGACTGACAACACCAAGCTGTCCGCTCGCCAACTCTGACGCAGTGGTTTTTCGCATGTGGCCGCTGAGCCCCAGTCGCATCAGCCCCTCGCCACCGTCCTCACCGTCGTTGAGGCTTTGCAACGCAGCAGTAAAACTCTGCCGGGCATAACCGTCGCTGTTCTCGTTCTGCGCGCGCTTGGCGCTCACAGCAAACAGAAAGTTGGCATCGGTCAGCATGGCCGGGTTATCGCCCTCGAAGCGTGCCTGCTCTGCTGCCTGTTTCACTTCAGCCTGACTCAAGTGAAGCCGGTAGCCATCGCGCATTTGCACATCAAAGCCATCCCCCGCCGCTTTCACCTCCTTGAAAATATCCGTGGGTTTCTGGCCAAACTTCATCATTGCCGCCTTGATGGCTGAAACCGTGACGCAGTTACCATCCGGCCCCTGCTTGAAACCTGACCAGATATTGCCGTCCTCTCGACCCATGCCGGGTTTTTTCCCGGGTTCACTGTTGTCTGGCCTGTAGTGATGGTAATTGGCCCCCTTGGTCAAGGGCTTGTTGCTCATGGACTCCGCGGGGCGATTGCGGCTTGGGTTAACCCTGCCGCTGTTGCCGCCATCACCAACGCCGCCGCGACCCGGCGATGGTTGCGGAGCAGGCGATGGCGAAGGTTCATCGCCTGGAAAAAGGTCCGGAAACAGCCGCCTCAACAACGCAAGCCAGCTCTGGGCTATCTCTTTGTTTATTTGTTCGAGAATCTCCTTGAACCGGGTATCCCCCAACTCCGCGCGCTTTTCATTCAGCTTGTCGCGCAGGTCCCGGGCAGTCTGGTTGCTGGAGGTTCTTTCGGCATCATCGAGTTCGCCGAGAAGCTTTTTAACGTCGTCCTTATCAGAACTTATGCGCTCTTTGGACGCCACTGAAGGGCTGACACCCCACAGGACCGCCCCACTCCCACCGACCCCATGGCCGGACACCGACGAATTCCACATACCCACCCACTCCGTAATGAAAAGATCTACTTCTTGGCTGGATAAGTGGAAAAAAAGCCGTAGTCGGTTCCAACGTTCAGTTGTCATCTCCTGCCATGGCGGCATGGGAAAAGTCCTGGCACTCATATGACGCCCACAAAAAAGCCCCTCTTTCGAGGGGCTTCTTGTGCAGCCTTACAGCATCAGGTCATCTGAATGATGGTCTGCATGATGGTGCTCTGGGTGGAGATGGTCTTGGCGTTCGCCTGGTAGTTGCTCTGGGCCTTGATCAGGTCCACCAGCTCGTTGGTCAGGTTGACGTTGGAGTTCTCCAGGGAGTTGGCCACGATCGAACCCAGAGTACCGGCTTGCGGGGTGTCGTAACCCGGCTGGCCCGAGGCGAAGGTCTCTCTCCAGGTAGTACCGCCCGCTGGCTGCAGGCCTTGTTCGTTGTTGAAGCTGGCCAGGGAGATCTGGCCGATGGCCTTGCTCTGCTGGTTGCTGAAGGTCGCGAACAGGACGCCGTTGCCATCGATTTTCAGGCCGGTGATCTGGCCAGTGGCGTAGCCATCGGTGACCGGCGGGTTGCGATAGCTGGCCGAGTTGTACTGGGTAACGTTGCCCATGTTGACGGCGATGTCCGGCGCGGTCGCATCGTTTGGCGCCCACACGCCGCCGGTGACCGAACCTGGCACCCAGTCTTTGAGCGTCAGGGTCGTGCCGGCCACGTCGGCGCCGGCCACGTCCTTGAGCTTGCCCGCGCCATCAAAGGTCAGGGTCACTGCAGGAGGCATCCCGGTGCCCGTGGTGGTAGGCAGCGAGCCGTCAAGGTTACGGCCATCGATCAACGTGTAGGATTTCCACTCGTTGGCATCGCTTTTCACCATGTACTGCACCATGGCGTGGGAGTTGCCCTGGTCGTCATACAGCGTGGTGCTGTACTGGGTGGTAAAAGTACTGGTGTCAGCTGGGTTGAATATTTTGGTGGTCTGATCGATCACCAACTCCGAGGAGTTCAGGTTGCTGGTGGAATCGACTTTGGTGGACGCCTTGGGTGGCAGGTTCGACAGGTTCAGTTGCAGGTCAACCAGACCGCCCTTGATGATCTTGCCGTCGTCATCCGCAGCGTAACCTTGCAGGCGCGAAGTACCGGTGTTGTTGGTGATGTAGCCATCTTTATCCGCACGGAAAGCACCGCTGCGGGTGTACTCCAGCGAACCGTCGCTGCCTTTCTGTACGAAGAAGCCACCGCCCTGGATCGCCATGTCCAGAATGCCGCCGCTGCCATTCACGTCACCTTGGGTGAACTGCTGCGACACGGCCGCCAGGTTCACACCGTTGCCGATGCTGTTCTGGCCGGTGCCCAGCTTGGACGCCGCGTAGATGTCGGCGAATTCCGCACGGGACGATTTGAAGCCCGTGGTCGCGACGTTGGCGATGTTGTTACCGGTCACGTCCAGCTGTTTGTTGGCCGCATAGAGACCGCTAAGGCCGATATTAAAAGACATGTTTCTCTCCCTCTGCCGTATTTAGCCGGCTCTATGTACCGATAGTCTGGATTTGCGACAGCTTGACGCTGCCCATGCCGCCGGCAAGGTTCAGCACCATTTCGCCGCCGGTCTTGCTCAAAGTCACGCTGGTGACGGTGGCCGGCAACGAAGTTGCCAGGGCTACCGCGTCGCCCTTGTCATTCTTGGTGGTGGCCGCGAAGGTGTAGGTGCCGGCGGGGGCAACCTCGCCTGCGTCGTTCTTGCCATCCCAGATAAAGTCGGAGTTGCCAGCGCTCTGGGCGCCCATGTCGATGGTGCGTACCACGTTGCCGTCTTTGTCGGTGATCTTGATCGCGACGTTACCGGTCGCCGACGTCACCGCCACCGAACCGGTCATGCTCTTGCTCGTGTCCACCAGGGCCTTGTCGGTCTGGGTGATGATCGAACGGCCTACCAGCGACGACGCCTGCAATGCTTGCGAGGAGCTGAAGTTGCTGGAGATCGCATTCACCGAGTCATTCAGGGTGTTGATGCCTTCCAGGCTGCTGAACTGTGCCAACTGAGCCACGAACGCGCCGTTGTCCTGAGGCGACAGCGGGTCCTGGTTCTTCAGCTGAGTAACCAGCAATTGCAGGAACGCGTCCTTGCCCAGCGACTGACTGCCGGTGGCGGCAGTGGCAACGCTGGAGACGTTGTCTGTGGCGGTCTTGACCTTGGTATTGAAAAGGTCCTGGACTGCCGTGTTGGTAGAAGTATCAACGATGGCCATTATTTGGCGCCCCTTATCACTGACCCAGGGTCAGGACCTTCTGCATCATGGTTTTGGCGGTGTTCATCATTTCCGCGTTGGTCTGGAACGAGCGGCTGGCGGAGATCATGTCTGCCATTTCCTCGACCACGTTGACGTTCGGGTAGTACACATAGCCTTTTTCGTTCGCTGCAGGGTGGTTCGGCTCGTAGCGCGCTTCCAGATTGCTCTGGTCTTCCACCACGCCGAGGACCTGCACGCCTTGGCCGGCGGCATCCTGGTTCTGGAACAGCGAACTGCCGCTACCGCTCTGCCCCGCCTGGCCGTCCTGGAACATGGTGGCGAACACCGGGTGGCGTGCGCGGTAGGTCTGGTCAATGCTCGACGACACGGTCTCGGCGTTGGCGATGTTACTGGCGACGGTGTTCAAACGCGTGGTCTGCGCGCTCATGCCACTGCCGGCAATATTAAAAACACTGGCTAGGGACATGGCTTATTCTCCACGCAGGGCTGACATCAGCCCTTTGAATTTGCTGTTGAGCAGGGTAAAGCTGGCCTGGAAGTTCACCGAGTTCTCGGCGTAGGCCGATTGCTCCAGTTGGGCGTCCACGGTGTTCTGGTCGATCGACGGTTGCATCGGCGTGCGATACAGCAACGACTCATCACCACTGCTCAGGCCTTGCGCTTCGATATGACGGCTGTTGGTCATGTTCAAGGCGAAGGTGCCGTTCTTGGTCTTGTCCTGCTGTGCAGCGAGCACGGCGGAGAAGTCCAGGTCCCGAGCCTTGTAGTTCGGGGTGTCGGCGTTGGCAATGTTGTTGGCCAGGACTTCGGCACGCTGGGCGCGGAAGCCCAGGGCTTGTTCGTGGATACCGAGCGCTTTATCGAAGCTGATGCTCATGGCGGAAACCTTTAGGCTGACCTGCTTTTCGTAACAAGGTCATAGCAAGGCGCATGCCAGTTTTCGCGAGGCCCGTAATTCAAGGGTTTGCCGGGTGTTTGCCGCCGGCAATGCCAGAAAAGCGGCAAGCGGTTTCCGCGTAGCGCCAGTAAAGCGGCAATGGGGAGTTGCCGCTTTCCGAAGGATTGCCGCAAATAAAAATGTGGGAGGGGGCTTGCCCCCTCCCACATTTTTGACTGCGTACGGGTTACTTGGCCTGGTAAATGATCCCCGGGCTGCATTGCACCATCTGGTAGTGATCCGGCAGGCCGTTCAGCGCTTCGGAAGCGCCGAGGAACAAGTAACCGCCGCGCTTGAGCGTGCCGTGGATGCGCAACAGGATGTCTTTCTTCACCTCGGCCGAGAAGTAGATCAGCACGTTGCGGCAGAACACCATGTCGAACTTGCCCAGGCTGGCGTAGCTGTCGAGCAGGTTGAACGAGCGAAACTCCACGCGGCTCTTGATCGGCGCCTTGACCGCCCAACGCCCCGCCCCTTTCGGGTCGAAGTAACGTTGCAGGCGTTCCTGGGACAAACCACGGCCCAAGGCCAGGCTGTCGTACTCGCCGGTCTTGCAGTTGGTGAGCATCGTGCCGGACAGGTCGGTGGCCACGATTTGCGCGCCGGCCTTGAGCTGGCCCATGTTGGTCCGTTCGAATTCGTCGATGGACATCGAAATCGAATAGGGTTCCTGCCCCGAGGAGCACGCCGCCGACCAGATACGCAGACGCTGGCCAGGGCTGGCCTTGATGGCCTCGGGCAAGACTTTGCTCTTGAGCACTTCAAAGGGGTAGGTATCACGAAACCACAGGGTTTCGTTGGTGGTCATGGCATCGACCACCATTTCCTTGAGCCCACTGCGCGGCTGGCCCTGGATACGCTGAACCAGCTCACCCAAAGACTTGATGCCCTGCTGTTCCATCAGTTTGTTGAGACGGCTGGATACCAGGTACTGCTTGTTTTCACCGAGCAATATGCCACAGGCTTTTTCCAGGAAGACCCGGAACTGTTCAAAATCCAAATTACCCGTAGACAATGGTACCGCCTCTTAAATCGTGTGACCGCCAGGGAAAACCCCCTAGCCGTGATCTGCAGCCTTGATCCGGTCGACTACCCGGTTCGCCAGGTCATCAGGGCGGAATTTGGCCAGGAAGTCATCAGCACCGACCTTCTTGACCATCGCCTGATTGAACACACCCGACAACGAAGTATGCAGGATGATATGCAATTTTTGCATGCGTGGATCGTTGCGTATCTCGGCCGTGAGGGTGTAGCCATCCATTTCCGGCATCTCGATGTCGGAGATCATCATCAAGAATTCTTCTTCCGGCTTCTTGCCGTCATCCACCAGCTTGCGCAAGTAGTCCAGCGCCTGGCGGCCGTCGTTGAGGGCCACCACTTCCACGCCGACGGTTTGCAGGCAACGGGTCACCTGTTTGCGCGCCACCGAGGAGTCATCCACGGTCAACACCCGCAGGGAGATGGCCTTGTGCGCCGTTTCGGCATCCACCACACCCACGGAAATCGATTCCGAGGTGGGCGCCACTTCGGCGAGGATCTTCTCTACGTCGATGATTTCCACCAACTGGTTATCCACCCGCGTCACGGCCGTGAGGTAGTGATCGCGGCCGGTGCCCTTGGGCGGCGGATGGATCTCTTCCCAGTTCATGTTGACGATGCGTTCCACCGAGCGCACCAGGAAACCCTGGGTCTTGGTGTTGTATTCGGTAATGATCACAAACGGGTTTTCACGGTCCTGCAACGGCGCCGAACCGGTGGCCAGGGCCAGGTCGAGAATCGGGATGGTCGCGCCTCGGATGTTGGCGACGCCACACACCACAGGGCTGGACTTGGGCATGATCGTCAGCTTGGGGCATTGCAGCACTTCCCGCACCTTGAACACGTTGATGCCATATAGCTGCTTGCCATCCAGGCGAAAAAGTAACAACTCCAGGCGATTCTGCCCTACCAGCTGTGTGCGCTGGTTTACTGAATCCATTACACCTGCCATGCCCAGACTCCTACGCTAAAACCTATAAGGGTGCGACGCGCACCCAGCACTAAACGGCACGAGCTTTGCTATTTACCCATCATGGATATTAAAACGACAGTTTCCCGACGCTTACGATTCCCACGATACCGCAGATTGCTCTGCGCCTGCGTGGTGCTGCTGGCTGCGAGCCTGGGAGCCACGGCCCGCGCAGACAACGTCACCTTGCCTGATCTACTTATCGGCGTCACCCAAGGCTTTCTTGAGTTCACTGTAGAAGATTATCTGGCGACCACCCAGACTCCCGGGCGTTATGAAATCCAGGTCAACCAGCTGGACCCCCGCCTGCGCATGCCAATGTGCGACAAGGAATTGACAGCCACCCTGGAAAGCCCGGCCCAGCCGATTGGGCGCGTAACGGTAAAGGTACGCTGTGAAGGCGCCTCGCCCTGGACGGTGTTCGTGCCGGCCCAGGTCAAGCTGTTCCGTGATGTGGTGGTGGTTGCCCGCCCGATGAAACGCACCGGCATCATCGGTTTCGAGGACGTGGTACTGCGCGAACGCGACATCAGCATGATCAATCAGGGCTACCTGACATCCCTGGACCAGGCCGTCGGGCAGAAATTGACCCGACCAGTGGTCACCGATCAGGTCGTCACTCTGGTTCAACTGGAGCAGGCGGAAGTGATTCGCAAGGGTGACCAGGTGGTGATTTCCGCCAGCAGCGGCGGCCTGCATGTGAAGATGCCGGGCGAAGCGCTGTCCAATGGCGGCATGAGCGAGCAGATTCGGGTCAAGAACCTCAACTCCAATCGCGTGATCAAGGCCCGGGTCACAGCGCCGGGCCAAGTGGAGGTCGCCTTATAGACCACTGGTATCGGACGCCGGCTTTTCCTACACTGTCGACTGGGCGCCGGCCTGTGCAGTTTATTGTCAATTGCGCCTAAAGTTTGTCCGGGTATGGCCGAAAACATGGCAAGCGTCCAAATACCCAGAGGTTTTTTATCATGGTCATCGATTTCAGTCGTTTAAATAACACCCCGGCTACGTCAGGCACTTCGCGCACCACCGGTGCCAAGGACAGCGTAGAAGCCAAGGCCCAGCCACTGCCCGCCAAGGCAGAACAGGCCAGCGCCAGCCAGAGCGGGGAATCCGTACACCTGAGCAATGAGGCTCAACAGTTGCAGAAGGTCACTGACTCGCTGCGCGATCAACCGGTGGTCAATAAAGCCCGTGTGGCCGAATTGAAACAGGCAATCGCCGATGGCAGCTATAAAGTCGACAGCAACCGTGTAGCCAGCAAGCTGCTTAACTTCGAAGCCGAGCGCTAGGCAAAGGCCTGCGCCGGGCTTTTGGACGCTTAAACCCCAAGGCCAGCCATGCATCACGACGAACAATTGCTTCAACTGATCATTGATGATCACGCGCCGACACAACAGCTGCTTGAGCTGCTTCGGGAAGAATCCCTGGCCCTCTACGGCCGGGACATGCCCCTGCTCGAAGAAATTCTCGCGCGCAAACAGTCGTTGATTGTCCTGCTGGAACAGCACGGCAAAAAACGCAGCCAGATCCTCATCAGCCTGGGCCTGCCGGCAGACCACGATGGCCTGGCGCAACTGGCCAGCCATTCTTCGGTGGGCGATCAACTCCTGGCCCAGAGCAAAGAACTCAATCAATTGCTCGCCCAGTGCCAGGAAGCCAACTTGCTCAACGGTCAGTCGATCCAGCTTCAGCAAGCTACGACCGCCAACCAGTTGCGTATACTTCACGGCGGCGAGCCTCCGGCGCTTTACAACGCCCAGGGCTCCACCTCGCGCCTGGTCAAGCCAAGCACCCGCAGCCAAGCCTGATGCCGGTTTACGGCCCGCCCTATCCAAGGCGCGCCACATACTGGCAAAATGCCTGTTCTTGCGTGTAGTCGTATTTTGTCTGGAGATGGAAGAACCGTGTTCAACGCCCTTAATGCGGAAGATGCACCGCAGCCACCCAAGGTGCTCACCACGCCTCTGGAAATCGCCGGCACCTTGCGCATGCTGCAAGACAGCCATGACCCGCTGATCATCACCTTCCACGAGCGCAGCCAGCGCTTCCAGAGCTACCTGGTGGACGTCGACCGTGACAGCGGCACGCTGGCCCTGGACGAGATGATCCCGCGCGACGGCGAACGTCACCTGGAAAATGGCGAACCCTTCCGAATCGAAGGCTTCCACGACGGCGTACGTGTTGCGTGGGAAAGCAACGGCAACCTGAGTATCAGCGAAAAGGACGGCCACCGCATTTACACTGGCGCGCTGCCTGACGAGGTGGTCTACCACCAGCGCCGCAATGCCTTCCGCGCCGCCTTGAAGCTGGCCCAGCTGGTCAACATCGAGCTGGGCGGCGAGAAACTCAAGGCACCGGTCAGCGGCAAACTGCTGGATATTTCCGCCACCGGCTGCAAATTGCGCTTTGAAGGCGACATCTCCGAGCGCCTGCAACTGGGCCAGGTATACGACCGCTTTATCGCCGCCCTGCCCTTTGGCAGCATGACCACCTCGGTCGAACTGCGTTACCTGCACTTCGAAGAGAAGATCAACACAACCTTTGCCGGCGTACGCTTCCACAACATGAGTGGGTTGGTGCAACGCCAGGTCGAGCGGTTTGTGTATCAGCTGCAACGCGAAGCGCGGCGCTTCGATAAAGACGACGATTTTTAAGGTTTAAAGATCGCGACAAAAAAACGGGCAGATCCTGATGGGATCTGCCCGTTTTTGCGTTCAGGGGCGCGCCCTGCTCAAGTCGTGGGGATGCTCGTCGGGGTCCAGCGGGTCTGATGGCGCCTCAACGGCGGGCTCATCCGCCGGTGCTTCGGGCTCGGCTTCTGGCTCTGGAGCACTGGTTTGCATCTGCTCCTGCACGACCGCCTCATCCACCCGCGGATCGAGGCAAGCCACCAGCGGCGAGCTGGACATGCTGTCGGGCATTGCCACATGGTGCAACGGCGCGTCGTCCACCTGATGCAGGTTGGTTACCGCTTTCGGGCGAATGCGCCACACCAGGATCAACGCGCACAGGCTGAAAAACGCATAGAGCATGTGGCTGCCGAACATCTTCATCACCACACCGGCGAGCAACGGCCCGATACTGGCGCCGACGCCGTAGGTCACCAGCAGCATGGCCGTGAGCGACACGCGGCGGTCACCCTCCACGTGGTCATTGGAGAACGCCACCGCCAGCGGGTACAGGCAAAACTGCACCAGGGAACACAAGAAGCCCGCCACGAACAACACCTCCAGCGGCACGTTGGTCATTACCGCCAGCGGCAACGCCGCCACCGCCAGGCACAGGGCAAAGCAGCGAATCAGCAGCGCGCGGTCATAGCGGTCCGACAACCAGCCCAATGGCCACTGCACCACCAGGCCGGCAAAAATGCAGCTACCCATAAACAGACCCACCTGCTCGGTGGTCAGCCCCTGCTGCGAGGCGTAGAGCGGCGCCAGGCCGTAGAACGAGCCCACGATCAACCCCGCGCCCAGCACCGTACTCAACGACTGCGGCACGCGCTTGATAAAGAAGCGCGGCTCCATCGGTGCCGGGTGCAAGGGTGCCGGGTGAATGCGCCGGGTCATCGCCACCGGCACCAGGCACAAGGCAAAACACAGCGCCACCAGCATCAGCAATTCCAGGCCAAGCTCAGGGTGCATCACCAGAATCAGCTGACCCAGCACCAGGCCCAGGTAGGACGCGATCATATAGCCACTGAACACCGCGCCACGCTGCTTGGCGTCCGCCTGCTCATTGAGCCAGCTTTCGATGACCATGTACTGGCACATCATCCCCAGGCCCACGATCATCCGCAGCACGATCCAGGCCGGCAGCCAGTTGATCAGGCCGTGGCCCAGCACCGCCGCACCGACGATCCCGGCACAAGTGGCGTAAGCCCGGATGTGCCCGACACGACCAATCAGGCGGTGCCCGATCTTGCCACCCAGCACCAGGCCAAAATAGTTGGCCGCCATCAGCGCGCCGACCCACAGGCTATCGACATGGTCGGCCGCCAGGCGCAAGGCCAGGTAAGTACTGAGCAGGCCAGAGCCGATCAGCATCATCAGGGAAGCGAAATAAAGGGCTCGAAAAGGTTTCCAGATCTGGCGCATCGGCGTTCCGAGCGGCTCCTTGCAGTGAGAGACAGGGCTATCGGCATGATAGTCCGGGGTAGCGGGATCCGGACAGGCGAAAGGCACTGTTTCCGGGGATTATTTTGCATAACAGCTCAGACGCTGCCGGGTGGCGTGCAAGGTACACCGTTGCGAAAAATACCCGACGGCACCTGCTGTGAACCTCGATCAACGGCAAGGTTCGACCGGTATTGGAAAAGATCGAACACCCACGAAAAAGCCCCGCCAGAATATTCTGTGCGGGGCTTCCTATAGGGATTGCGAATCTGGTGTCCCAGGGCCGGTTCGAACGGCCAACCTTCCCCTTAGGAGGGGGATGCTCTATCCAATTGAGCTACTGGGACTAATGACAGCCATCGGGCCAGGAGCACTGCGACGGACGGCGTGCATGTTAACGGCCGAGGTCGGTTTTGTCATGTCGTCCGTGGGCTTTTTGAGTGTAGGCCGTTCCCTGCCCTGACGATCCGTGTTTCACCCCGTAAACACAGGCACTTGCTCCCATCGTGCAAAATGCATTACCCCAAAATGCCTGCATTGCAAATTGCAACCTTTGCGCGCCTTAAAGTAGACTCAACCCATTGATTTTATTGAGATAAAAGATTGGCACAAGACCTGCAATACTTCTCCTACAAGAGCCCTTCAGCCACGGCGTTAAGCGGAGAACATGACCATGAACAGTGCCCTTCTGTTAGCCCTCAACACCGTAGCCCTGGCTGCCCTGGTGACGTTCCATTTCCAATCGGCCGGCAGCAGCGACCCTGCACAGATCAGCCAGGCAGTACCTCACCACCTGCAACAGCGCCCGCAACTGGCTGTGATGATGCCCGGCGCGCAATCGCCAGTGCGCCTGACCCAAGACACCCAGGCTGCCCCCGTTTCTGAACATTGGGTTTTCTAAGGAAACCGCTGATGACTAAATCCGCCTGGCTGTTTTTGTGCCTGACCGCCATCACCGGCATTCTGGGCCTGAATGCCGACGCTCAAGATGCGCAGACCACCGCGTTCGTCGCAACCGGGGTATTTGCAATCTTGCTGGTGCTCACGCTCATCGTTGGTCGCCGATTTAAATTTGACCCGGTTTTACGCTGATCCCTTCCCCCCGCCCTACCTTATGTCGCCCCGTCCTAGTAAATCGGCAAATTGCCACTAGTCTTAAAAATAAGGGCAAAAGGCCACTTTGCTATACGATGTGCGGCCTCAAGCCCGATGGTGGCCTGTGCTTACAGGAAGTTCCGTCGCGGAGTCAGCGGTTGAAAAGTTTTCCAACCAGTCCGCAAAAATGTAAATGAGTGCTGGCATAAAGCCTTTAGGCAGTTCAATATTTGTCACAGAATTGACGCCAAGGAACTGTCAAATCTGAGGCATGATGCGGCCTCTTTGCAATTAGGGTTGAACTTTAGTCGTGAGCCTTGTCTTAACACTCATCTTGCGGCCAATTCCAAAAACCGCTCCCCTGAACTAACCGGTTAAATATATGCGCCCATTGAAACAGGCAATTTATTCCAGCCGTACGGCTGACAAATTCGTCGTACGTCTGCCAGACGGAATGCGGGAACGCATTGCCGAGGTGGCTCGCAATCATCACCGCAGCATGAACTCCGAAATCATCGCGCGCCTGGAACAGAGCCTTATTCAGGAAGGTGCGCTGGGCGACGAGTTGAGCATGCGCCTGGACAGCCCTGAGCTGTCGCTGCACGAACGCGAACTGCTGCAGCGTTTTCGTCAGCTCTCCCACCGCCAGCAAAATGCTCTCGTCTCGCTTATTGCGCACGACGTTGAAGCGGCCGCAGAAGCCAACTGATTTAGAATTGAAAGCCGAAGCCAGCCATGTGCTGGCTTTTTTTTTGCGCGGGATTTGGCAAGGCGGGGGCAGAACAGCCCCCCGCAGGAAGGAATTACAGCAGGAAGATCGTCGCCAGGCCCAGGAAGATGAAGAAGCCACCACTGTCGGTCATGGCCGTAATCATCACGCTGGCGCCCATGGCAGGGTCACGCCCAAGGCGCGCGAGGGTCATGGGGATCAGCACCCCCATCAGCGCTGCCAGCAGCAGGTTGAGGGTCATGGCGGCGGTCATCACCACCCCCAGTGACCAGCTGCCATACAGCAAGTAAGCCACCACGCCGATCACACCGCCCCACACCAAACCGTTGATCAAGCCCACGGCCAGCTCTTTGCGCAGCAAGCGCGAGGAATTGGCGGTACTCACCTGGTCCAGCGCCATCGCGCGCACGATCATGGTGATCGTCTGGTTACCGGAGTTGCCACCGATACCCGCCACAATCGGCATCAGCGCCGCGAGAGCGACCAGCTTCTCGATGGACCCCTCGAACAAACCGATCACACGCGACGCGATAAACGCCGTGATCAGGTTGACCGCCAGCCAGGCCCAGCGGTTATGCAAGGAGCGCCAGACCGAGGCAAAGATGTCTTCCTCTTCACGCAAACCCGCCATGTTGAGGACTTCGGTTTCGCTTTCTTCACGAATCAGGTCGACCATCTCATCGATGGTCAGTCGGCCAATCAGCTTGCCGTTCTTGTCGACCACGGGGGCCGAGATCAAGTCGTAACGCTCGAACGCCTGGGCGGCCTCGTAGGCATCCTCGTCCGGGTGAAAACTCACCGTATCGCTGGCCATCAAATCCGCAACTTTCTTGTCCGGATCGTTCACCAGCAGGCGCTTGATCGGCAGCACGCCCTTGAGGATGCCTTCATAGTCGACCACGAACAGTTTGTCGGTATGGCCCGGCAGCTCTTTGAGGCGGCGCAGGTAGCGCAACACCACTTCCAGGCTGACGTCTTCGCGGATGGTGACCATCTCGAAGTCCATCAGGGCGCCGACCTGGTCCTCGTCATAGGACAACGCGGAGCGCACGCGCTCACGCTGCTGACCGTCGAGGGCCTCCATCAGCTCATGGACAACATCACGGGGCAGCTCAGGAGCCAGGTCAGCCAGTTCGTCGGCGTCCATCTCCCTGGCTGCAGCCAGGAGCTCGTGATCATCCATGTCCGCGATCAGGGTTTCCCGGACGGAGTCGGACACTTCAAGCAGGATGTCACCGTCGCGGTCGGCCTTGACCAACTGCCAGAGGGTCAGTCGATCATCCAGCGGCAAGGCTTCGAGAATATAGGCGACGTCGGCGGAGTGCAGGTCATCGAGCTTGCGTTGCAACTCGACGAGATTTTGCCGGTGAACCAGGTTTTCAACACGGTCGTTGTTGGGACCGTCCTGGCGGTGCGTGAGGTCTTCGACCACGCGCTGGCGCTGCAGCAGCTCGATGACTTGAGCCAAACGATCCTGCAGGCTTTCTTGTGTTTTCTTTACTTCTACTTCGGTCATAGGCGAACTCCACTCCCAGCAGCGGGGCACGCCGGAAGGATCAATCAGTCAATTCATGATTGGTAAAGCGGGGTACTGAGTAACTACTGGGTAAGTCCATGGAGGTATTCCACAAGCCCCGGCGGGGCTGACGGGCGCAATGATACACGCTGCGCACGCTTTTAACGTCAAAAAACTGGAAAGAACAAGCGCTTGCGAGCCAAAGTTGAGTATTGGCTGCATCTATGAACTGCGACGACGCCGCACGAAGGGAAAACACATGAAGCAGAAGAAAAAGACAAAATCCCACACAAACCCCAGACGGCAAAAAGCCCGCACTAGGCGGGCTTTTTGTTTGTATGGTGCACTCGACAGGATTCGAACCTGTGACCGCTCGGTTCGTAGCCGAGTACTCTATCCAGCTGAGCTACGAGTGCAGATTGTGTTTTTAGACCAGATCACAACTGGTTGAAGCCAAGCTACCTGCATTGCTGCAACTAACTCTTAAATGGTGCACTCGACAGGATTCGAACCTGTGACCGCTCGGTTCGTAGCCGAGTACTCTATCCAGCTGAGCTACGAGTG